>CAZXYQ010000238.1:0-3054 GCA_964644975.1 uncultured Rhodohalobacter sp.
ATATGTCCAGTAAGAAAATATTGATTGTTGAAGACGAACCCAGCCTGATTTTTACACTTCAGGATACACTGGAAAGTGAAGGATACAAAGTTGAGGTTGTTTCTGATGGCGAGAAAGCAATTGAGATGACCAAACAATTTAAACCTGACCTGATGCTTCTAGACCTGATGCTGCCCGGCATGAGCGGCTACGAAATTTGTAAAACCATCAGGGCATCAAAGTATACTTTCCCCATCATTATGCTTACCGCAAGAGACCAGGAAGTAGATAAAGTAGCTGGTTTAAATATTGGGGCTGATGATTATATTACGAAACCATTTGGAGTTAAAGAGCTTTTGGCCAGGATACAGGCGAGACTCAGACGAGCCAGTTCTTACTCCAAATCGGGGCCTCTCGAAGTGCTTAAACTGGGAAATGTTAAAATTGACCTCAAAGAGTCGGAGGTAATTAAACCGGACGGTGTAACACACAGTCTGTCAACCCGAGAAGTAGAGATGATTCAATATCTTGTGGAGCAGGCAAATCATCCGGTATCAAGAGATGAACTTTTGGAACAGGTGTGGCGCTACGAGTATAGCACAAACACACGGACAGTGGATGTTCACATATCTAAACTGAGAGCTAAAATTGAAGAGTATCCCGACGATCCTCATCATCTTGTGACGCTACATGGTGTTGGATATATGCTTAAGATTAACTGACCCTTCATTACACATATAGTGGTTTTACCGAATAAAAAGAATCAGCGGCTGCTTTTTAATACCAAACGCGGATTCTTTTCAAGTTTCATGTAGATAAGGTAATGCAATCATCACCTGTCTGTGATTAATCAGACAGCTTACCTACAAAATCTACGAAACCATTTAGCTGATCTTCAAGCAAGCCCTGCAGCATTTCAGATTTTATTCCTTTTTCGCTATCAAAGTTATTATTTACCCCACTAATAAACATTCTTTCTGTATAGATTAATGCCTTCCTGTAGGCCAATATCTGCTGTAAATGCTCAACCGGCCGGAGTGCTCCAAAAGACCCTGCTGCCTCTCCAATAAAACTTACCGGCTTCTTAAACATAGCATCAGGAAACGGTAAATAATCGATAAAAAACTTAAGCACTCCGGGAAATCCGCCATTGTATTCAGGAACGACAAATAGGAAACCGTCTGCAGCCAAAAACTCTTTGTTGAACTTTTTTACGCTGCTGATATCTTCACCATAGCGGCCACCTACAATATCTTTAAAGGGATAGTCCCTGAGTGAAAACACCTTTGCATTTGCAGAATCGGAAAGATAACGTTCCACGTATGTTGAAACTTTTAATGCGTTTGATCCCGGTCGATCTGTTGATGACAATATATGAATCGTATTCATTTGGGAACTCAATTAACTTTATTGAATTAATTTGATATTAAACTATTTGGTACTTTAACTTATCTCACTCGCAAAGAATTCCAATTTATCACAGATTAATTTCAGGCCATCCAGGGTCTTTTGACATTCGCACCCGGAAAAAGCGCTTTTCTTTTTTGTAATCTTTATTTATATATTTTTATATATTTCACATAATTATTTTTGTATTTATATATTATTGCCATATTTTTTTAACCAGATAAAGATCTCGTGTTATGGTAGACACCGAGAAATAGCTCCAATAAACTCACCCGAAACTGATACTTTCGGGTGAGAATTTTTTTAATTTTATTCTTTACTCTTCATTTTTTGAAGCCTCTGCCAAAGCTTACTTTCTCTCCCCTCTTTCCCCGGTTCAAACCACCTTTCGTTTGAGTATTTTTTAGGCAGGTACTGCTGATCCACCCAGCCGCCGGAATAGTTATGAGGGTATTTATAATCATCGGATGCATTTTGAACTCCCAGGAATGACGCGCTCAGTTTATTTGCTGTTTTATCCTTAAGGTGAGCAGGCACATCTTCAACCCCCTTATTTTTAATATTTTCATGAACTTTAAATATCGCTTTCGTGCTGTTACTCTTTACAGAAAGAGACAAGAAAATCGCGCAGTGCGACAAAAAATAGAACCCTTCAGGCATACCGGTCTTCAGAAATGATTCATGTGCTGAATTCACTACCGTTATTGCATACGGATCGGCCATGCCTATATCCTCAGAAGCGAATATTAGCAGCCGCCTGAATATAAAATTCGGATCTTCACCCGCTTCCAGCATTGCACACATCCAATAGAGTGTTGCATCAGCGTCAGAACCGCGCAAAGACTTAATCATTGCAGAGGCGTAATGGTAGTGTTCGTCTCCGGTTCTGTCGTACCTAACGCTTCGTTTTTGTATTGACTCTTCAGCCGTGTTAATGTCGATAACGACTTTGCCGGACGGACTCTTAGGAGTTGTAAGGGCGGCCATTTCCAGGGCATTCAATGCATTTCTGATATCTCCTCCTGCATACTCAGCAAAGTGCTCTTTTGCGTCATCAGTAAGCTCCAGATTTAGATACCCAAGCCCCCGCTCTTCATCACCCAAAGCGCGGTTGATCATGAGCAGCACGTCTTTCTTTAGCAGAGGTTTCAGTTCAAACAACTGGCAGCGAGACAATAGCGGGTTTACCAGCGAATAAAACGGATTTTCAGTCGTTGCCCCGACTAATTTAATAACGCCCGACTCCAAATGCGGAAGTAATGCGTCCTGCTGAGCTTTATTCCACCGATGAATTTCATCCACAAAAAGAATCGTCTTTTTTCCTCCCGCTTTTTTCCTTTGAGTTGCTTGAGCAACCACTTTACGTAGCTCTTTTATTCCATCAAGAACTGCATTAATAATATCAAAATGGGCATCGATCTCCCTCGATATAACATGGGCAAGCGTTGTTTTACCTGAACTTGGCGGACCATAGAAAATCAGTGATCCAATCATTCCACTTTCTATCATTCGACGAATCATCTTTCCATCACCAACAAGATCTTCCTGGCCTGCAAATTCATCGAGTGAATTTGGTCTCATTCGGGTCGCAAGCGGCTGATCTGAACTACCGCTATCGTGGCCTTCGTTTTCATTAAATAGATCCATCACTAATTATTTTAAGTATAG
>CAZXYQ010000239.1:0-3051 GCA_964644975.1 uncultured Rhodohalobacter sp.
TGATATCCGCGCTCACCGGTTCGGTCTACGTCAGTCATCAGGTCAAAATCTTCTTCATCAAACACGGCTTGCGTCTGCAGATCGGTGCACGCCATAGCTACGGTTAGCGTAAAAAGCAGTGTAGCCAGTACAGTGAGGCTTGATCGGTAGGGTAAGATCTGATGATCCTCCTGCCGCGAAATACGTTCTATTCGTTCTTTAAGGTTGGATGATTGTTGTGCCATATTTACGGAGATTTGTCGGTTAAGATTTGGCATTGGAAGAAGCTCGAAAAGCAGTGAAGCGTACCGTTTTTTCGAGATTGAAGTATCTGATATAATGATACTGTCGCATCGCATTTCTCTGTAATCAACCAGTTGCCGCGAAAGCATGTGGACAAGCGGATGAAACCAGAACAGCGATTGAATACCCGTGGTTGTTAAGTGCGTCACAAAATCACGGTTCACAATATGAGTCAGTTCATGGCGTATGGCGAGATCCATTTTTTCAGGTTCACACATCAGCGATTCCGGAACCAGGATTACAGGGTCGAACACACCAAACGTAACCGGAATGATATCCTGTCGGGTATACCCGATTTTGACATTAATCCCGGATTGCTGAATCAGATCTCTGTTGGTTTTAGATAAGGAGTCGAGTTCTGTAAGCGGATGCATCGGAATTTGACTCCTTAGCTGACCAAGCTGCAGCCACTGCCTGATGCGACCGGCAATCATCCAGATGACTCCCAGAATAAAAATGGTGCCAACAGCCAGGAAAGCCAGGTCAACCAGGGTAGGAAACGTAGTGGTTTCAGGAGTTACCAAACCAACCTCGAGCGAGTACATCACGGCAATAACTTTTAGCGTTGCCGTTTCGGCACCCATTGCGGTGAGCGCAGCCGATAGCTGCTCAATGATCCAGGTAGAGAACAGGCCCAGCGGCAGCCCCGTCATCAGCGCAAGTCGGATGTGATAGTGATATTGAGCATGAAGTTTGCCCGCCGATCGCAGAAAGAGCATTGTAGCACCGGCCACCAGCGTCCAGATCAGGAGGGGCAGCCACGCAAAATGTATCATGCTCCGGCTGAGTTCGGCAATCTGCTGAAACCAGAGTTCCATATCAATCCTCCATCGATTTTATCATATTTTTAATCGCATCGCGGTCCTCATCCGTAAGCTGTTCGCTCTTTACAAGTGTCTGAACGAGATCTTTTGCTGATCCGTGAAAAACTTTATCTACGATGCCATCAACCAGGTTATACCGTACATCAGACGGTTCAATGGCAGCACTGTAGATGTAGCTGATTCCTTCTTTTCGGTATTTCAAAAAACCTTTATCGGCCAGGTTCTTCATAACGGTCATGATGGTAGTGTAGGCAACTTTTCTGTTCTCCAGTATACGTTCCCGAACAGCGGCTACGGAAGCCTCGCCAAGTTTCCATACGTGGTGCAGTACTTCCATTTCGGTTTCGCCAAGGGGTGTGAGTGATTTTCTCATAGAGCAATTATTTTATTTTAAGGTTGTAGTACTAATTACTTAGTATATACTGAGAAAGTCAAGCGGTATTTCAATTTATTTCTAAATAGCAGGAGAGCAGGAACGACAGCGACAAAAATTACAGTTTTACAGCAGCAAGTATTGGAACAGAGAATATTGAATAAATAAAATTATGCCCAGAGAATATCTCAGTAGAGTTGATGAAAAGCTCCAAAAATTAAATACGGATGAATATCCCAAAGCGCTGTTTATTCTGCACGATCAGCTGAATCTTTTCGCTTTTCCGGATTGGGTGAAGAAGGAGAAGCCGCTGTTGATTTTTATTGAGAGCAGGGAGAAGGGAAACGAGCTTCCACATCACAAGATGAAGGCTGTTTATGTGCTTAGCTCCATGAGGCACTTTGCGCTCCGTTGCGGCGAAGCAGGCTATCCGGTACTATATCACTCCACAACACTGCATTTTGATGAGGGTCTGAAAGAAGTGATCAATCCAGATAAGACGGAGCTGTTCTACATGATACCGTCCGAATGGGATTCCCGAGAAAGGCTGAGGAGTTTACAAAGTGATTGGAGCGAAAGCGTTACGGAAATCCCTAACGGATTTTTCTTTGCTGACGCCGATGAGTGGAAGGAGAAGATTGATCCGGGATACCGTATGGAATATTTTTACCGCGATATGCGCAGAAAAACCGGTTACCTGATGGATGGAGATAAACCGGAGGGGGGGGAATGGAATTATGATGATCAGAATCGGGAGTCGCTGCCGAAAAATCATCCCATTCCAGAAATCCCGGAAATTGAGCCGGATGAAATCACGAATGAAGTAATAGAGATGGTTCTGGACTACTTTCCTAACCATTTTGGCGGAGTGGATCATTTTCCATACGCCGTGACCCGTGAGGGGGCGTTGGCCATGTTGGATAATTTTATTGAAAAGCGGCTGGACGAGTTCGGACCGTATGAAGATGCGCTGAAAACCGGTGATCATCAGCTTTTTCATTCTCAGCTCTCCCTCTATATGAACAACGGTCTGCTGATGCCGCATGAGGTGTGCGAGAAAGCACTGGATGCCTATGAAAAGGGTAGTGCGAGGCTGAATTCAGTTGAGGGCTTTGTGCGTCAAATTCTTGGATGGCGGGAATTTATCAGAATTTATTACGAAGCGATGATGCCGGATGTACGGAATGCTAATCACTTTGGTTTTGAAGAGAAGCTTCCTGAAATGTATTGGTCCGGAGAAACAAAAATGAGGTGCATGTCTGAGAGCATTAAACCGGTACTATCAGAGGGATATTCCCATCATATTCAGCGACTAATGATTTTAAGCAACTTCAGCAACCTTACTGAAACCGATCCCCGGGAATTGAACCGTTGGTTTTGGCTGGCCTATATTGACGCTTACGAGTGGGTTGAACTTCCCAATGTACTGGGAATGAGCACGTTTGCCGATGGAGGCGTTCTGGCCTCAAAACCGTACGTGTCGAGTGGAAACTATATCAATAAAATGAGTGACTATTGCCGGAACTGCGAATACAGCGTCACAAAAAAGACGGGCGAAAAGGCGTGTCCGTT
>CAZXYQ010000240.1:0-3029 GCA_964644975.1 uncultured Rhodohalobacter sp.
TTGATTGAATTTGCCCTCAAATATAGCCTGAAATCTGCTGAATTACGATTGGGAAATGATGTTGGTTTGATTAGTTGATTGGTTGATTGGTTGATTTGTTATTTAGTTGATTTGAAAATTAGTTTAATCAGTGATTGGATTACAAGACCTGTCAGCATTCCGGGGCTTTTCCGGTTTCTGACAGCGTCGAAGTGAAGGTGAGTAAGACATAGCATTTCTGAACAACGGTTATAGAACGGCGTTCGAATCCTTCAAAGAATACAGAAATAGATTTGAGGCATGGCACGGAGAAATGCGATGTCTTGGTTGTATTATGGACTTATCGAGACATAGCATTTCTAATCAACACATATAGTACAGTGTTCAGATACTTCAAAGATTAAATCGAATGATATTAGTTAAGGAGTGAAGAAATGCGATGTCTTAATAGCCAATAAATCACTCCTTCTCAAACTTCTTACTCTCGAATAAATTGAAATAGCTAAACAGTTTTATAAACAAGTAGAACGCAATTATGAAGTAAGGAACTGATGTGAAATAAAATTCACTTGATCCAAACTCAATTTCCAGGCCTGTCATCGCTTCAAAATAACCGGTGGGAATTCCTGAAAACAGCGAACTCAGTGCCACGGCAAGTCCGCCACGCAAAAAATGTGTGAGAAACCGGTCAGCTTTCCTCTCCGTGGTCCCGGTAACAGACGTTTCCTTAGCATTAATTTTATTCGGTTTTCGGGAATCTCCCAAATCCTGTCTTTGAGTCGAGTTTTTCTGCTTTTGATATTTTTCCATGGATTTTAACATACTGGTTTTATGATGGTACTTGAAGTGAAAAACACTTCGTACTTACAAATCACTATCCTGCCATGAACAGAATACTATAAACAGTAGAGAGTCTCAAAAATCTATTGCTATATTATCGAATCCTTCTTGATGAAATTCTAATTCTATCAATTAAATTGGGATCTAGTGATGTGTCAACGGTGAGCTATCCTAAGAGTCATCGGATGAGTCATCCATGAATCATATATTGATCCAGCATGACTAGATTTTTCGAAAAACTCACCCGATGACTATCCGACATTTTATCGATGATACTGCACTAGTCCATCTTCTTATGACTGATTTGCTCACTATTAAAACAGAAACAGCCCGAGGCATCGAGAAATACCTGCACGATCTTGCAGAACTGCGAATTGAAGTGTTCCGTGAATTTCCCTATCTCTATGACGGTTCGCTTGATTACGAAAAAACGTATCTGGAAACTTATTTTAAATCTGACCAAAGTGTTGCCGTACTGGTTTTTGACGGCGATCAGCTCGTGGGAGCATCCACCGGCTTGCCATTGGACCATGAAGAAGACAATTTCAAGCGCCCATTTCTTGAGCACGGATACGATCCCGCAACAATCTTCTACTGTGGAGAATCGATTCTAAAAAAAGAGTATCGCGGCCGGGGAATCTACCGTCGGTTTTTTGAGGAGAGAGAGTCGCACGCCAGACAACTCAACGGAATCCAAACAATCTGTTTTTGTGCTGTTCAACGTCCGGATGATCATCCGCTCCGGCCTGAAAGCTTCCAGTCGCTGGACCCCATCTGGCAAATTTTCGGCTATAAAAAACGTCCCTGGCTTACTACCACCTACCGCTGGAAAGATGTTGATGAAGAGTCGGAAACAGATAAAACCATGGTGTTTTGGATGAAGGAGATTGAGTAAGACGTAGCATTTCTGAACAGCGCATACAGAGCAGCGATCAAACTCTCAAAAGATTACACTGAATGATTTTAATTTCGGGGTGGAGAAATGTCATGTCGGGGCGGGTCTAAAATCACATCTCCTGGAAGCGTTCGTGCGCTTCTTTATCGAGCTCCTCGCGATGATCAGGATGGGCAATGTCAATCAGTGCCCGGGCGCGGCGGCGCAGACTTTGGCCGTAGAGGTTTGCCACGCCGTATTCGGTTACGATATAGTGCACGTGCGCACGTGTCGTTACCACTCCTGCTCCCTGTTTTAGAAATGGAACAATTTTAGATAGTCCGTTGCCTGTGTTTGACGGCAGCGCGATGATCGGCTTTCCGCCCTCCGACAGTGACGCCCCGCGGATGAAATCCATCTGTCCGCCCACACCCGAGTATTGATACGTTCCGATGGAATCGGCGCAGACCTGACCGGTCAGATCAATCTCTATGGCGCTGTTAATCGCCGTGACTTTAGGGTTGCGGCGAATCACGGCCGTATCATTCACATAGGCGCAGTCGAGCATTTGAACCAGCGGATTGTCATCCATAAAATCGTACAGGTTACGGGTGCCCATCGCAAAAGATCCAACTACTTTCCCCGGGTGTATCTTTTTCTGTGAGTTATTTACAACACCCGATTTAATCAGCGAGATCATTCCGTCTGAAAACATTTCTGTATGAATGCCCAGGTTTTTATGACTGTCGAGAGCAGTGAGGACCGCATCAGGAATACTACCAATCCCCATCTGAAGCGTTGCTCCATTTTCGACCAGGCTTGCGCAGTGGCGCCCAATTTTCAGCTCTACGTCTGAAAGCTCTGCCGGATGGTGTTCGGGAATCTCATCGTTCACCTCCACGGCATAATCAATTTCACTTTTATGAATCAGCCCGTCGCCGTGCGTTCGCGGCATGTTCGGGTTAATTTGAGCGATCACCGTATCGGCGTTGATGATCGCTGCACGAGTGGCATCAACCGAGATACCTAATGAGCAAAATCCGTGCTTGTCGGGCGGACTAACATGAATTAAAGCTGCGTTGAGCTTCACAATACCGCGATTAAACAGGTTTGGAATTTCGCTTAAAAAAATCGGAATATAATCTGCCTCTCCCGTTTTCATCGCCGAACGAACATTTTTTGCCGTAAAAAACACGTGCGTTTTAAAACTGTTGCGATATTCCGGCTTGGTATAAGGTGCTTCTCCTTCCGTATGGAGATGAAATATCTGCACTTTCCGAAGTTCTTTGTGCCGCTTTGTTAATGCCTGAACCAGCTGCTGTGGGGCTGCTGCGGC
>CAZXYQ010000241.1:0-3027 GCA_964644975.1 uncultured Rhodohalobacter sp.
GGATAGCTCACCGTTGACACATCACTAGGGTCATTGCCTTCAAATGAGGGAAAATCCTTGAAAAACTCATAATTGATCAAAATTTATGGATTTTAAATTGATAACTTGATGGTCCTCCCATGAAGTGGTTCATTCACGAATCCCTTATTTTTATTGACCTATGCCGGAAGCCAAAGTGTTTGTTACCTAAATTCAGATCTAAAAGCAGAATTCATTGACCGAAATTGCTCAACAAAATCCCATAGCTGCCATTGCCACTCCGGTCGGAGAGGGCGGAATTGCCGTTATCCGTGTGTCAGGCCGCAACGCGATTAAAAAAACAGCCGGCTGTTTCAGGGGAAAAGATCTGACCGGGGTCGATTCTCACACCGTTCACTTTGGGAAGATTATCAAGAAAGATGGCCGTGTGGTGGATGAGGTGTTAGCCACCATTTTCAGGG
The DNA here is from genome assembly GCA_964644975.1 of uncultured Rhodohalobacter sp. Classification (GTDB taxonomy): domain Bacteria; phylum Bacteroidota; class Rhodothermia; order Balneolales; family Balneolaceae; genus SW132. The sequence continues at coordinate 441 of CAZXYQ010000241.1, forward strand.
CGCCAAAATCGTATACCGGCGAAGATACGGTGGAGATCTCCTGCCATGGCGGCGTGCTGGTTACACAGGCCGTGCTGGAAACGATCCTGGAGCAGGGCGTGCGCGGAGCGGAACCGGGCGAATTTACGCAGCGCGCCTTTCTAAACGGCAAGCTTGATCTGGAACAGGCAGAAGCGGTGGCCGATCTGATTCACGCCAAAAGCATTAAAGCCGTGGATGCGGCCCATCAGCAGCTGGAAGGAAAACTCGGTGAGCACGTAAAGACGTTTCGTCAACAGATTATTGACGCCACGGCGATGGTGGAGCTGGAGCTCGATTTTATTGAGGAGGATGTGGAGTTTGCCAACAAAGAGCAGCTTCGGACGCTTTTGGTTGATGTAGAAAAAGAGATCGATCGCCTCCTGGAGACCTACGAAACCGGGCGATTGGTGAAGGACGGTGTGAAGACCGTATTCATCGGGCGACCCAATGCCGGGAAATCTACGCTGCTGAACACGCTTGTTGGATCTGAGCGCGCCATCGTTACAGAAATTGCCGGCACCACGCGCGATACGATCGACGCCGACTGGAGCTACGACGGACTGCTCTTTAAACTGATTGATACGGCCGGGCTTCGCGAAACGGAAGACCGAATTGAGGCGGAAGGGGTGAAGCGGTCGCAAAAGGCGTTCGAACAGGCCGACCTGGTAGTCTATCTGAAAGATCTGTCGCTGCCGTTTGATGCAGAGGAGAGATCAGAAATTGCCGGTTTCCAAAAGCGGGCCGATCAAACCCCGTTTCTGCTGATCGGAACCAAGCTCGATCTGCACAAAAAAACGGAAGAGGAGCGAATCCATTTTGATCTGAAGATCTCTGCCATACAAGAGCAAAATATTGATGAATTGAAAAAAATGATGAAGCAGCGGGCGCTTGAGAGCAAAGATTACGATACATCGAGCCTGCTGGTGACCTCATCACGCCACCGCGATGCCCTGCAAAAAGCACGTGAAAACGTACAGCGGGCCGTTCAGGCTCTCGACGGGGGAATGACCGGCGACTTTCTGTCGATCGACCTGCGAGCCGCCCTGAAAGAACTGGGAACCATTACGGGAGAAATCACGAATGAACACTTGCTCGACAGCATTTTCTCGCGGTTTTGTATTGGTAAGTAGTGAACTCAGAACAGCAGAATATTGAATGTTAAATTTCGAAGTGACCCACATTACTGTCAGGTATTTTGATGTAATCGCTGAGTCCCGCTGTAGGTCTTCTGTCTGAGTTTCCCAACTCAGCGTACATTTGCATACATCTGTGAGGATAGAAACTGATATTATTTTCGTGATGGTATCGCCGTAACAGATTTCAACGTTTTGGACAGGTGTGAATTGGAGGAATGAAAATCACCCATTACCACATCATTCAATTCAATTAATAAATTTTCACCAGTTAATTGTCGTCTCATGACATACTCACGATTTCACGCCTGCTTTTTTAAAGCACTTCTTATCTTAGCCTTTGGTTTTTCCGGTACAATCGCGGCGCAAGACCAAACGATGCCGTTGGATACACATTCATGGTCATCAGATAAGATTGCCGACGGGGTCTACCTGGAGAGCTACCACGGAAGTGACCTCTTTAGCTCAACCCAGAGTATCAATGTATTAAGAACATATATGACTCATGCCAATATGAATTTAAAATTTACGTGGTCCGACTCTGCATTAGTTAAAACCAGTGTGTTTGCAGAAAAAAACGGGGCATTGGCTGCAGTGAATGGATCATTTTTTGATATGCAGAGTGGCGGGTCGGTCGTCTATTTTCGGGTTGATGACGAAACTCTGGCAAAGGGTGCGGTTGACCGGCGTCTGTACTCGGAGAACGGCGGGGTTGGTATTCATGATGATGGGTCTGTTTATATCAAAGCACGTCCGAAAGATGGATGGCTATCGGCTGATGATTCGACTCTTCTGAGTTCGGGGCCTCTTCTAATTCTGGACGGTAAAATTCGAGGCTTCAATACCGATCCCTTTAATCAGAACAGGCATCCGAGAACGGCTGTGGGGATTACCGATGATAACCAGCTGATGCTGATCACGGTAGATGGCCGCTCGTCTGAAGCTCATGGAATGTCCATTCCCGAACTGGCTGAGTTTATGGAGTCCCTTGGAGCGGTTTCTGCCCTAAACCTCGACGGTGGCGGCTCCACCGCAATGTGGGTTCAGGGCAGAGGCCTGGTGAGCTATCCGAGTGACAACCGCCGGTTCGACCACGAAGGGGAGCGCGGTGTAGCTAACGCACTGCTATTAGTGCCGGCGAATCGAGATTTTGGTGTATTTGATGATTAGTGTATTTGTTGATTGGTTATTAGGTTTGTAAATAGGTTATTTCTGCACCCTGAGCTCTGCATCTTGAACCCGACTCTGGCCGGATTCCGCGTTCCGAAGTAGGAGTAAGGACCGGAAAAGCACCGGGAGCCCGGGGAAACTCAAGCAGGCCCTGTGCCTACGCTTTACAATTCCACGATTCAACATCACGCAGAGCGTGATACTCAACAGTTCAACGGCAAAGCTTAATGCGTGAGCCACGCGCTACGTGCGGCCCTGATCCA
>CAZXYQ010000242.1:0-3015 GCA_964644975.1 uncultured Rhodohalobacter sp.
ACCTCTTTTCAAAGCTATTTCAAGAATTGTATGAACTTTTGAATAGCTAAACCACGATGGCTGATTTTATTTTTCTCTTCACTGCTGATTTCAGCAAACGTTTGCTTGTACCCTTCAGGCACAAACACAGGATCGTAGCCAAACCCCTTCTCCCCTCTCTTTTCTGAAATAATCTCTCCCCGGCAGATCCCCTCAAACCGATGTTCATTTCCATCAGAGTCGATGTAGGCGACCACCGTTCTAAATTGAGCAGATCGGTTTCCTTGGTCACCAAGCTCAGTGAGCAGTTTATCCACGTTATCATCATACGAGGCGTTTTCACCTGCGTACCTCGCTGAGTAAACCCCAGGAGCACCGTTCAGCGCATCTACCTCAAGTCCCGTATCGTCGGAAAGAGACGGAAGCCCTGTTTTTTGAAACCAATGCCGGGCTTTTTTTAACGCGTTTCCCTCCAGATCCGGCTGGTCTTCTTCAACACTATCCGCGCCGGGAAAGTCGAGCGTGGATTTAAGAGCTATGCCCAATTGAATGAGCAGTTGCCCAAGCTCCTCAATTTTATGAGAATTCCCTGACGCAAGAAAAACAGTGTATGGATACTTCATTCTATTTCAGGTATCACGCTCAGCCGTCTAAAATCTTTGTAACGGGTGTATATTTCGCTTTCTGTTAAATCTTTCAGTCTTTCAGGACCAAATTTTTCTACACAAAAACTAGCCATCACAGAGCCCATAATTACGGCCCGACGCATGTTTCTTGGAGTCAGGTCGTTCGTATAGGCCAGCCAGCCCAACAGTCCGCCCATAAACGTATCTCCCGCACCTGTGGGATCAAAAATATCGATTACAGGATAAGCGGGAGCAGAGAAAATCTCATCACCCGTAAACAGTAGTGCACCATGCTCTCCCTTTTTGATGATCAGAGAATCGGGGCCCATAGCACGCACTTTTTCTGCGGCGGTGATCAGATTCGGCTCATCGGCCAGTTCGCGGGCTTCAGAGTCATTTATTACAAGCAAATCCACCCCTTTCAGCGTTTTTTTCAGCGCATCCGGTGTTCCTTCAATCCAGAAATTCATCGTATCCATCACCACAAGCCGCGGATCGGTAACCTGCTCAAGTACTTTCTGCTGCAGGCTTGGCTCGATATTTCCCAGGGCAACAAAATCGGCATCTTTATAGGCTTCCGGTATGATCGGATCGAAATGCTCAAATACGTTCAGCTGTGTGTCCAGCGTATCACGCATGTTTAGATCATGATGGTACTTCCCTTTCCAGAAAAAGGTATTGCCGCTTTTGTCTATCTGAAGTCCTTCCAGATCAATATGTTTACTTTTGAAAAGCTCAATGTCCTCATCTGAAAAATCTTTACCCACCACGCCAACAAGCTCAATATCTTCAGTAAAGTAAGAGGAAGCGAGAGAGATGTAGGTTGCAGATCCGCCAAGAATACGGTCTGTTTTCCCAAAAGGAGTTTCGATACCATCGTAGGCAACTGAACCAACTACTAATAGTGACATATACTTTGATTTATGATAATGTTAATCTAAACGTTACATTTTCGGTTCGAAAAATAGTGAATATCTTCCATCAATGTGGGTGCAATCACGCCCTGCCAACAATTGATAGTAACACAGTTTAATCTCAACAGGTCTATAATTAAATCTATGAAGAAAGAGTTCATGCAGAAGGCAATTGAGATTGCCAGGAAAGGAATGGAGAACGATGAAGGAGGGCCGTTTGGGTGCGTAGTAGTACAAGACGGTTCAATAATTGCCGAGGGAAACAACAGCGTTACTTCATCAAATGATCCCACCGCTCACGCTGAAGTTGTAGCCATCCGAAACGCCTGCGAAAGTCTTGGCACATTCCAGTTAACCGGTTGCGACATCTACACCTCTTGTGAACCGTGCCCGATGTGCCTCGGCGCGATCTACTGGGCGCGGCCTGACCGTATTTTCTACGCTGCCACCCGTCATGATGCAGCCGACGCTGGGTTTGATGACTCTTTTATTTACGATGAACTGCAAATATCGGACAACGAAAGAACCATTCCAACACAGTCCATTGAACGTGATGCTGCTGTTAAGCTATTTGAAACTTGGAAACGCAAAGAGAATAAAACCGTTTATTAAGATCGCCATACAGTGAAAATCGATTAAATGACAGAAGTGACTTTATTTATACCAGATGAAAAATCCATTCCAAGCATTTCTTGAACAGCGGCTTACCCGGCCTCTCCCCGGGAAAAAGGCTCAACAAAAAATGATGCCCGAACCGGTGGATCCATCCCATAAAATTCCTCAAGAGTCAATCGACAACAGCGGCCACCCCAGCGGAGTTCTTGTACCGATCTATCCGGATTTGCAGGGAAATTTAAATGTAATCCTCACACTTCGGACAAACTCCATTCGTCATGCCGGTCAGATTAGCTTTCCCGGTGGAAGGTCAGACAACGGTGAGTCGGAGATTGAAACCGCTCTCAGAGAAACCCTGGAAGAGATTGGAATAGAAAAAAAATTGATATCTATAGCCGGATCACTTTCTCCATTTTACCTTTACAGAAGCCATAATCGAATCACTCCAGTGATCGGTTTTTTACATGAGAAGCCCAAGATGAAAAGAAGTCCATACGAGGTAGAAGAGATTATAACCGTAAAATTGGACCGACTGATTTCAAATGAACAGATCAAAAAAGAGAAATGGGATCTTGCGCATAACAGCTTCTACGTACCATATTGGGATTTCCATCGTGTGCCGCTCTGGGGTGCTACAGCCATGATGATGAGTGAGCTTTTGGTTATTTATAGGGAATTTTTGGACGAGTAGTCTTCATCGGATGAATTCGCTTCATCCGATGAATGTTGGGGGCACAATGCTTTCCTCAAGCAGACTCGATTCTAAGGCACGGGAACTTACCCACTCATTCGATGACGGGGAGTAGCGAAAGAGATAACTTCATCAAATATGAATCTATATATTTATCGGTTGTAATTTCAGATTTGATGTAATAAAATTA
>CAZXYQ010000243.1:0-2999 GCA_964644975.1 uncultured Rhodohalobacter sp.
CATTTATGGTTTTATAAATTAATATGAACGCGAATGATTTATTGAGCTCCCCTCCCTATAAAGCGCTTTTGCGATATAGGGAGAAGACGGGGGTGGGTCAGAATTTATGATCACATCTCAATTCCTTACGCTGTACTCGCAAGATTTTCTCCCCTCAAAGGGAGAGTTTTTATAAAAATTTTAAAAATCCGAATCCATGGTCAAGAAAAAAAAGATTCTCCAGACTGAAGTTATCAGCAACATTGCAATTGTAACGCTCGATACACCGGGCGAAAAGGTAAACAAACTGAACGAGGCCCTGATTGAGGAGTTCTCGGAATTTTTAGATGAGCTGGAATCAAACGACAACCTAACCGGAGCAGTGCTCCTCAGCGGCAAGGAGAACAACTTTATCGCCGGGGCGGATATCGAGATGTTTAAATCGAGGGAGACAGCCGATGAATTGGCCGAACTGAGCTGGACGGGCCATAAAATTTTGCTGCGGGTGGAGCAATTCCCGAAACCGATTGTTGTGGGAATTCACGGTTCCTGCATGGGAGGTGGAACCGAACTGGCGCTGGCGTGCCACTACCGGATTGTGTCGGATCATTCGGATACACAAATCGCCCTGCCGGAAGTAAAACTTGGCCTGCTGCCGGGGATGGGCGGAACTCAGCGGCTTCCGCGGCTGATCGGGCTTCAGAAGGCGCTGCCCTACCTTCTGACCGGTAAAAATATGTATTCACGTCAGGCCCGTAAAACCGGTTTTGCTGATGAGACAATCCATCAACACGGCCTGCAGGATGCCGGTATGAGCGCCGTTCGAAAACTGGCCGATAATCCCGTCAAACACCCGGACAAACGCTCGCTGGCTGAAAAAGCGCTCGAAGGCAATCCGCTCACGCGTAAGGTAATTTTCTCACAGGCACGCAAACAGACGATGGGACAGACCAAGGGCAACTATCCCGCTCCTTTTAAAATCATTGACTCTATTGAATATGGCTTCAAACACGGTTTTCAGAAGGGGATCCGCAATGAATCGAAGCTGTTTGGAGAGTTGGCCGTTACGCCGGAATCACGCGCATTGGTGCAGCTCTTTTTTGCGATGAACAAGGCAAAGAAAAATCCGTTCGAAAAGAAAGCGAGAGAGGTCAAAAATATTGGAGTGCTGGGCGCCGGATTGATGGGATCGGGCATCACAGAAGTATCCATCGAGGATGGCATGCACGTATGGCTAAAAGATCAGACGCTGGAAAATGCAGTGAAAGGCGAGTCTGATATTGAGGAGAACCTGCAGGAGAAACTCGACAAAAAGATTATCACATCATTCGAGAAAGATGAGCGGATGAGCCGGGTTCATTCAACGACCAGCTATGAAAAATTCGAGCAGATCGACCTGGTGATCGAGGCTGTATTTGAGGATTTGGAGCTGAAACAGAACATTGTGAATGAGGTGGAAGAAAATGCATCCGCCAACACCATTTTTGCATCCAACACATCTTCGCTGCCGATCAGCGATATTGCGGCGAAATCGAAACGGCCAAAGATTATTCTGGGTATGCACTACTTCTCGCCCGTGCAAAAGATGCCGCTACTGGAGATCATCAAAACCGACAAAACGGACGACTGGGTAATCGGCACGGCGTACGAGGTGGGGCTTCGTCAGGGTAAAACGGTAATCGTGGTGAATGACGGGCCCGGGTTTTACACTACGCGCATTCTTGCGCCATTCATCAACGAAGCGCTGCTAATGCTCGAAGAGGGCGCGTCCATCAACCAGCTCGACAAGGCGATGAAACAGTTTGGGTTTCCGGTAGGTCCGGTTGCTCTGCTTGATGAGGTAGGAATTGATGTGGGTGCACATGTGGCCGGCGTACTGAGTGAAACGTTCGAGGAGCGTGGTGCCAAAACGAGTAAAAAGGCAGCCGAGCTGGTAGATGCGGGATATAAAGGACGCAAAAACAACAAAGGATTCTACAAATATGGCGACGGATCGAAGAAAAAAGAGATCAACTCTGAGATTTATAAGTTCTTTGGCGGACCAACCCGCAACGAATTCAAGGACATAGAGATCCAGCAGCGGCTTTCCCTGATAATGGTTAACGAAGCGGTTCACTGCCTGGGAGACGGTATTCTTGAAAATCCCACTGATGGTGATCTGGGCGCTATTCTGGGTCTCGGCTTTCCGCCGTTTCTGGGCGGACCGTTCCGCTATATCGATCGGGAAGGACCGGCGGCAATCTTTAATAGAATGGAGATTTTGCAAACGGAACTGGGTGATCGGTTTAAACCGGCGCAATTGCTGAAAAAACATTCAGACAAAGGCACTTTATTTTATAAGGAGAAGTGATTGAGAGCAGATTGGATTTTTCTTGAGATGGTATTGAAACGCAGGTAGCTACTCTACAGCGGGTTCCGGTTTATAGATAATCCAACAGCACGAACTTGTTATAAACTGAGATTTTGTTAGCTTGAATGTATATGAACAAAATTATTTCAATAGAAAATTTATCCACATCAGAAACAATCGAGCTTATGGAGAAGCTGTGGGAAGATCTTTCTGTTTCTGCTGATTACGCACCCCCAGCTTGGCACGAAGAAGAGCTTGCCCGCAGGAAAAGCACCGTTAAGGAAGGAACCACAACCTATATCAAGTGGGAGAAAGCCAAAAAAGAGATTCATGATGAACTCAAATGACGATTGAAATTTTTGAAACAGCGAAGAGAGACATAAAGAAAGGATGGTTCTACAGGAATTCATCCAATTAGATTTTGGGGACTACCATTTCAGCTTCTCTAAACGTTTCCCTTTTGCCATTTACTATACTGTAGAAGATGTCACTATATTTATTGACGCAGTACTTGATTGCAGACAAGATCCCCAAAAAAGAGAGAAGAGGTTTTTTATCCAGTAAAGATAGCTTTGCTCTGTCGGTTACTGCTATTCTACATTATGGATCGATAGAGTATCGGCCCTGTGCCCAAAGATAAGTTGGTTATAACCTGAGTTCGATTGTTGAA
>CAZXYQ010000244.1:0-2979 GCA_964644975.1 uncultured Rhodohalobacter sp.
GTGCCGTATTCATGAATTCGTGAGATGATATCACCATTCATGATCTGCACGTGGTAAATATCGAACAGCAGCTTAACATTGGGTGAACCCACCTCTCGAATAATATCGGCGCAGTAATCGATATCGTCGCCCTGGTAACCGGGATGACCGCGATAATCGTCACCCTCAACACGCGAATTCAGGTGTTCCACACAGATGGTTACGTCGTGGCGTTCGCCGTATCGGGCGAGCTCTTTCAGGCCGTCAACGGTGTATTGTGCCCCTTCATCCGGGGGGATAATTCCAGCGTCGGGATTATCCAGATCACGGTACTCAAATCCGGTAAAGGCAATGACATTGGGCACACCCGCTTCACCACACTCTACAATACGCCGTTTTGTCTTCTCCAATACCTCATCACGATACCGCGGGTTGTTTAATCCTTTTTCAAAAGGAGGATCGGGCATGCCATTCGTAGCCATACCGCACTGCAAACCATACTCTTTCATAGTTGGCCATTCATCAGGGCCAACCAATTCAATTCCGTGCATTCCAAGATCAACAGCGGCCCGGCAAAGTTGATCAAGATTCCAATGTTCCCCAAAATTCATGTATGGCCAGGAAACGAGAATCTGTTTGATGCGGCCGTTTTCAACCGCTCTTTTCCTGCTTTTCTTCTTTTCAGATGTAAACATGTTCCCAGAAATTGATAAGCCTGCTGCAAACGTTGCTGAAAGTGCAGCGGTGTTTTTTAACATGTCAAGGCGTGTGATGAGTTTCTTGGAATTTGACATAGAATTTGTTGGTTAAATATTGAGTGGTATACGTTAATTGTTGGCTTTATCAAGCATATCCTGTATGTCCTGATGGTCCCAGTCATCAGGGATGGTATCATCAGTTAATTCAGCCAATTCAAGTGCGGTGATAGGAGAGAATTGTAAACCATCTTGGGGAACTTCAGCTCCAGCGCTCCACACGATTGCATTTGCTACAATTCTTCGAAACTGATCATGGCCCCAGTTCCAATGATAATGACCTCCGGTGAAGCCGAATGATCTGCCACCATTGGTTCTTTCAAATGCCCAGGCTACATGTTGATGTTCTTCATTTTGAAGAACAGATTCACGGACATGCGGATTGTTAGAATGTGGCCCATCATTTCGGTCGAGTGATTCAGCGGGGGGAAGATCGGTAAGAACCGGGGTAACACCTTCCATCTGATCGGCAAACCTCATGTGATAATACCACTCATCGTGAATGGAAAAACTTTCAACACCACGTTGTATTGGGTGCGTTGAAAATTCGTTAAAGTCTGCTGTCCAAAAAGGATTTACCGACCAATCCGTTTCAAAATAGCCTCCCTGCCACTCTATAAATTTATTCCCTGCTTCTCCCTTAGGAACTTCAACTGCATAGTGAAGGGTAACAAAACCTACTCCGAGTTCCATTACTTCATGAAAACTTTCAAGATGGTCCATAATGGGATGACCCGGGCCACCGTTTGAATAGATAACAACAGAATGAACATCATCAAAAATTGAAGCATCAGAGGGCCATCCATTAACAACTGTTGTTTTTAAACCCACATCAGCCTCTTCAATAGTCGATGCTAAAAGCTGAGAACCTCCATAGTGCTCATGATTTCCGAACCCATGTGAGGGAGCGCCTGCAATAAATAATACATGCTTGTCGTCTGCTTTGATAGAATTATTGGGGTTAAATAGTAAACCATTGTTCAGAAGTTCTACAGCTGAGAAGGTAGCAAGTACTCCAAAAAATAGATGAGTAATAAATTTGTATTTAAAAATCTGAATCATGAGGTTTTTTAATTTTTAGGTGAATCTCACTTAATTCATAATCTGAACCTGCATAAAGTATGTTGAGATATATTTGCGGTAGATCGTAAAAGCTATATGTAAGGATTTTAAATCAGTAAAGCACAAAAGAATAAATTTAGTATGATTCGGATATGCTAGTAACTATAAATTGTGAACAAAACTAAAATAGTAATAATAAATTATAAATAAAATAAACCAGAAATAAGAGATGTGTATTAACGCTGTCTTCCAAAAAAAATAAGTTACTTGTCATTTTTTCAGTTTCTATCCGTCACTCCGTCTACGATATAATGACAAGCTTATCATTTCCTTATAAAGACTGTAACTCTTACAGATCGGTGCATAAATACTGTCAGAACCTGACATGAATTTTTAGTTGGCATACAGATTGCAAGTTTTATTTGTAAAATCAATTAACAATTAATGGAGGATCCATTATGACACTTATAAAGTATAGCCGACCTAATAGAAATATTGCAGGTAAACATTTTTCCGACATTATGGATGAATTTTTTAATGAAGCTGTTGCAGGCAGATCTTCAACGTTCACACCCAGTATTAACATCTCTGAAACTGATGATCAGCTAAATATTGAGGTGGAAATTCCGGGTATGAAAAAGGAAGATATTAACATCAATATTGAAAACAGCTCGCTCACAATAAGCGGCGAGAGAAAGCAGGAGACGGAAGAGGAGGGGCGCAGATTTCACAGAGTAGAAACAAGCTACGGCGCGTTCAATCGTTCTTTCCAACTCCCCGATCATATTGATGAAGAGAGCATAGAGGCTGAGTATAGAGATGGCGTTCTTCATATCAGTATGGGGAAACGCGAAGAGAAACTTAAAAAACAGATAGCGATTAAATAGTGTTCTCTAACGAGAGCAGGTTAGTTAGTTGCCGGGGTCGTATTGATCTATGGCTCCGGCCTTTTTTTATACTAAAGTGAAAAATGGAACTGTTTTTCACTTGTTGCATATAAAATGCTAAGCGCATTTAACCTGCATTATTCACAAATATTAGTTGATTTGTTTTATCACTTTGTCCATTAGTACGTTACATCAAACATAGATTAAAATTTTATTCAATGTATTGTCAGATCCTGCGAATTTTGCCTGTGGACTGCGTTATCTCAAAAATGGTTTGCTCAACGTACACGTGTACG
>CAZXYQ010000245.1:0-2969 GCA_964644975.1 uncultured Rhodohalobacter sp.
CCGAAAATACCACAATAGTCGTGGGGTTTATCTGTCATATTATCTGTTAGCAGATCTGGTAGGTTATATTAAAATAAAAGATATGGAATTCACGGGTAAATAAAAGGTTTCGACTTTACTCGATTCTCTTTCTTTTTTTAGAACGACAGACGATAAATGTGCTGTTTAATTCAAAATAAATTTATACCAGTACCGTATATTGATCTTATGAACAAGCAGAAATTGATATCAGTTATTCAAATCGCATTCAGAGTAATTCTTGGTGCTCTGTTGCTTATTGCAGGTGTTTTGAAACTTCAGGATAACTCCGCCCTGTTTGAGACCGTTGCCTATATCACGTGGATTCCGAATGTCTTAAAATCTATGGTGATAGACACACTGCCTTATCTTGAAATTCTTATTGGTGCACTGATGATTACCGGAGTCTTCAAAAAGGCGGCAATTCCGGCCGGTGCCTTGATCTATCTTGGCTTTTTTATATTTGCCATTTACGGGTTTGGGTCCGGGATGGAGGGAGACTGCGGCTGTTTTGGCGATGCTGAAGATGGCAACATATTGGCGTTGGTTCTGGGCAGCACCTTCGGATGGTCGATGATAATTCGAAACGGAATTTTTGTGTCAATGGCGGCCGTGTTATTTATTAATACGCATCGATCGTTGCATCGGAAGTGAGTCAGCCTATTTCAAATTGGAGCCAATATTTTCTACTTTCCACAATACGATCAAAATATCACTTCATTATATCGATGAATTAATTAAGTCCCTGAATTATCGATTCTAATCGATCAGCGAAGCGACTTAGCGCATTTAAGTGTGACGAGTGGAGCTCTGAAATAAATGCTTCATCCTCCAGCAGATCTTCCTCAATAGCGTAGCGGTAGGCTGGCAGCATCCATGAAGCGTAACCGCTATACGGGTCGGATGAAGCGTAGAGTGATCGCAGCCACGGACTGAACGGAAGGCCTTCATCATTTATGAAGCTTCTCTCCAGCTGAATGAGATCCTGGTTGATTGATCGCTGTGAAAATCTATTGAGCGATTGATTTTCTGTCTGCTGACGAAGCAGCTCCTCATATTGATCGGTAAGAGCGGTAATCTGTTCCATTTTTTCAGGTAATCCGCTTTCTGTAAACAGATCCGTTCCGGCTAATTCTGAGATGCTTTCCATGTGAGCATTAAGATCAGTTGAATAGCTCGCTATATCGTACGGTAAAATCTGTGCGTTTGCGAAACGGAGAGCGATCAATCCGTAGACATCGGCCAGAGCAGGACCGTAGCCGAAATCGGGATCCAGGTGGTTTTCATAAAACCAGAAGGTATCGAAATTTGTGTGGTAGATGGGTACCGAACCGGAAATAGAGACTCCTGCCGACGGTATTCCGGCATACATGTAAAATCCAACGTGATCGGACCCACCGCCAAGATTTCCGATAGATGGGGCGCCATCAGCTGAGCGCTCACTCCAATAGTCATAGATCGACAATCCGGTATCAGGATGGGTAACGCGCTTTGCTGCTTCAGTAATTGGCTTTTTCAGAGATGGGGATGAGGATGCCCTGAAATTGGGGCCTGTAACCGACATATCCGCATTCAGGTAGAGTACGGATTTTGCCATCAATTCATCTTCCAGTTGTTCAACCCATTCCGAAGATCCAATCAACATAAATTCTTCGGCATCCCAGTGGCCGATCATAATACTTCGTTTGGGCTGATACCCCTCTTTAACCAGCTCTGAGAGTGATTCTGCCAGTGTGAGCAGCATTGCTGTTCCGCTATTTGGGTCAGTTGCCCCAAATGACCAGGCGTCGAGATGTGCTCCCAGGATAATCCACTCATCAGGATATTCGCTTCCCTCAATTACGCCTATCACATTTGAAATACGTTTCATTTCGTATGGCTGATCAACATCCACGTTCACCGTAAGTTCAGGGCCGCCGGTCAGTCGATAGGTGTAATCGAAGTTACCCTGCCACTCTTTCGGAGCTTCATCACCCTTCATTCGACTTAAAATCTCGTCTGCGGCACCATAACCAATTGGCGCAACAGGGATGGTATGAAAATCGACATCGTCGATATCAAGACGATCGGGGGTTTCCGGATGATCGAGGGGAAGGGCAGGTTCGAACGGTGTGAGCGGATCACCGAAGTAATTGAGCGTGAGAAGAGAGCCGCGTTGAATTGCGCTTTCGTCGGAAAAAATCCCGTTTGGATAGACGTTGTTCGTATCAGCAGGCGGATCGGTAAATATGATTAATCCGGCAGCCCCGGCTTCTTCAGCGTATTTTGCCTTATATCCTCTGAAGTTACCTCCGTATCGGGCAATCACCACCTTCCCGTCAACAGTTACACCCAGTTCCGCCAGTTTTTCGAAATCTTCTTTTGTGCCGTAGTTTGCGTAGACAACTTCTGCAGTAACGTTTCCGCTTCCGGAGTAGGCGGTCCAGCCGTGAACGAGGTTTTCATGAAAGGTATACGGATCTTCATCGTACTCATCTTCTTGATTGGCAAGATCGATCTCTTCCGGCGTAATGACGCTTACGGATACTCGTCCCGGCTGAGGCAGTAATACATCGTAATCGTAATTTTCAACGGAAAGTCCGGCCTCACTCATGGTATTATGTATGTAATCAATGACCACTCGATTCTCTTCCTGACCCGCAAAAGCCGGGGTCTGTGTGAGGTTGTAGAGATGCTCTCGATAGACTTCCGGTGAATGCATAGTAAGCAATCGATCTTCGAGATCTGTTTGCGCCTGCTTTTGATCCTCAAAAAAACCGGTCAGCTCCGGTTCGAACTCAGAAGTACATTGGGCGAATATTGTGAAGCAGAATAGGGTGAGCAGAGAGATTGAAAATCGGTTCATGACGAGAGTTGTATCTACAGGTTTTCGGTCGAAAACAATGTGAAACATTTTTTTGTGAAAAGCCAATCTGTTATCCTTTGAAGTATAACTGGCATTTTTCACTAAG
>CAZXYQ010000246.1:0-2952 GCA_964644975.1 uncultured Rhodohalobacter sp.
ACGGCCCCGATATTTCGATCGGAAAGGAGCGGCTGGACGGCTACAAGGAAGCACTACTCGAAAACAATATCTCAATAGATGATAACCTGATCATTGAGAGTGGATTTCTCGAAAAGGGGGGATACAATGCAATGGATCAGCTGCTTAACCTACCAAAAATTAAATGGCCCCGTGCAGTGGTAACGGTTAACGATCCGGTAGCAATCGGTGCAATTGAACGGATTGAAGAAGAGGGGCTTATGGTGCCCGATGACATTGCCATTGCCGGATTTTCGGATGATATTCGGGCATCACTGCTCAAATGCCCATTGACGACCGTTAAACAACCTTCAATTGAGATCGGCAAACGGGCGGCTGAAAAGCTGATCAATACAATAAAAGACAGCAACGAGCCGGCAGAGGATATTGAACTGGAAACTGAACTGCAGATACGTAACTCGTGCGGGTGTTCCTGAAGCATGTTCATTTTATTATAGGATATATTTAACCCGATCTTTGCTGATTCTCAAAAATAAATTTGATTCTAAGGTGGAGAATTTTATTTTGAAAAAAATATGTTAACGATAACATATCAATCGTGTTGAATGGTGAACTGATCTA
Source organism: uncultured Rhodohalobacter sp. (assembly GCA_964644975.1). Taxonomy (GTDB): domain Bacteria; phylum Bacteroidota; class Rhodothermia; order Balneolales; family Balneolaceae; genus SW132. The sequence continues at coordinate 601 of CAZXYQ010000246.1, forward strand.
TTTGAGAATAACATACCAATACTTGGTGTATCTCTACATCGGGTATACACTATCCCATAACGCACAATATCGTGACGCATAAAATTTTCAGATCACAAAAAAATTGAATATGGGAATCTGGATGTGTTATGAAGGTTGGACGGTTGGATATGCCGAAATAGAATTTACTGGCGCACTTGAGTCTTCACGGGGGACGACTCACTTGATGATATAATCAAGAAAAATTCGGTAATCCATATAAAACATGATGAATTGCAATTACGGATTCTTAGAATAAGAGTTGAAAGTCCAAGTATGAATATTATGATACGCATTGTCATGATTACCTATGAAATTTAATTTATTAACACATTAAAAATTATTCCTGATGGAATTTTCTCTTCTCGACACAGTAGTCTTTGTTGGATATGCACTTCTCATTGTGGGACTTGGTTTATGGGTATCCCGTGAAAAAGAGGGGCATCAAAAAAATGCGGAAGATTATTTTTTGGCCAGTAAGGCACTTCCGTGGTGGGCGATTGGTGCATCACTAATTGCCGCTAATATTTCCGCTGAACAGATTATTGGAATGTCCGGATCAGGGTTTGCCGTTGGGCTTGCCATAGCTTCGTATGAGTGGATGGCTGCTATCACACTCATTGTTGTTGGGAAATATTTTCTTCCGATTTTTATCAAAAAAGGACTTTTTACGATTCCTGAATTCATCGAGTACCGGTTCAATACCACGCTCAAGACAATACTTGCAATCTTCTGGATTGCACTCTTCATTTTTGTAAATCTAACAACGGTTATGTATCTGGGTGCCCGGGCACTGGATACAATCATTGGAACAGGTGATGGAACTTACTTAATACATGCCCTCTTAGGCCTGGCATTTATTGCTGCTGCTTATTCACTGTATGGCGGGCTTTCAGCTGTTGCGTGGACGGATGTACTTCAGGTTGTTCTTCTCATAATTGGCGGAACGGTAACTACAATTGCTGCGCTGAATCATGTAACTCCGGATGGAGGTATCTTCAACGGGATGGCTCATATTTATGATGTGGCAGGAGAGAAGTTTACGATGATCCTGGACAGATCGAACCCCGAATACTTTAACCTGCCCGGAATAGGTGTGCTTATTGGGGGCATGTGGGTTGCCAATCTCTATTACTGGGGATTTAACCAATATATTATTCAGAGAACACTTGCGGCTAAATCACTTGAAGAGGCACAAAAAGGGATCATTTTTGCCGGATTTTTAAAGCTGGTTATTCCTTTAATCGTCGTCATTCCCGGTATCATAGTTTATGTACTTTATGTTCAGCCGGAAGGAACCACAATTATTCCGGGTATAGCTGATGTATTTACGAATCCAGATGGAAGTATTGTGTATGACAACGCCTACCCGTGGCTGATCAGGGTATTTTTGACGCCCGGTTTTAAAGGGTTGGTAGTAGCTGCGCTTGCTGCGGCCATTGTATCATCATTGGCTTCCATGCTGAACTCTATCGCTACCATTTTTACGATGGATATCTATCGTCCATACTTCAATAAAAATGCAACCGACAAGCAGACTGTAAACACAGGAAGAATAACCGCTGCTGTTGCCCTGCTGATCGCTGTTTTCATGGCGCCTCAGCTTGCAAATGTCCCTCAAGTATTCCAGTACATTCAGGAGTATACCGGCTTGGTGAGTCCTGGTATTCTGGCTGTGTTTTTAATGGGACTTTTCTGGAAGAAGACAACCACGCAAGGAGCAATCTATGGAGTTCTTTCATCCATTGTTGTAGCCTTACTGCTAAAGTTACCGGCAGTTGGACTTCCATTTCTCGATCAGATGTTTTACACACTCATCATCACTATTGTGATTATTGTCGGTGTGAGTTTGACTACCAACCCGCATGATGAAGATCCAAAAGCGATCCATACTACAGCGGAGATGTTCCACACCAGCCCTGCATTCAACATTGGTGCATACGCAATATTGATAATCGTCGCTGTGATTTATGCGGTATTCTGGTAATGAAAAAAATTAAATTAAAAGATTTAAGATGAGCATAAGGGGTAAAATATTAGAGGTTTTGTTCAGGCAAGAATTTGGTTCAGAACCGCTACTGATTCACTCTCCCGGGAGGGTAAACCTGATCGGAGAGCACACCGATTATAATGATGGTTTTGTGCTGCCTGCCGCAATCAACAAACGGATTCTGCTGGCAATAGCGCCTAATCATATCAATAGAATCCGGCTTTTTGCTGCAGATATGGACGAGCAGCAATATGAAACGGAAGTTGCTGAAAGCTACGAGAAGTCGGGGATGGGCTGGCCTGATTACATCCTGGGTGTGGTGGATCAGCTCTCCAAACAAGGGG
>CAZXYQ010000247.1:0-2939 GCA_964644975.1 uncultured Rhodohalobacter sp.
CGGCGCAAAGGCGCAGCGCGGGTATTTTGGGGAGTGGGCTTTTAATTGTTCGTAGCTCATGAGAGGTTGATGTGATTCACGATAAATTGTTATCATTTTTATACTCTAAATAAATTTGTAACAATTATCTCGTTAAAGCCTCTTGTACTATAGAGTTATCTATAAATCCTGCAGTCTTCAGTTCCGGAAGTGATCTACTTGTGCATTGCCAATATACCCTTTGGGTGTTTTAGTTTGTGAAAGAGCGTTACTCTATATAGATTCGGATTCTGCAAAAAAAGCTAAAAAATAACTGATTAAATATGATGAAAAAACTAACCACAACCGCCCTGTCGGTATTCGTAATTCTCGCATTTGGGTTCACACATCAAGTAAATGCACAAAGCCCGATAAATTTTGGCGTTAAAGGCGGTCTCAATTTTGCAAACTTATCCAGTGATGATGACCTCGATGCAAGAGCCGGATTTCACGCCGGACTCGCTCTCGATTTTGCCCTTCCAATGCTCCCTATCGGCGTGGAATCTGGCCTCTACTACACACAAAAAGGTGCCGAGTTTACCGAGGAAGGCATTACTCTTACCGGAAAACTCGATTATATTGAGGTTCCTGTTCTTGCTAAAATCAGCTTTGGCCCTCCCGGACCATTCAGCCCGCATGTGGTGATTGGACCTTATGCCGCCTACAATATTAACTCGGAGTTTGAAGTTTCCAGCGGATCTGCATCCATTTCTGAGGATTTCAGTGACGAAACCTCCGATCTTGATTTTGGCGGTATCGTAGGAGTGGGCGCTGATTTCAACCTTGGAGTAACTAAACTGAACATATCAGCCCGCTACAGTTATGGGTTTTCAAACATCAACGATAGTGATTTTGATGTAGACGAGGAAAATAACCGCGTCTTTATGATCTCTGCAGGCATCATGTTCTAAATTGTAAATACTTGAAGTGATGGGTAACAATTGCCGATAAATACCCATCACCTTTTTTTTGGCAGCACGTCTTATTTACAACCATGATTCCCCGACTCCTCTACCTAAACTGGAAGCTTTTTCTTGCCCGTCTTACACGGCTCCAGGCGGCGCTTTTGATTGGATACACGCTCTTTCTTGTCGGGATGTTTATCAACATAATGGGAACGGCCGTTGTCGTTATTTTCCTCGATTCAACCACTACCCAGTTCGAGATGGACCTCCCCTGGCTAACGCCGGAAATGCACCATCTTATACTGCTGACGTTTGCAAACGTTTTCTGGCTGATCCACTTCTCCTTTACAAGTACCCGTTTGGTTAATATTGAAGAGAACCGAAAGCTACTCGCCTTTGGTTATCCATCACGCAAGCTTACGTGGCACCTGAACCTGATGAGTCTATACCATCCGGTGAACATGATCTACAATTTTACATGGCTGGTTTTTCTTGGACTGCAGATTCACTCCGGTTTGAATATCCCACTGCTGGTAAGTGCACTTCTCCTTAACTATGGAATTATCTATTCGGTAAAGCAGCGTTTTTTAAAACTAATAGAGCAGCGGTTCCGGCTGATTATTGGCGGTGGCCTCTTTATCTTTTTTGGAGTGATTCTGGCGGTGGCTGTCATTTCCCGCGACCCGGAAGCAATTTTGGGACCTCTTGCTATTCAGCTTTCCCAGGTGATGACGGTGCTTTACTGGCTGCCCGGCGGCATTCTCATCCAATCGGCCACAAACTCATTAGCACCGGCCGCAACAGCAGCTTTACTATTGGCAACCCTGGTCGCAACCAGTTTAGTTTTCCTGGATCATTACCGGCAGACACGGTCAGGACTTCTAAATCCGTCACAGAAAAAAATCAATAAGCAGTTTAGCTCTCTTTGGGCTTTTTTGAAAAAGTGGATGGGGCCAAACGCGGGTAAATATCTCTATTATATCGCCATTCACCCCTACAATAAATTACAGCTGGTAGCGATCCTCATTATTCCGATCGTCTATATTCCCATCTTGCTCTTTATGGATTTCGGTATCATCACGCAGGTACTGGTTCTTACCATGCTTGCGGCCATCCCGGTAGCTCTTCTGGCGATGGGTATGGCAAATATGTTTGGCTATGAACATCGGGAGATGCTTCTCCATCTTCAGTTTCCCGTATCCCTGAAAAATCAGCTTCAGGAGAGATTTCTCGGGGTTATTACGATACCGATCATTCTCTTTTTTGTGATCACCGTGCTCGAAATAATCTATCTGCCGCAACTGGGAACCGTTTACGGTATTTATATCGCCAATACGTTCTTTTTTCTCTGCTTCATGCTCTTTTTTATGTGGAGCTCGTTCTACCAGTATCAAACCGCACAGTACAGCACCTTTAGCTACAAGCACCCGATTGTCCCTCAAAAGGTAACTTTTACCATCTCTCTTATGATTTTCATCCTGGGATATGCGGTGTTCATTCCGCTTGAAGAGTGGCAGTTATACCGGCTCTGGTTTATGGGAATTTTGATTGGGTTTATCTGCATCTACCTGATGGCTAACATTGAACTATTGGCCAATGCATTTAGAAAAAAGATTCTGCTCGAACTTTGGGATGATTTTTAATCAATAGTGAAATTAACGATATGAAATACGCACTTAGCGTTCACAACCTGGCAAAAGCTTACGACGATGAGCCTGTGCTCAAAAAGTTAAATCTCGAAGTTCCGGCAGGAACGATCTTTGGGCTGATCGGGCCAAACGGTGCCGGGAAAAGTACGTTTATTGGCGTATTGACCGGGCTTCTCGAGAGGGATTCCGGCAACATTGTGATTAATGGACGTGAGTTGACTATCTCCAACGAGCTCGAAATTAAAAAAGAGATTGCGTCGGTGCTCCAGCCACCGCTTCTGTTTGAAAACTTCTCCAGCTACGAATTTACAACGTATGTCTGCGAAATGTACGGCACATCGGGCCCTGACCTGAACGACAAGATCAA
>CAZXYQ010000248.1:0-2937 GCA_964644975.1 uncultured Rhodohalobacter sp.
CCCCTTGTTTGGAGAGCTGATCCACCACACCCAGGATGTAATCAGGCCAGCCCATACCCGACTTCTCGTAGCTGTCTGCAACCTCCGTTTCAAATTGCTGTTCGTCCATATCTGCAGCAAAAAGCCGGATTCGATTGATATTATTAGGTGCAATGGTAAGTACGATCTTTTTATCGATCGCAGCGGGTAGAACATATCCGTCGTTATAGTCAGTATGCTCCCCGATCAGGTTTACCCTTCCCGGAGAGTGGATCAGCAGCGGTTCTGAACCAAATTCTTGCTTGAACAGATCCTCTAATATTTTACCGCTAATGCTCATCTTCAATCTTTAAATTTAATTTATTTCATTACCAGAATACCGCATAAATCACAGCTACGATTATCAATATTGCATATGCTCCAATGTTGAATGCAGGGCTGGTGTGGAACATCTCTGCTGTAGTATGGATCGCTTTCGGATCTTCATCATGCGGGTTGGTGGTTAAACTTACACCTGCAATAATCACTATGGTTATGATGAGTGTGTAGAACATCTGATCGAGAAATGGCAGCCCAACTGCTGGTATCTTAAGCAGGATAGCTACAACAATGGATGAAAGAACTCCATAGATTGCTCCTTGTGTGGTTGTCTTCTTCCAGAAAAGTCCCATTAAAAACACAGCCAAAATACCCGGGCTCACCAAGCCGGTGTACTCCTGAATGTACTGGAATACCTGCGGGACATTAGCAAGCTGAGGCGCCATGAAAATTGCAATCAGCAGGGCAACGGCAGCGGTTATTCTTCCTGTGTTTACAGTCTGCTTGTCGGTTGCATTTTTATTGAAGTATGGACGATAGATATCCATCGTAAAAATGGTAGCGATAGAGTTCAGCATGGAAGCCAATGATGATACAATGGCCGCAGCAAGCGCAGCTACTACCAACCCTTTAAAACCGGGCGTCAAAAATACCCTGATCAGCCACGGGTAGGCGTTGTCATACACAATACTTCCATCCGGATTTGTGAAAACATCGGCTACACCCGGGATAATTGTGGTTCCTTCCGGCTGAACATAAAGCACATAAACTATGATACCGGGAATGACGACGATTAACGGAATAACCAGTTTTAAAAATCCGGCGAAAATGATCCCTTTTTGAGCTTCTTCAAGTGATTTGGCCGCAAGAGTTCTCTGAATAATATACTGGTTAAATCCCCAATAATAGAGATTAGCAACCCACATGCCCCCAATAAGCACACCTATTCCCGGCAGGTTAAAGTATTCGGGGTTCGATCTGTCCAGGATCATCGTAAATTTCTCTTCGGCCACATCATATATATGAACCATCCCGTTAAAGATACCTCCATCCGGTGTTACATGATTCAGCGCGGCAATTGTAGTTACCGTCCCGCCAATTATGAGAAGAATAACCTGAAGTACATCCGTCCATGCAACAGCTGAAAGCCCACCATACAGAGAGTAAGCAGCAGCAATAAATGCCAGGCCTAAGAGAGCATGTATTAAGTAAGTTCCATCACCTGTTCCAATGATTGTATCCAGTGCCCGGGCGCCCAGATACATTACAGTTGTGAGATTTACAAAAATGAAGAGCGCGATCCAGAAGATTGCAAGTATAGTCTTGAGCGTTGTATTGAACCGGTACTCGATGAATTCCGGGATCGTAAAAAGTCCTTTTTTGATAAAAATCGGGAGAAAGTATTTCCCCACAATAATGAGGGTAACAGCCGCCATCCACTCATACGAAGCAATAGCAAGCCCAACGGCAAATCCGGATCCGGACATACCGATAATTTGTTCAGCGGAAATATTTGCAGCAATCAGTGATGCACCAATCGCCCACCAAGGAAGTGCCTTACTGGCCAAAAAATAATCTTCCGCATTTTTTTGATACCCTTCTTTTTCACGAGATACCCATAATCCAAGTCCCACAATAAGAAGTGCATATCCAACAAAGACAACTGTGTCAAGTAAGGAGAATTCCATCAGGCATAATTTTTAATGTGTTAATAGATCAATTTTTATAGATATTCATAATAATGTGTTTCAAAATTTTCAAAGCTTGAATTTTCCATTTTTAATTCTCATTCCAAGATTCCAGACTTGTAATTCACCAAGTTAGATTTGCATTGCTGAATTTTTCTTGATTGTATTATCAATTGAATCAGCATCCCCCCGTGCAGATTCAAGTGCTACAGTAAATTCTATTTCAGCAGATCCAACCGGCCAACCTCCATAACAGTTTCGGTTTCTGTAGATTGATCTCTCACATTTCACCGTTTCTGTAATGCAGAACATAAAGCACAGCGATAGTTCTGTTTAGGTACCGTAATTTTGAATATCATCCTAATCATTCACCACGATTGTTATGTTATCGTTAACATTTTATCAACAAAATAAAATACTCCACAGAAGAATCAAATTTATTTTTGAGAATCAGCAAAAATCAGGATAAAAACTTCCTATAATCAACTGAACACGTTTCAGGAACATCCGCACGAGTTGCGTATCTGCAGTTCAGTTTTCAGTTCAATATTCTCTGCCGGCCCGTTGCTATCTTGTATTGTATTGATCAGCTTTTCCGCCGCCCGTTTGCCGATCTCAACTGAAGGTTGCTTTACGGTCGTCAACGGGCATTTGAGCAGTGCTGCCCGAATATCATCCGAAAATCCGGCGATGGCTATATCATCGGGCACCGTAAGTCCCTCTTCCTCAATCCGTTCAATTGCACCGATCGCTACCGGATCGTTTACCGTCACCACCGCACGGGGCCACTTACTTTTCGGAAGTTTGAGCAGCTGATCCATTGCTCTGTATCCCCCCTTTTCGAGAAATCCACTCTCAATGATCAGGCTATCATCTATTGGGATATTGTTGTTGAGAAGTGCTTCCTTGTAGCCGTCCAGCCGCTCCTTTCCGATCGAAATATCGGGGCCGT
>CAZXYQ010000249.1:0-2905 GCA_964644975.1 uncultured Rhodohalobacter sp.
TTCGTATCTTTATCCGTTTGCAGAACTATTTAGAGAAACCATTTTATGAGCAAATCCACAGCTGAAAATACGTCCGTTTCAACCAACGGCACGGCGGCTCACGACAGGCCAATTGTAATTAAAGGTGCACGCGTTCACAACCTGAAAAATGTGGATGTAAACATCCCCCGAAACAAATTAACTGTTATTACAGGTGTTTCGGGATCAGGTAAGTCGAGCCTGGCATTCGATACCATTTATGCCGAAGGTCAGCGGCGCTACGTTGAAAGTCTTTCAAGCTATGCGCGTCAGTTCCTGGAGCGAATGGATAAGCCGGATGTAGATTATATGCACGGAATTTCGCCCGCAATGGCGATCCAGCAGAAAACAACCTCATCTAATCCACGATCCACTGTTGGAACCACTACTGAGATCTACGATTATGTGCGGCTGCTCTTTGCAAGGATTGGAAAGACGATCTCTCCTAAATCCGGGGAACAGGTTCAAAAAGATTCCACCCGCACGATCATCACAGAACTGTTCAATCGGTTTGATGAAGGAACCAAGTTTTACATACTCTTTCCAGTTGAACTTCGGGAGGGTCGTAAAATGAAGGAGCAGCTTGAAGTCTTAAAGGAAAAAGGACTCACAAGGCTTATCAATGTGGGAAACGAGACATTGACCGACCTCACCAAGGATGATGTAGCCCCAAAAACCATCAAACCGAAAACACATCGTGTACTGATCGACAGGCTTGTATTGAAGCAGGATGATGCTACCCGAAGCCGGATTGCCGATTCCCTTGAAACAGCTTTCCGTGAAGGAAGCGGACGATGCTCTGTGCTTATAAGGGACGGTGATGAGCTGCCGTTCAGCGAACGTTTTGAACGGGACGGAATGGAGTTTCTGGAGCCATCACCACAAATGTTCTCGTTCAACAATCCTTTTGGGGCGTGCGACTCCTGCGAAGGGTTTGGGAAAGTATCGGGAATTGATGAAGATCTTGTGGTTCCTGATCACGACAAATCTCTGCGCAATGGCGCTATTGCCCCGTTTGATTCGCCAAAATTCAGCAGTAACCTGAAAGACTTAATCAAAGTGGCTGCCAGGTATCAGCTGCCGATTGATGTGCCGTATAAAGATCTCGACAAAGAGACGAAGAAGATTATCTGGAACGGAAAAGATCAGTATGTGGGCATCCGGGGATTTTTTGAACAGGTGAAGAGCCAGTTTTATAAAGTTCACATGCGGGTTTTCTACTCACGCTATCGCGGATACAGCCGCTGTCCGGAGTGCGAGGGATATCGTGTAAGAAAAGATGCGCTATACGTGATAGTAGGCGGCCTCCATATTGGTGAAGTCACAGAAATGACGATCGGTCACGCAAGAGAATTTTTTGATGAATTAAAACTGAGTGATTTTGAAAAAGAGGTAGCTGAACAGATTCTGTATGAAATTCGAAAGAGGCTCAAATATCTGGATGAGGTCGGGCTGGATTATCTGACGCTCGATCGTCTGACCAATACGCTCAGCGGTGGCGAATCGCAGCGAATCAGCCTGGCCAACTCGCTCGGCAGCTCGCTGATCGGAAGTCTCTACGTACTGGATGAGCCCACGATCGGCCTTCACCCCCGCGATAACGACCGGCTGATTAACATTTTAAAATCACTGCGTGATATTGGCAACACAGTTCTTGTTGTAGAGCACGATCCGGAGATGATGAAGGCGGCCGACAATATTATAGACATCGGGCCATTTGCGGGAACGCATGGCGGTGAAATTGTTTTCAGCGGCCCATATGACAAACTGCTCGAGGCCAAAACGCTGACCGGAAAGTATCTGAGTGGAAAAATGGAAATTGCAGTTCCAAAAAAACGCAGAAAGGGCAATGGAAAGTCAATCTCCATTAAAGGGGCATCAGAACACAATCTGAAAAGTATCGACGTTGATTTTCCCCTTGGCAAACTGGTCTGCGTGACGGGTGTTTCGGGCTCCGGTAAATCGACCCTCGTGCATGATACGCTTTACGGTCATATCCAGAACCAACTAGGCTCATGGAAAGATAAAATTGGCCGCAACCGCGGGATTGACGGGGTACGAAATGTTGAGGCTGTAGAGATGGTAGACCAAAGCCCGATTGGTCGCTCTACCCGATCGAACCCCGCAACCTACACCAAGGCGTTCGATGGTATTCGCGATCTGTTTTCCAGCAGTCGTCAGGCAAAAATTATGGGCTACACGCCCGGCCACTTCTCCTTTAACGTTCCCGGTGGAAGGTGTGAAAGCTGCCAGGGTGAGGGCGTACAGAAAATTGAGATGCAGTTCATGGCCGACATCGAGCTGGTTTGTGAAGAGTGCGGCGGCACCCGTTTCAGGAAAGATATTCTGCAAGTAAAATACCGCGGCCACAACATCCACGATGTTCTGGAGATGAGCGTAAGCGATGCCATTGAATTTTTTGTGGATGAAAACTCCATCATCAGCAAGCTTCAGCCGCTTGAGGATGTAGGCCTGGGTTACCTGAAGCTGGGCCAGAGCGCAACAACTCTCTCCGGCGGCGAGGCACAGCGCGTTAAGCTGGCCAAGTTCTTATCTAAAACCAATACCGATGAAACCCTCTACTTTTTTGATGAGCCCACGACCGGCCTCCATTTTGAAGATATCTCTAAACTTCTAAAATCCTTCAATGAGCTGGTGAACCAGGGTCACTCCGTTATTATCATCGAACATAATCTGGATGTTATTAAAGCGGCCGACTGGCTGATCGACATCGGACCCGAAGGCGGATTTGGCGGCGGACAAATTGTAGGTGAAGGAACACCGGAACAAATTTCTGAAATGGATGAGAGTCATACAGGTCGATTTTTAAAGGATGTTTTGGGATAGGGATTTCATGGAGGGGCGCTCGCAGCGGCGCAAAGGCGCA
>CAZXYQ010000250.1:0-2846 GCA_964644975.1 uncultured Rhodohalobacter sp.
ATATGATTGTACCTACCAACCCGGTGCTGATGGGTATCCTCGGGCTGGCCGGCATCCCCTATACCAAATGGTTCCGCTTCATCTTCCCGCTGATCCTGAAGCTGCTCGTCCTTGCCTCCATCACCCTTGTAATTGCCGTCTGGATAGGTTATAGTTGATAGCCCTTCGCGTTACTTTGCGGCCTTGGCGGTTATTACCCTCTGGACTTTGAATTGTCGTAGTCTTTAAAAGAAGTTTCCGGTTCGGAATATATTGCTAGCCAATATTAGAATCCCGTTAGGTTTTACCACAAAGGACACACCTTCGTGCAAAAGAGCACTTCGGAGTGCAGGCGCTAAGAAGCACTAAGAGGGGGCTTTCTTAGGTTTGTTTTTGCCTGTATACAATAGTACGCTGATCTACGCCGGTTGTGTGGATCTTCACTGATTGTAATTATCTCTGCGTAAATCTGCCACACAATGATCGCTTCGGGGCGAGAACATTCTCGCGAAATTGGCCAAAACGATTTAAGATATACAGGCTCTTATTTTTTGAAAAGGTATCTGGTTAAATTAATACCAGGAGAGTAAATTGAAAGTGCCATCACCTGATTCAAATTCCGGAAGGTCATGATCAAAATCACCATCGTAATATACACGGGCATTACCTACTGCCCTAAAGCTATCTGAGATGACAGCTCCCCTGATTCGCCCAGAACCGGCAAGATTTACATGAGCATTCGGTGCATATACTACCCTGGATGTGGCTTCAGCATTACCGTGTATTGTTACATTGTCGCCACCGCTGATAATATTACCCTGAATACCACCTGATCCTCTCAGATGAATGTCGGAAGATTCTGTAAAAACACTGCTGTTAAAAGTGGTATTACCTGCAAAATCGAGGTCATTGGAACCACTATAATATGTAAATACAGAACTTTGTTCAGAGGCATTATTTAATGTACTGCTACCGTTCAGTGTTATATTATCTTCAACCATAAATGTTACATCCCCACCCCCGATGATATCAACATGCCCCTGGCGGATGTCGAGGTTCCCAACGTGTATCGTTCGGTCTGCACCGCCAGTGTCGATGGTTAGCGTGGTATTGCTGCGGACAGAAATTTCAGGTATAAACAAATTATCATACGATCCGGGAGGCATCGTAAGTGATGCATTTCCCTGAAGTGAAATATTGGATCCAATATTATTTTTTGGAGGATATGAGGGAAATGGAGGAAGCTCATACTCTTGCGGTGCCGGCAGGTTGCTTATCCCATCTTCAATAAAAATTGTTACATCGCCCCAGTTTGGATAATTAACTGTTTCATCATGAATACCACCCGGGCCAATTTGCAAACCGCCATGAATTCGGGGGTTTCCGTTAATCTGAACAGAATTAGCTAAAACGGCATTCGTTCCGGTATCACCATGGATGGCTGCACTTCCTGTAAGATCAATACTTGTACCGGCAAAAACGGCGTGGTTCAGGTTAGGATTCCATATAGAACTGCCTCGATCCATTGTAACGGTTACCTGGTATTCATTTCCATCAAATCTGCCGGTTGAAGTCATTACCAGTAAAGTATCGGCCTGGTTTTCAAGATCAATACGGTATTCACCAAACATGTCATCCCACGTTAAAAACTCACCTTGTGTAGCGGGAAAAGAGAGAGTTTGATCATCACCAGGAACAAATGAATCATCATTAGGATCCGCAACTTTTTGTGTGGCGATTAATGCTGCACTTTGTGCGATATTCTTAGCCTGGCTGATACTAAAATCACGTGTAATTTGCGTCTCAGCTTCCAGCATATTGTTTCGTATGGAATTGCCATATGTGATTAAACCAAAAGTCATAGCAAGAACTAATAAAACAGCATATTTTCCCATAATAGTACCTCTCTGTTGTTAGATTTGATTTGTAATGTGGAGACTCCTTAAATAAATATCGCGCTGGGCTACGGCCCTAATTCGGGTTGAACGCTTCCTCGCCTCTTCAGCTTCTTCACTCTCTGTTACTGCCGTTACCCTAAGCAGTGATGGCACTGCTCCTGAGGCTACACCCGGGGTTTCAAAATTTAATTCCCATAATCTTCCGGCATAAATTTCTGGATTCTGAGCAGTTCCATCCTGAGAAACTCTTTCAATAATCATATCTCTGTCAGACTGCCGAACAGTTACCGTATCTTCTGCAAAGCTGATAAAACTAAATTCATCATCCTGAACATCCAAAAATTCACGCATTCCACGCACTTCTTCCTGGATTACAGTTATCAGTTCACTGGCCGTAAATTGAAGATTGTTGTTAATCCGGCTTTCAACCGTAGATTCCATAATCAGTGCATTGCTCGCAAACACCATACCGATAAGCATGGCAACAAGAATAGGCGGTAAAATTAAATCGAGTGTAATATTCATAATCTTCTATTCTATTCTATAGGTAAAGCGGCAGTAAAAACAGCTTTCTGTTCGGGAGTGTCATCTGTCAGGTCAAAAACGGTTACCGTGGCAATAATGCCCGACACCTGATGTGCAAGGTCCGGCTGCTGATCAATGATAATTGTAGCAGCAAGCTCTTCGTCAGTCTCTGTAGTATGATTTAGCCTTTTATCAGGGTCATCAACATCAGCTAAATCTCCGTAGGTTATCAGAAATGAGCTAAGGTCTCCGGGGTGTGAGTAAAGCAGCTCAACTACCGACTGACCATAATTTACAGCATTCATAAGTGACTGTTGATCAAGCGATACTTCTGAAGCCTGAAGTATTGATCGGTTTATATTCAGTGAAACAGTCATAAAGAGGGCTATTGCGCCCATTGTTAATATTATCTGGCCTGAACTCATGATTCTAGGAGTCTGTCGG
>CAZXYQ010000251.1:0-2841 GCA_964644975.1 uncultured Rhodohalobacter sp.
AGAGTTGCGCTGAAATGTGATTTTGGACAGTTGTGATTATTGTACTGAGTGCAGTGTCATCGATAAAATGTCTGATAGCCCAGAAAGCTTTCGGGGTGAGTTTTCCGAAAAACCTAGTCATGCTGGATCAATATATGTTTCAAGGATGACTCATCCCATGACTTATAGGATAGCTCACCGTTGACACATCACTGAGTTTGATTATAAATAAAGGGAAAATTCATCCTCTTATGCCTGTCACGAACATCTCGTGGTGTAAAGATGGGCCGGGGATGATGGTCTTCGGTATCGGTTATATTCATTTTGAATACCTTATCTAACCACCCCTAAATCCCCTCCTTGAGAGTGAAAGAGGGGACTTTGAGACCCAAAGGGATATTAATATCGAGCATACATTATAGGAGAATTTTGAATTTCTACCCGTCTGCACGCTGTTTCTGCGGGTTGACGGGTTAGGGAAACCCATCAGCCGTCAAAATCCCCATAGGGTCAGGCAGCCGACAGATGGGTATTCCAAGGCTCTCTATGGGCACAAAATTTTCGGCTACCATGGCTCTGTCTTTTGTTGTGATCATATGGAAAATTTCAGGATTTGAGAGGCTTCTTTTACCGGTCCGGACGGTAATCATGCGCTCGGCATGGACACTGCCGGCTGCTCCAATTTTATCGGAAATGGAAAAAGTATAATAAAAGTGAAAATTTAAAATTTACTAATGTAAGAGATTGAAGTACAGATATAGGTCTGGAGCAAATCAACGATCTTTTATTTCGAAAGCTCTTAAAAAGTGAGTGTTTAATTTTCACGATTTGATACATTTTTAAGAAAACTTTAATCATTTGAGTGCATTACCCTAAAAGTACTTTAACTATTTAATTGCAATACGATCTAGTAACTATAGAGAGAAGCCTGACAATCGGAAATTCATAAGCATCCGTAAACCAGGCGAAGCAATATTTAAGAGATAAATCAGAGGACTTATTGTGTTCAGACATGCAGGCAGATAAACCTGCGTGAATCGTACTTTTCTATTATTCGTATCAAGGAGGTTAAGATGAAGTTTTATATGATGCTCTTGACCGGTGTATTGTTCTTTGTAAACTCTATTGCAGTATCACAAGAAAAAGCACTCATCCTAGTTACGCCAGATTCTGTCTATGTCTCTCATCAGGTTCTAATGGACAGCCTCCTTGTCACACCTGACAGAATACCTGAGCCCCTTCAACGCAACAGAACTGCACTTTCGCACGGCAATCCTGTACATAAGCTTGCTGCAGAGACAGATTTAACCACGGTCATTCCCGGAGTAACTGCAGATCTCGAACGGGATCTGCCCGGCCTCATCACGTTTTATACTGCCAACGGAATGCCGGTACTTACCAAGCATACCCAAAATCACTCCCTCACCCCCACAATACCTTACGCTATCATCCAGCCGGAACTCAAAGAGCCGGATGCTCTGCTTAGTGGTTCTGATGGTGTAGTTACGCTCACACCCGGTTACGCTCCGGGTAAAAACGTTTTTGTTGATCCTCTGCGCCAGGGAGCCAGTTTCGCAACAGGAGAAAGAGAACCATTCTCAGCGGCATTTGTTGCCGAACACTCCTCTCCAAAACTGCTGGAAGGTGTGATAGAAGAACTGGGTGCCTATGCTGATACATATTCGGGTCTGGGTGCCGTTCGCTTCAGAACCAACCGCACAGAGGTGGAGGTCACCGCTCAGCATCAATACAGCGATAATGAGTTTGGTGCACTCTTTGACGTACATCTCTTTCGGGAAACCGACCGGATGACTGCCGGCTTCGCCTCAGCAACACACGACCTCGGGGTGATCTCCATTGAGGCCGGATACGGTTATCAGAGGGCCCGGAGCCGTACACAGCTCGAAGAAGTTTACAAAGAATATCACAGTGATACAGATGAACTGCAGGCGCACAGTTATAAGTTCGGGGTTCATGCAAACAAGACATCATTAGCCGTTTTCTACCATGATGTTCAGCGGTCTCTTCCCGATACCGCTACAGGAATTCAGGGTATACAGCTCATACTTTCACAGAAACTTACACTTTTAAATCGTGCTCATTTCGATATTGCTGCAAAACTGGATCTTCATGATCAGGTTGCAAAACCATCAATGAGCATCCGGTCGGTTTTCGCACTGGCCGGCAACTTTTTCCTGGAGGCAAGTATTGCCCATCTTTACGATCCGATCACGAATCAGGGTATGCACAGTGGCCTGCGAGATGCCGTCGCTCTGTCAGAACCCATAGCAACCAATTATGCCACCATGCAGGTAAGTTACGAGCCTGCTGGCTGGAAACTTATGACCAGTATTACAGCCAAAGATGTATCGCTCTCATGGTATCAGCAGCCTGCAGCGATAAAGGGAATGATTATGGGCGGTTCAGCAGAACGCACGATTACATGGTATGACCGCTCGTTTGCTATTCGGATAACTGCAAGAAAACGCTGGATGGATCTCGAAGTGATTAACGAACAAACTCAAAAGGTACCCGGTCCTGCCCCTGTGCAAGCCGGTATACGTATGGAGTATGCCACCGGCAGGTTTGGTGTTTCGCTGGAAGCTCACTATTACAGTTCGCGTACGCAATCACTTTCCGAGGGGCTTACAACTTCACTTGGGGATTTACTAATGTTGAATGCGGGCGTAACCAGAAAAATTGGCCCTGTGAATGCAGGGATGAGTGTTGGCAACATAACCGGCATGTTCCGTGAAAACATGATGTATGCGTATCAGCAGCGAGTAAGTGAGGATGAGAGCAAAATCGAATACGTTGTCGCACCTCCGTTTATACCCGGTATTAGTCTGAATATTGATTTTT
>CAZXYQ010000252.1:0-2841 GCA_964644975.1 uncultured Rhodohalobacter sp.
GTTTCGCTGATGTAGTCGCTGATTTTCGCTGAGTAACATTTGTCTTGAACTTTACAACTCAGCACAAACCTGCGAAACACTTTGCGTTAATCTGCGAGTATATACTACATACTCTCAAATACAATTTCTTTTCAAATCGACCGGTTATATTCAATCACTTCAAGATAGGCCTCTAAAACTCCCCGGGTGGTTTCGCCTTTTGTTACTTTTGCAACATCCTTTGCTACTTTCCGGGCATTGCTTGGTGCAAACGGCATTTTCACCTCTTTCAGAGCTACGGCATCTCCGCCCGTGTCACCAATATAGGCCATTTCATCTAACGTTACGTTCAGATGGCTTCCCAGCATTTGTAGTCCGCGAAGTTTGTTATTTCCCGGCATCAAAATATTGATCGAGATATCCGTCGTGTGAATTTCAAAGCCTGGAAAATGTTCAGGTATGTAGGACAGCGCCTTTTCATAAATTTCATCGATGACTGATGGATCAGGGCAGACAACGCCGGCGTCCATCATTTTTGTAAACTCCAGAATAGCGTTGGGATAGTGGGGCAGAATCTCATCCGTCAGCCATGTTTTTACTTTGTAGATCGGTTCAAGTGATTCGCCCGACTCATCAAGTGCTGTTTGAATACGGTTCCCTTCCCAGTGGTAGATACCGGCACTTTCGAACACAAAAGGATGGCGAATATTAAACCACTGCCCTACCGCTTCTGCATACGGAAAAGGGCGCCCCGTACAGATCGTAAGCGGAGGTATAGATGAGTCGTTGGAGCTTTCGTTATTCAGCTCCCTTAGCTTATTGATAGATTTCCAGTGTGGTGTTTTAAAAGGATGAGAAACACATCCGTCGAGATCTGTTACGAATAACTTGATCATAGAATAGTTTAAGTAAATACAGTTTCAGATTTATTATCAGACCGGACCGAAAAATCAGGAAAAAAGAGTGAAAGTCCCAGAAATATCAAACCGATGACAACCATCAGCTGATACCGGTTTTTGTAATCAGCAAATTCCTGGCTGGAAAACTCTCCCCTTTCCAATTCACTGAGCCGTGCCAAAAATGGTTCAACAGTATCGCTGCCGCTGCTGATTTCAAAGTAGTTTCCGCCGCCCATTGCTGCAATCTCTCTCATTGTCTGAGATTCCAGCCGGGTAATTACCTCATTACCCTGGCCGTCGCGATGATATCCCCGAAGAGACCCGTTGTCGTACAGCGGAATTCGGGCACCCTGTGATGTGCCGATGCCCACCGAAAATATCCTTACCCCCATACTGTTCAGGCGCTCCAAAGAGGATCTAAAATCGGGCCCCTGATTTTCGCCATCGGCTATAAAAAGCAAGACATTGGCAGCATCAGTATTCTCTTCGAGCGACTGAAACGTCTCTTCAGCCTTAATCATTGCGGCCTGAAAATTGGTCGTTGATGACGGCATCTGGTCCGTTTGTGCAATATCCAGGTAGAGACGAAGCGCGGAATAGTCAAGCGTCATTGGGCTCTGCACAAATGCTTCGCCAGTAAAAACCAGCAGCCCAACTCTGTCTCCATCCAATCGATCGATCAGGCGGTTTACCTCAAACTTTGCTTTCTCCAGCCGGTTGGGTGAAATATCTTCGGCATTCATACTTCTGGACAAATCGAGCGCAATCAGCATGTTCACGCCCGATCGCTCGATTTCCCGAATCTCCGTTCCGATTTTAGGGCCGGCAAGAGCTACTATAAAGAAGAAGAATGCAATCAGAAAACTAAAAAAACGAACCCTGTCACCGGTTTTCCAAAAATTGAGCCGCAACAGAGACAGAAGCCTGTCATCAAACAGTTCTCGCCTTTTCTTGTATCTCACAACGCGTATCCACCAAAATATTCCCCAGAAAGCCGGTATAAGCAAAAGCAGCCAGAGGTACGTACTATTTTCCCAAACCATGATTAAGTAATTCAGTTCTTAAAACGGGTCAAAGATAACTATTTAATTGTTGAACGCAGAGTGAATTCAAACGATTTGTAGTGTGGTTGATTGTATTCATTACAAACCACAGTTCGATTGTTAAATCAGGATCATTATACTCCCCCTTAAAAAGGGGGACTGAGGGCTTGTTCATCAGAAAGTGTAAAAAATCGGTAGACACCCTTCGAGATTTCACTACGTTTGCGCTGCTTGTTCAAAAAATCAGCCCCTTGTTAGGCGAGACTTTTTCTTTGATAATTCAAAATTAAAGTAATCGAATAGAAGTTGATTGATTGTATAACAACCGAAGACTCAGACAATCGAATGTTTCATCAGGATACAGCAGCTTTTTTAGCCGCCGCAATCTTTTGCTCCGCCTCTTCAGCTGGTGCAATTTTCATCAGCCAAAACACACCGATAGAGCTAAGCATCAGTGAAAATAGCAGGATCGTTTGCCGTATGGTCAGCAGATCGAACTCCAGCAGCAGTGCAGCGATTGTGACCGATACCGACTGAGAGAGTGTAAAAAGAAGCCACTCTGTGCTGAATACCCTTCCCCTGAATGTATCGGGTGCTCTGCGCTGAAGAAGAACCGTACTCATCACCCAGTTCGAGCCGGAAGCCGCATGAGCAATCACAACCAACAGAGTAATCAGAAACAGTGTCTCAGATCCGCTGAGCAGTGCATACATCACTCCGGCGAACACCATACAGTAGCCCATCGCCTTCACCCAGGATGACTCCCTTTTGAAAATGCGCCTACCTATAACCGGACCAATACCCGTTCCCACTCCTCTTGCGGCATATAAAATTCCGAGTCCCACGCTCCCCATCAGCAGGATATCTTCAGCCACAAGAATTAAAAGATAGACCAGCGCGCCAATACAGCTTGTAAACAT
>CAZXYQ010000253.1:0-2834 GCA_964644975.1 uncultured Rhodohalobacter sp.
CAGCCCGGAACATTTACACTATCTCCATCACCAAACGGATGCGTATGGAAAAGCGCAACAATATTTGATGGAAGATTTGAAACATCCGTATCAAAATGACAAGGTGAGGTATTCTGGTTTGGTGGCAGTTCCTCAACTTCGTACCCGCTTCTTGTGGCCGTCACCATAAACATGCGTTCCCGCCGGTCAACCTGATCAAGAGGATCATGGTTAGAACCATAGGAATCCCTCCAGGCTTCATACATAGCCAGATTTACAATACTGTTGTCCAATACCGGATCACCTGTACCACATTCCTGTGGACTATCCACACACATGCCCGGCGGCGGATTAATCATCCATTCACATTCATCTACTTGAACAGGTCCGCCAGGCCCACTATCGCAAAGCTGTGTGGGATCATCGCACGACGGTTCTTCACCTATCGGATAGTCCAGCCCTCCCCCATCTATTGGCATATCCTCACAAAAATACTCCCAGGCTTCTGGATCGCATTCAATTACAATGCTGATTACCTGCCCGCCACTGGTTGTAATCGTAATCCATACCGTTTGACAAAATCATCCACAATCTCCCATTACTTAAAAATCCGATTCTACTGATGCTCTAATTTTCTCCACTTCATCTAACTCAAATTCGTCTACATGGCTGATGACTGCTTTTGGACTACCAATATGCCCGACCCAGGTCTCTTCATCAAACTTTGATAGCTGGCCTTTTACTTGTGCTGCCACTTTTTCTGAATCCGGAAGTAAACAATCAGCAGTTCGTACTGCATGATTATACCGGGATTTCTCTATCGATTTTTTTGGAGCATTTTGGTGGGTAAATGTAAAGGAATATACCTTTTCAGCTGATGATAATTCTTGGTGATAGGAATCATCCACATCCACAAAATGAATGGTTACCTGGTGAGATAGTCTATTTGTAGCACCTGGCTTGTTCAGCGTCGTGACTCTGCACCGAAAGCTATCAGAATCCGTTCTTAATGAAGATATCTTTTTCTCAGCCTGGGAAGCTGTAAGTTGCTCTGAATCAATCGTTGTCTCATCCGAAACATTAGTGGGAGTATCGCAACTTATGACTAAAAATACCCCCCCATTATCATTAATAATGTTAGTATCAATTGTTTCATAAAATTATATTTTGATGATAGTTATATACTTAGTCAAAGTTATTTAACCACTATTAACAACGTGATATTTATTTTAAAAAGCAAAAAGTTCAATTAGCTATCCCAACAAAAATATTCTTAAAAACAATTGAACTTTTTGTCTTGTATAAATCGTAAGCTGATCTATTTAATTTTTCATTACCAAAGTCACCTACTAACCTCAATCACCGACACTTCTGCCGGAGCATTATAGCGGATTGGAGCCAGGGTAAAACCGAGGCCGCTGTTGATGTTCAGCAGCATCTCATCCAGAAACCAGTGGCCGATCACATAGTTGGTCTCCAAACTGGCGGCCGTCAGTTTTTTAAAGAAAAACGGGATGCGAATCTGTCCGCCGTGTGTATGGCCCGCCAGCATCATATCTGTACCTGAATCAAGAGCCAAATCGATCATATCATCAGGCGCCTGATGGGATATGAGAATGGAAAGCTCTTCTCCCCTGCTCTCGGCCAAGAGCTCCCGGAGTAGGCCCCGGTCAATCGACGTGCTGTACACTTCCGTGACCCCAGTAATTTTTATGGTTTGATCTCCAAACTCCAGCCATTCATTTGAATCGCGGATCACATTCACACCTCTGCTCTCAAGAGCCTCTGCAATCTGGTCCTGGCCCGACCAGTAGTCGTGATCTCCCATCACAAAATGAACGCCCAGTGGCGGGTTGACCGATGAAACCGCGTCTCCCGCTGCTTCCACATAATCGAGACCAGATGAGATCAGATCACCCGTGATTAAAACGATATCCGGTTTCTGCGCTTTTACCTTTCGCATATAGCGATCCATTTTTGCCGGAGAGGTGTAGCGATCGGCGTGGATTTCGGAGATGTGGATAATTCTCAGTGGATTATGGCTGTTCGTGACAGATGAAGTGCGCTCAAAACTAATCTGCTCAACGTTAACCCGGGTTGTATCGTAGATAGCTTTCACCGCCGTAAACAGGAATACTGCAATGGTGATTAAAATCAATCCAAGTCCAAAAATGGTTTGGAGCTGAGGCCTCTTTATTTTGAGCAGGTAGGTAACAATGAGGTTGATGAAGTCTGTGGCAATAACCCAGCTAAGCAAGATTACATTAAAAATAAATCCATACCAAAACAGTACAATCATCCAGACGGGATACCACTCTCTGGAGAAACTTTCTGTTAATATGTACATCAGCCAACCCGTTAATGGATATGCAAATATAAGAACGAACGCCCCAACACAAAGCGCCCAGAATGCTTGGGGTGAATACAGGCCGGTTTGTCTGGAGTACCAGTAAAGCCGGGCACTGTTATAGATCATACAAACGGCGGTAAGACCGGCAACAAGCAGCGTCATTCGCAGCGTCCAGGGCATAGAAGATATTTTTAGGTTTTATATACGGTTACTATAAAGATAAACTATATTCACACAAATCATTTTACCCGTATATCTCAACACATTTGCTGTACTCTTGGAGCCCAAAGGCGGAATGCCGCATCCGACAGGCAACATCTATCTTCCGGAACAGAATCTGTATATCAGGCTCTCATTTTTATTTCATCTCTTTTTTTCTTCCACAGACTAACGGTCTTTCTATTTCGTTAAAATATTATGAGATTAATTTCTCATCTTATTCCCTATATGGGGCTGTCATGATTCCCAAATGGCAGCCCTTTTTTTGTACAGCGGCTCGCCTGAG
>CAZXYQ010000254.1:0-2823 GCA_964644975.1 uncultured Rhodohalobacter sp.
TGGTATGAATATTTGAACAGTTTGGCAGCTTAGACCGCAAAAATGAACAAATTTCAGGTAGATCTCTGATTAACTCACCATCATTCTTAATCAGCACCCACTTCGGTGCTCTCTTTTCCGTGCCCTTGATAGCAAAGAACCCCCAGTTTTCATCGGAGCCCACAATACTTATTCGGGACAAAACCTTTGCAGTCACTTCCTTGTATTGCTCGTAAAGCTCTTGATCAATTAATCCGTCTGCCTCTACAAACTCTCTTACCGGCTTAAACGCATCATCAACACCACCCCACTCTTTGTCCTCTTTTTGCCGTTCTTCATAGAGTTTCTTCATCTCCTCCGGGTCAATCTTGTCAGTGCCGTTCGTGTAGAATGATTCGGGTACCGAAATATTGGAACCTATGACTGTGCTTACCAGATCATGACGATTTATGAACTTTTGATCTGCTTCCAGCTTGAATACATCGTGATCATCAGGCCAGTATATGTCAATTTTCTTATGTGGGCTATCCAGCCGATCTACCCTTCCGGCTCTCTGCTCGGCTTTGCGAATAACGGTCGGCATATCTAAAAAAACAACGGCTGAAGATTTCTGCAGATTCACGCCTTCCGATAATGCATCGGTACACAGACCTATAACTGATTTACTTTCAGATGACAGATGAAAATATTCCTGAATTTCATCTTTCCCGCTATCACTTTGGCTGCCTGTAGCAATCGCCAGCTTCACCTCTTCAGAAGTCTGTTCTCGCAGGATCTTTTCCAGTATATAATGCGTGATTACAATACTGTCAAAGGCCAAAATGTGGCTCTGATCCTTTACCAAATTGGATAAAAATTGTGCCTTCGATTGTTCCCGTCGATCACTCATGGCTTTTGCACTATCAACGATCTCTTCCAGTAATCTTACCTCCTCATCAACAACTTTAAAGTACATCTCTTTATCAGTAAGCCAATCCGGTAAGTATTTGCCTTCAATATTTTTGATTTTAGGCAATCCATCAATCTTATTTAGAGTTGACAATATGTTACCGGAATCTGTTTTTGGAATTGACCCGATTCCGGCCCATTCACAGGCCTTTTTAGTACCTAAAATATGTTCAATCAGCGCCGCTCTTGACGATCGTAAGCAGTTCTTAATATTATACCGTGATAGTGCTGCAGCAGATTTTATTCGGCCATTTACAAAACTTTGAGGATCGATCCCTTCTTTAATTTGTTTCTTGGTAAGTATTATCTTTCGAAGGTAGAGTACGCCCTTCAATTTCTTACATAACTGTTCGATCTTATGCCCCAGTTCAACATCCGCATCTTCCTGTTGAACCGGATAAATGTTGCATACATGTTTTGGAAATCGACAGAGCTTACCAAACTGATCCTTGAATGCCTCAGGCCTTCGGTCAATAATCTCGTTAATTTCCCGCTTGGTTCTTCTGACAATAAATTTTTGAGAATACGACCTGAGTTGCTCCAATACCTCTGTACTGGGCTGCGAGCCGCTGCGTGATCTTTTCAACTTTTTATAAGCCTTGTAAGCCGATTCCGATAGATTATCGAGGCCTAACAGTTCAACCATTCGAAGCAGATCATTCCATTTCCGGTTAATCGGAGTGGCGGTAAATAGTACCACATGATCAGCCTTATTATTTTTTATCGTCTGAGATCGAATAGACATCATATTCAGATAGTTGTGTGCTTCATCTACCAGCAGCACCGTAGCATCCTGAATATCTTTAAGGTGGGATTGATTCTTTGAACTTGTTAAATGGCTCAGTATCCCGTGGGATATCGGGTTTGCTACCGTAAAGTAAAGTTTGTCCAACTCATCCTGCCAATTGTCAAGAACCAGCGGAGGGGCAATAATTTTGTATCTACTTCTGCTCCCGCGGCCCTGCTGCCAAAAACGATTCAATAGAGCGGCAAGCAGGTGTGCCCCGACCCGGGTCTTACCAGATCCGGTTGGCTCAGCAATCAACACACTTCCTTCATTGTCTAATATGAACAGTGCCTGGCCGATGGCTTGTCGCTGTGTGGGCCACAAGCTGAAGTTTTGGCCGGGATGCAAATCTTTAAAATACTTTTCAACCCAACCTCCCTCTAAAAGCTCAGCAATAGCTCGTGCTAATGCTTCATCCCAATCTACCAGTTGAAGGAGTTTTCTCAGCAGCGCAAGCAGATCCTCGTTGTAATCCTTGCTTTCAGATAAATAATGACGTGCAATACCACTTAGATCCTCATACTCCGGATCACTTTTCTCATAACGCACATTGATTTCAGCCTGAAGCGCCATTCCTGAATGGGAGTAATTACTTGACCCGATCATAAGATGGTGATCTCCCACATAAACCTTTCCGTGTAAGTCCGGATGAATCTTAAAATTTAATTTCCCCTCTTCAATTCCTTTGATCAATGAAAGAAGCGGGCCATTAAGCTTTATGGAGATCCCTTTTTCAAGCCAATAGTCTGCAATTTGATAAGAGAACGTATTTTTCTTTTTGGAGAGTCTTTTTTTAAACAACTCTTCCCTGATGATTGGCTCATTACCTAAAACAATGGATATCGATCTATTCATCCATTTATCTTCGTCCCCGATCTGTTCAATCAGATATGCAAGTGAACTAAAACCGGTAAGAATCAAAAAATTGTCAGAAGCTTCCAGATCTTTTTTAACCCATTTTCCGACTTTGCCAAGTTCGTTATTCAGCGGATACTTTCCGGCAGGAGGCCACTGCCATTTGAATAATTCTCTCTGGTCATCTCTACTCATTGGGAAGTTATTAGTTCAATTTGTCCAACCACAATTCACATGCTATTTATCTGTATTTA
>CAZXYQ010000255.1:0-2813 GCA_964644975.1 uncultured Rhodohalobacter sp.
TGTGGGGTTCATGTGGCAGATTCAAATCGGGACTGAGGGGGAGGGTGTGAGTGAGAGAGATACAGAGATGGAGAGAAAAAATATGATTTTTCACATAGAATCAAAGTGGAGTGCTGAATTTCATACTACAATCTCTCCATCTCTCAGTCTATTTTCTCTTATTGCCATCCCCGGCACATACAAATATAGACTTTGGCAGAAATCCTCCAAAAGCAGCCGGATACTCTACCATGTCTGGGGCCTGAAATGAAAGATTTAAAGTCTCCCCTCCATGTAACGCCGCTTTTTGGCGTTGTAGGGAAGGGAGAAACAGAGGGGTGGGTCACCTGCGGATCTGGAAAATGGTGTTGGTTACGATGGCTCCCATTGATACGATGGCTGAGTAGATCGCAATTCGTTCTTGCGGGCTTAATTCGGTGCGCTCCTCTTTTTCAGGTATAATAATAGTAGCGCCCGGTTCAATATCTGGGTTATTTCTAATAAACAGGAACCGGCTCGTTCGGTCAACCTCGCCGTTGGCGTATACCACATATGCTCTTCTATGTTTGGCGTTATCGGTAAATCCACCGGCACGTCTCACAAAATCGCGCAGTCCCATTCCGTCTTCAAAACGAACGTTTACCGGGAAAAGCACGGCTCCTTCTACCGAAACTGTTTGCAGCTCTTCAGGGATTTCAAGGACATCGCCGGGACGCAATTTAAGGTCTTGAGGCCCGCCGGGGTTTCTCATTATATCTACCAGCCGAATTCCAACTTTGTTATTTCTTGTACGGCTAATATCGATATCGTCCTCTATCAGGGCTGCTTCTTCATAGACATCGGTTTGATCTGCGCGAGTAAGTGAAGCTCCCTGAGGAAATGCGTAATCGGACAGTCCGCCGGACCACTCAACCAGATCACTGATACGCGCATTTCGTTTTTCCAGAACATAGCTACCGGGAAAATTTACTTCTCCGCTTATTTGTACGGTTCTCTGCTCGCGGTAGTTCGGCTGACGGCGAATGAATACCTGGTCAAACGGCTTCAGGACAAAATCTTCCTGTCCGTCAACAAACTGCAGATTTTGATCCACTTCAAACTCAAAACGCTCGGCGAGTTGATTTCCTTTAACAAAACGATCGAGATCGGTCATTCGGCGCGCAACTTCCACCCTGTAGGGTGCTGCAGACTCCCGAAATCCATCGGCGAGATAAATTGCATCATTAAGAGTAAGGTTCTCAATAAAATCAAACTGTCCCGGTTCATTTACGGCACCGCTCACTTGTATCGTATACTCTTCCTGCAAATCAAAGAGTGAGGAGATACGAACCACATCATCCCTGCGCAGCTCAATATCGGCTGAAACGCCATCCATTACATCATCAACTGAGAATGCGATGGATTCTGTTGTGAGATCGTCTCTGGTTCTGAAAATAATTCCACGCTGACGATAGGCATCTTCACGTAATCCGTCCGCTTTATCAATTAAATCGGTCAGCATCATACCGTCATCAAGCTCATATTCCCCGGACCTGAAAACAGCACCTTCTATTTCCACCCGGTTTTCAAATCGTTCGAGCAGTTCTCCCACGCGAATTTCATCCCCGGAGCGAAGTTCAAGATATCGACCGTCCGGCCAGTTTACATCAGATATGCTTCTTTGAATATCGGTAACACGACGAAGCACCAGGCGATTGGTATAGGCATTTTCTGTAAAGCCGGACGTAAATTCGATCAGATCATCCAGCGTTTCTCCTTCTTTCATTTCAAAGATTGCGGGACGTTTTACTTCACCGCGCAGACGAACCCTGTTGATGTAGGGATCAATTTTGATGATATCCTGATCGCGCAGTCTGATGTTATCGCTCTGATCACCGTATACCAGAAAATCGTAAATATCGAGTGTGGCTGCGACTTCTGTTCCGCGAATAATCTGGATGTTACGAAATGTACCGGAGTTGGTTGGACCGCCCGCCGCATAAAGTGCATTAAATACGGTAGAAAGTGAGGAGATTGTGTATGTGCCGGGCTGAGTTGCCTCACCCAAAATGGTTACTTTGATACTTCGAACATTTCCAATCGATACTTCAGCGTGGGTATTCGCCTCTTCCGGATTATTTGGACGCAAACCGGAGTAGATATTTTGAAGCCGGTTCAGGATTCGGCTGCGAGCATCCTGGATACTCAGTCCATCGAGTTGAATCGGGCCCAGGTTTGGTATACGGATTACTCCTTCAGGGTTGATGGTAAGCTGATAGTTCGCTTCAGCCGCTCCCCAGATGTTGATAACAATTTCATCACCTACCCCAAGCGTGTAATCGATCGGAGTTGGCACGTTCATGGAGGGCTCAAAGGAGATGGCGCGGTCACGAAACAGACTTGCGCCAAACACACGCAGTTCATCCGTCTGCTGAGGGGGGCTGATGGTACGAAGCTGAACGGTTTCGCCGTTTGCTTCCGTCCTGGTCACTTCAGGAGCTGCATCATCGGTTCCGGTACCGGTCTGAGCCCGTACTTCATTGAGCCGGCTTCTCAATTTTGATACCTCACCGGCGGACATTCCACGGCTTTGTGCGAGCGTCCCAACTTCCTGTACACTAAGATTCTCCTGTTGAGCACGTTCCCAGACCTGTCGAACCTGATTATCGGATAGGTTATCGACGTTGACGGAAGCAAAATCGATGCCTCCGAGATCCTGGGCCGTGATTTGAAAAGAGAACAAAAAGCAGAATAGAATAGCTAATACTCCTGATAGCCGGATACATTTCATATGACGATTGTATTTAATAAAAATTTGTAGAACGAAAGATAGAAAATTAAAAAGATTTAACGAA
>CAZXYQ010000256.1:0-2797 GCA_964644975.1 uncultured Rhodohalobacter sp.
GTAAAAATCAGGCTGGGTTCGTCTTCAACAATCAATATTTTCTTACTGGACATATGAGTCAACATTCTCCGTATTTGAGCTGTTCTTTTTGATTGAGTTAGGTATCACTTCACCCTCATCAAAGTCGGTTTTCATTAGTGTAGGGAATTTTACGGTAAATACAGAACCTTCTCCATATTGGCTTTGGACGTCAATTTTTCCGCCATTGAGTTCTACCATATTTTTGACAATCGACAGCCCTAATCCATGGCCCTTTGTTTTTGCTGTGAGGGTGTCTTCTACCCTGTAAAATTTGTCAAATATGTATTTTAATGAACTTTTTGGTATCCCAGTGCCTTTATCGGCTACCTTCAATGCCACGTCGTTTCCTTTTCTGGTTACCGAAACATGAATCTCTTTCTTATCAGGGCTATACTTCATTGCGTTTTCAACGAGATTATTAAGAATCGTTTCCACATGATCAGCATCTACCATTACCAGCGGAAGCTTCTCGTCGTGCTGATATGTAAAATTGAAGCTCTGATCTTCAATGTAGCATTTATTAGCTTCATAGAATTCTGCTGTAAGTTCGTGCAAAAAATGAGGAGCTTGCTCAGTTGATACCTGTCCCGAATCAACTTTTGCTGCATCAAGGAGCTTCTCAATCATTTTTTTAAGTCGGACAGACTCGTTGTAAATGTGATCCCCATAGTTCTTTAATCGCGTACCGTCTGTTACCCGTCCGTCAGCTATATTCTCGCCTGCAGCCTGCATTACGGCGAGAGGTGTTTTAAGCTCATGCGTTATATTTGCGAGAAACCCTGCTTGTCGCTGAGCGAGATCTCGTTCACGCTGCGCATTGATATAGATGAAAAAGAGAGCTCCAAGCAGTGCAAAAACAGCGACTCCCATCACAATTAGGTTTCGGTTCAATGAGGCATCAGAGGCTGTAATTGTGGGAGATTCAAGAATGGTGGCGTGTAAACTCCATTCATCAAGCGAATCGGAAAATCGCTGTCTCAAATCAATGGGGTACTGATCCCTGTTATACGCATAGTTGTCATCGCTACCAAGCAAAATTTCATCCTGTACCCAGTCTCTCAGCCACACCACAATGCCTGATTCATCGGCAGTTCCAAAATTCTTTTTTAACTCTGTAGCTATATATTCATTCAGGAGGTAATCTCGATTCACCATAAGATTCAGGTGGCCAATGACAGCGTTGTCGCTCAGGTCTACAAGTGCAATAGTCAGAGAGCGGTGCGAATCGAATGTCGATTTTGTATTAAATCTGTAGTCATCAACAATAACCCGCGCTCTCGATTTTGAGATTCCAAAACCATCACACACAAGCTGTGGAACTGACGAAACAGCTATGAATTGTTGTGTTGTGCTTTCGTACTTATAAACGGATGCATTTTCATCTGAACACCCATCCTGATCTCTGTAAATAAAGTGAATATCACTGTAAAGAGGTTCTTCAAGTACCTTGTGGAGAATTTCTCTGAACTTTTCGGGTAGTTGATCACTACTGTTCCATGCACGCTCAACAGTGTTAATATCGAGCTTTCTAAGATCCCAAATAGGATTGAAAAAACGATACTGAACCTGACTTGTAAAATCTTCAAGCTGAATTTTTTTTACATCTGTGGCAGATTCAATGGATGTATTCCTCAGCTGGTAAAGTGAATAGACATTTAGAATGGTGAGTGTAACGACCGCAATGGTGGCGATTCCGAAAAAAATGATCCGGAGTGTATTCGCTTTTTTAAAATTGTTAAAAAACTTCATAAACTATTTTGGATATAATGAGTGCCTGCAAGGCTTGTCTCAATATTATAATAATGTAAATATAACCGGATTAACTGTATTTCGTTGCGGAAAAGTATCTGTGCTCCGCAAACGCTTATAAGCGAGCAAATACTTTAAATGATCTAAAAAAAAGCTGTCAGATAAAAGTCAGACAAGTATCTTATATACATTTTTACAATAACGTAAAATGGCAACAACTATTGAAGAAGATATGCAAATTGGGCATTATGTGATAGACACGATGCTTGGTTATAGCTACCATCGTGTAAATATCATCGGGTGGTTGTGAGTGAAAAGAAACCGATTCTGCTTGTTGCGATGCTTAATCAGAATGTTGTTTTAAAACAGATAAAGATCATTGTGACCCCATTCGATAAGTAGTATTGCTGAATGAGTAGACTAAACGGTATAGGAGTTGAATGAATATAGCGTTTCTGCTCATCAGGAGGCTGTTATTTCTGAATTAAAAAAATAGCTTGAATAATGGTTTCAGGGGGATCGGCCTTGGATTCAACGGGGTAATCTGGTCATTACTTAAGATCGATCTTCACAAAAAGATTTATTCTGACAAATCCTGCAAGGTTGGACAGGTGCCATCGGTGTTTTGCCATCGCCATTAATATCTACAGGATAAGGATGGTAATCAAAGCCGTCATGATTTGGATCATCACTGCGTTTTTTGTTGTACCAATGAAGGACCCTATGTGCAGGAGCTTTTTGATCTCCCGGGAAAAGATATTTCCGCAGTGCGAGACCAACAACTATTGTAGATTTCAACAATCGTATGATTCGTCCAGTAAAGAGGATTGGTAATAAGTTCTATAACCTGCTGGTTTCGCATATCCCAAACGGTCACTCTGCGAAGCTTTCCCGAATACTTTTTACCGGGCTGGGGTACGGTGATCAGTTAGCTAATAATTTTGATTATTTCGTGGATGAAGCCGTAATAGTTATATCTTAAGATTTAAATCAAATAGCCGATGTATACTGCGTATGAAAATATTTC
>CAZXYQ010000257.1:0-2759 GCA_964644975.1 uncultured Rhodohalobacter sp.
AAAAATTTAAAGGTTTATCAATAATGACGGTTATAGTCATGATGACGGTTTTTACCGCTTGTAATACCGCACAGACCGATGTTGACGAATATGGTCAGGGCGCAATACTGATGAAAGCAAATGTTGAGTCCGCCAACTCAAAAATTCAATCTTCACTTACCTCTCCGGCTAGCGTTGGTATTAATGACGGCATCAACGAGATAGAAATTCTTGAAGTTAAATTCTTCCTCGAAGAGTTCGAGCTGGACGGAGCTGACAGCTATCCCGACTTTGAACTTGAAGATCTGAATGATTTTATCGTAACTCTGCCTCTGGACGGAAGCCCTCTTTTCATTGCACAGGAAGAAATTCCAGCAGGGTTTTATGATGAGTTTGAGATGGAAATTGCTAAACCAGCCTCCGATGTGCAAACTACCGATCGTGATTTCAGAGATGAAACCGGGAATTACTCAGTTGTCGTTAAAGGGCTGTATAATGGAGAGGAGTTCACTTTCCGATCATCGGAAGACTTTGAAATCAACGTGGATTTAGATCCTGCTCTGGAGATTTCAGAGACAAGCCAATCTACTCTTGTTATAAATATTAACGTTACTGACTGGTTTGTGGGAGATGATGGTTTGATTCTGCATCCGAAAGAATTAAGCAACCTGGAAAAGATCAATGATAACGTTGAAAAATCCTTTGAGGCTTTTGAAGACTCTTTTGATGACTAATATACATTCAGGCATTTTATAACCAGAAGTGTCAACCTCCTTATTATTTAAGATCTGTTACAGACTGATATGTTCATACGGTCTGCAGCAGATCTTTTTTTATTTGACTATTACTATCGCATTTGGAAACGGCTCTGCATACCCCGAGATGACTGGCACCCTGCCACCAAAAGAATCACCCCGACCCTGATTATTCAACCGTTTTAAAACCATCTCTTGAGACAGGCGCAAAGAAGAGAATCATAAAAAATGCAACGCGAAAGAGGTATGAAAATCGGGTCCTGAATAAGCCACTATTTTCCCA
The DNA here is from genome assembly GCA_964644975.1 of uncultured Rhodohalobacter sp. Classification (GTDB taxonomy): domain Bacteria; phylum Bacteroidota; class Rhodothermia; order Balneolales; family Balneolaceae; genus SW132. Next base: position 1,018 of record CAZXYQ010000257.1, read on the forward strand.
AAATTGGAAATATGCCGAACAATCTTAAAGAGAAAAGAGGGAATCCATTACGGATTTCCTTCAATTGGTTATCCCGGATTATTCACCAAGTAATTTCGTTGTGAGCAAGGCGAAGGGGAAAAAGCGACGGAAGGGTACCTGTAGTACCCTGAGTTCGTTTTTTTTACTTTTCCAAAAGGGTTGCCTTCGGCGAACGCAGCTCACAGGGAAATTTCGCCGCTTTTTCTGATACCTCAACTTTAGGCTACTATATATTTTAATTATGTGCAATATTTTCAATAACTTAAAGTAATAAAACATCCTTTTCGTGAATAATCCGGGTTATATTGTATTTACTTACGGCATGAAACTTTTACTGATTCTCCTTTTTTGCAATCCCAATCCTTCATCGGTATTATCATCATGTTATCCCCAGATTTCCGTAAACCTTAATACTAACAAGAAGATACTGCCATGACTCACAAACCTGATACCCACATCACCCGCAGGAAAGCGATTCGCCACCTTGCAGCCGGCGCCGCAGCAGTAGCAATCTCACCGCTGGCGATAAGTTCGCTGACTTCCGCCGGCAAACACCAAACGTCCCGTAACTCTATTACCCTTGCACTGGTTGGCGGTGCCCACATCCATGCGCCCAATTTTGCCAACCGGATGGCGGAATCACCAAGGGTAACCACCAAATATGTGTGGGACCCCAGCAGGGAGACGGCCGAAGTGCGCCGTGATGTTACCGGGGGTGAAATTGTGGATGATCCTGAAGTGATTTTCCGTGACCCGGATGTGGATGGCGTTGTGATCTGCTCACAAACCAATCTTCACGCGGAACTCGTGCCACCGGCTGCCGAAGCAGGAAAACACTTGTTTGTGGAAAAACCGGTAGGTCTGAACGGCGATGAGGCAAAGGCAATTGCGGAGGAGGTGCACCGGGCGGGAGTGATTTTTCAAACCGGTTATTTTATGCGGGGCAGCGGGGTGAATCAAAAAATAAAATCTCTTTTGCGGGATGGCGCGCTGGGCGAAATTACCCGGCTGCGGCTGAGCAATGTCCATAGCGGCGCGATCGGCGGATGGTTTGATACGGACTGGTTCTGGATGACCGACACCGAACAGGCCGGGGTAGGAGCGTTTGGCGACCTGGGATCTCACGTAATGGACCTGCTGCTTTGGTTCATGGAAAATGACGCACCAAAAGCGTGTACCGGCTATGTTAGCGAAGTGCTGGAGCGATATCCCACCAGTGATGAATATGGGGAAGGAATGGTTACGTTCGAATCCGGCGCGGTAGCAACCATTGCCGGCGGATGGGTGGACCATGCCAACCCGAACCAGATAGAAATTTCCGGTACCAAAGGGCATTTGCGGGTAACGAACGGCGAACTTTTTTTAAGGATTCCGGAACAGAATATGAATGCATCCGAACCATGGGCCGATCTGCCTGAAAATCACAAACACCCGCTGGAACTTTTCTTTGATGCGGTAGCCGGCGAGGAGAACCTGCCGCTGATCACCGCAGATGAAGCCGCTGAAGTAAACCGCGTGATCACCGAAATCTACAATGCCCATAAGCAGGGTGGATGGGTGCAGTTATAAGGGCCATCATCGGACGACTGTTTCTTTCGCCCGATGAATGAAGGTGGCCGGCAGTTCATTCAGGCACCGTTTTTCACACTAAATCATCTGAAAAAGAGATAGGGCACCAATAGTGTCCTAAACATCAGAAAAATTTGCTCAAATCCAATTCT
>CAZXYQ010000258.1:0-2749 GCA_964644975.1 uncultured Rhodohalobacter sp.
TCATCATGCTCTTCCACGATAACGTTGCACGGCAGCATGGCTCCGATTTTGTCCTCTTTTTGCAGCGCCTGATAAGCCATGCCGGGATTACACGCTCCGAGGATTCTGTACTTTTTAAAATCTACATCCAGTTTTTTCTTCAGAGTTTCCTTTACATCAATTTCAGTCAGAATTCCGAACCCTTCTTTTTTCAGTTCAGCAGTTGCTTTTTCGATCGCTTCGTCGAATGTCTCTTGATAAATGGCCGAATTGTAGTAATTTATAATTTCGTTTATTATTTAAAAGTTATTGAGCTCAGTTCATTAACCCGATTCAGGATCTGCCACGCTCTATCGCCCGAAGAATCAAATATCTGTTTAAATGGCCTCTGTCAGAAAACCGCTACAATGCATGTGGTTATTTACTTGTACTTCACTGAGAATCTAATGCGGGTACTGAACACATTGTAAATGTGCTCATTCTATGTAAGAGATGCGGAACACATTAACTTTAAAATGTTACACATATCACTGATTTGGCCTGATTCAGTTTATTCTAATTATATTTTTCACGCTACAGCTCCGCTGTCAGTTCTCAGTCAGCAGAGCTGACCTGGCTCGTCGCGGAGCAGAGCTCCGGACGAGGGGTAATCACGACTTATCTCCAACCTTTTCTATCACTTCTCCACACCCCGGCATCGTTTCGGGCAGGTAGGGATTTTGAATTTGCTCTTCGGTGCTTAGCCAGTCGGCGCCTTCATCATCCAACGCCATCGGGTAGAATAAATAATAGGTAACGCTGGGTGTTAATCCAGTTGAAAACTGAATACTCCACCCGTGGTTGCCAGAAACAAGGTTTCATTGTTTTCAATTTCTGCGACTGCGAGATCGTTGGTTTCTAAGCCCGATGGAGCCTCACTGTTAAATACTATACTCCAATAATCGCCAAAATCATCCGAGATGATCAAAAACAACTTTTCCTGCTCATATTCTTCTTCAAAGTCAAATTCAAGACCGCGATCAGCAGGACTTCGGTTTGTCCATCTTCCGGCCGCATATACATGATCTGTAGATCGCATGCTGTTTTGCAATGAATTAACGATGACTGCTTCAGATTCTTCTTTCAATCGTTCGTCCCAATTATCGCCCCCATCAGTCGATTTTGCCAAACTGTATGGACTCGTGCTTTGCAAAACTACTGATTCATCAGCAGGAGAGAGTGCTATGGCCTTAACTGTGCCATCACCCCTTGCTTCTTCGGGAGGAAGCAACCCTGCCCATGTTTCTCCTCCATCTGTTGATTTTACAGTAACCGCATTAAAAAATCCGGTAGAACCGCCGTACCAAATCTGATCAGGATGATGATCAGTGGTGTAAATGACATCCACAAATGAAAGGATATCAAAATCTTCTGAAACTGAAATGTGATTCCAGTTTTTACCAAGATCATCGGAACGGATCATTGATCCCCGGTAGGCCAAAAGAGTTTCATTCCATGAATTGTGCTTTGTGATGCTGCTCATATAAAAAATTGTCCCTTCAATATTAGAGGACAAATCCGGTTCCCATGAGGCGCCTCCGTCAGAAGATCTATGCAATATCGGGAAATCTTCCGGATTATGATCCCCGTGATCGTTAATGTGGGTATATCTTATTTTAGCGAGCCATTCTTGTTCACTGAGGAAAACGATGTTTCTTACTTCAGTCGTATCACTTGCAAAACCCAAAAATTGCCAATCACCATCTTGGTGATTCAATTCCGTTTTAAAGATCCCATCGTCAGTAGTGGCAAATAAAAAATCATTAAAAACTTTTACAGAAAGAACTTTCGTATTTTCAAGGCCTAATGCCGACCAACTCCCCTCTCCCTGGAAAGGGCTTAATACTTTTTCGGTTTCAATATTTTCTTCCCCTGACGAGCTCGTTATATCACAGTTGGACATCAAAACCAAAGTAAAAATCAGCACGAGTAAAACCGGAGAATATCTCATAGGGATACCTATATATGGTTCAAATTGTAAAGGATTATCTCTTATATAACTGTTGTTTAGCAGAATTAGTATTTACATGGAAGGGTTGGATCTTCACAGTCATCATCTATGACCGTAACATATTGAATATCTTCACCCTGTTCACCGTCAGCCGAAATAACAACTCGCACGCCCTGATCCGTTGCAGATTGACTGGGTTCTGAAAAAGAACGGGAATAAGTATCCGAGTCTGTACCGTCGGGTAACCAGTTGCTGGTAGAAGTATCCGTATAGTACCATTGATATGTAACCGTTCCGAATGCGGAATTGAGTACTGGCTGGCACGGGATTTTCAGCATCTGCTGGGTTATTCTGAGTGGAGAAACTTTACACAGGTTGTAAATAAAGCAAAAACAGCCTGTGAAGTGTCCGGACACAAGATCTCTGACCATTTTGTTGACGTTAACAAAATGGTGCAGATCGGTTTCCCGCGAGTAATTATTAATCCCCCATTTTCAACAATCGTGCGTTGACCGCAACAATTACGGTACTGGCCGACATCAGAACAGCGCCAACGGCCGGGCTCAGAATGACGCCCCAGGTGTACAACACGCCTGCTGCCAGGGGAATCACCACCACGTTGTAGCCGGTTGCCCAGGCTAGATTTTACGTTATTAAAACAACAGGTGGATGTATAATATTATTGGGAAAAAAGAAGGCAGGTAAATAAAAGATCAGTGTTGTTTGGATAGCTTTTTAAATTCTTCTTCAAATTCTGCCATTCTCTGGCTTCGATTAAAA
>CAZXYQ010000259.1:0-2728 GCA_964644975.1 uncultured Rhodohalobacter sp.
CAGATTTACGCTGAGAATCCAAGCATCTTACATACGTATCGTTTCTTACTTGTTCGAGATGCAAAGATCAGGGTTGGCCAAACATTTAAACAAATGAAATGGTGTATAACATTTAATACTGAAATCCATGAACGCTGCACAATGGCAACAAGTCCAAACCCTATTTAAAGAGATTGTTGATCTGAAGCCGGATCTGCGTACAGAGCGCCTCGGGTTGGTTAAAACCGAATATCCTCTTCTCTACGATGAGTTACTCTCTCTTCTGAAGGCCGATTCGGAAGAATCCTACTTCTTCGACGGTTTCGCTATTGAGCAGGTAGACCTCTCCGATCTAGTACCGCTCGACGGTGTTCAGGTGGGTCCTTTTCAGATCGAGAAACAGATCGGTTCCGGCGGTATGGGAAATGTGTACCTGGCGCATCGTACACTTGGAGGATTTGAGCAGACTGTAGCCTTGAAACTGATTAAATACGGTATGGGTACAGAGCCGGCCATCAGTCGTTTTCTGGATGAACGTAATATTCTCGCCCGTCTTCAGCACCCGCACATAGCCCGATTGATTGATGGTGGCATCACTGAAGAAGACCGGCCTTGGTTCGCTATGGAATATGTAGAGGGCGAAACTATTCTCTCATATTGCAACCGTAAAAATCTTCCCGTAGAAAAACGACTGAAGCTATTTTTGGATGTAATTGAAGCGGTACAGTACGCTCACAAAAACCTGGTGGTTCACCGCGATTTGAAGCCTGAAAACATCATGGTAACAAGCGACTACGAGAAACCAAAAATCAAGCTGCTTGATTTCGGAATTTCTCAAATCCTTGAAGATTCATCAACTGAGCATTCAACCGTGAAAACGATGACTCGTGCTTATGCTTCACCCGAACAGCTTAACGGGGAATCCACTTCCACGGCAACAGATATTTACAGTTTAGGAGTAGTATTTCATGTTCTTATCACCGGATGTCATCCTAATGAGACATTCAGGACGAAAGAGTGCAAGCCTGCGCCATTGCCACGTGAGCTGAATGCTATTGCCGAGAATGCCATGCATACTGATCATGATAAACGTTTCGAAAACGCCTCCGATCTGGGAGATGATATCCGATCATGGCTCGAACATCGCCCGGTATCTGCCTATTCAACAGGAACCGGGTATCGCCTTAAAAAATGGACAAACCGTAATCTTGCAGCATCTTTTATTGCAATTATATCTCTTGTCACTGTCTTAATTCTGGTGTTTGTTTATACTCAGGAGTTGAAGAGTGAAACCGAACGCGCCCAAAACGAAGCTCTCAGGGCAACACGGATCGCTTCGGTGCTCGGAAGCTCGCTGCGGTCGATCGATCCCATGCAGAACCGCGGACAGGAACTAACCGCCCGCGGGATGGTGGATATGAGCACGGCTTACATTAATAACCAGTTGACCAACGATCCGCGAACCCGGGCCGAGCTGCTCATCATGATGGCCGATATCTACGCCAACCTGATCGCTTATGATGTGGCGGATTCCATCTCACAAATTGCCGAACAACTCTATTTCGAAACACAAGACACAACATCTTTCACCTATATCAACATGCTGGCCGACCGCTCCATCATCCTCGATAAAGCCGGTAAATATGATGAAGGGCTGGCCATGATGCACCGGGCTGTGGATCTGGCCAACCGATACCTGGATCCAAAAAGCCTGGATTTTGCCAGCGTTCATCTTGACTACACCTATCACTTGAATGCCAACCAGGAATACGCAAAGGTAGATTCAATATTGATGATGGTCCGGCCGATTTATGAGCAAAACCGGGAAGCCGCAGGTGAAACCTATGATGATTACATTTTTTACCAGGGAACCTACTACCGCCGCACAGGAGATTTTGAAAAAGCAGGAAGGTATTTGTTTGAAACTCTCGAACTCAGCCGTGCCCGTTATCCGGGTATTCATGAAAGTATTGCTTCCACACTGAATCACATTTCAAGCCTGTATCAGAATATGGGTGATTTCGACAAAGCTCTCCCATACGCAATTGAGGCGCATCAAATGCGGGTGGAGATTTTTGGCCCAAGTCATCTCAATACCATAGCAGCTCATGCCAATACCGCACGAACGTACCTGGGAGCCGAAAGGCTTGAAGAGGCGGCCGAAACGTACAGAGATGTTTTGGCTTTATTCAGGGAAGAATACGGAAACGAAAATTTCTACATATCAGGACTTTTAGGGAATACAGGGCGGGTCTATTTGAAAATGGAAGACTATGATCGGGCTGAATCCTTTATGCGGGAAAGCCTGGAACACAGCGAACGCCTGATGCCGGCAGATCATATCCGTCACGCGGGCCCGCTGAGAGGCCTGGCCGATGTCCTGCGCGGCCAGAACCGGTTTGAAGAAGCTCTCCCTTATGCCGAACGGGCATATGAATTACAATCCTCGCTGCCTGATGACAATTCCGCACGGAACAGTGCACGATTCACCCTCGGCCTCTGCCTTTGGCATCTGGATCGCCGCGATGAAGCGGAGCCTCATCTGCAAGAAGCTCTTTTCCATTTTCGAAATAATCCTGATCGCTACACCAGTCAAATTGAGGAGATTGAAAAGCTTGGATTTTATTAGATCTCATAAAAGCAAATCGCTGTGTCGTTAGATCTAACAAATCGCTAAATCAGTTTGGCAGAATAATGCGGCCTGTTTGGAAATCTTTTTGATGTAACGATTCTTGAGATTTAACGATTT
>CAZXYQ010000260.1:0-2723 GCA_964644975.1 uncultured Rhodohalobacter sp.
TCAGAGGATAAGCCGGCTAATCCATTAATTAGAAAGCCAAGCAGCGGTAAACCAACAATCAGACTGACTAACGCAGTAGGTGATTCCATTCAAAAAGGTTTGTTTATTTCACTCTTACACATGGCATTATCATTTGCCGTGATTTAACAGGTGGCAAAGATACAAAAATCTATTTCAAGATAAACTCTAAAGAAGGGATTATTACCCTATTCATAAAAAAGATTATCACAATATTATCTTGATTTTTTGAAAAACTGTTTTCTTTGTCGTTTTGTAATTTTTTTCAACTGATTGAGAACTTTAATTGCAGAAGAGTACCCTTTTTTAATATGTTTGGTGCTTAGAATAAATCTGGCCTAAACTGCTTTGGCAGAATCAATTGATCGATGCATAAACTATCATTCTTCAATCTAACGCTCTCTTTTATATCTCTTATGGCTTTTTGGCTTGCTATGAGCGGTATTTTTGATTTTGTGCATATTCTATTTGGCGTTATAACTGTTATAGGCGTAATGGCGCTCAATTATAAGCTGAAAATGCTCCATTTCTTCCATGATGACATGGACGACCTTCGTGAACTTCGATTCTGGAAAGCTCCACTTTACGTAATATGGATGTTTGGCCAGATTATTCTCGCAGGAGCTCATGTGCTTCGGGTGATTAGCACACCAAAAATGCCGATCGAAACTTCCATAGTTACTTTTAAAGTAAATTTACCCAGCGCACACGCCAGAATGATTCTGGGTAATTCCATTACATTAACGCCCGGTACTCTTACTGTAGATATTGTTGGTGATAATTTTACTGTACACGCCCTTGATAAGTCTTCCTACGAAGGAATTATAAATGATGAGATGCCTAAAAAAGTACTACAGCTTTTCGAAAACACCGACCGTGCTGTAGTCAGCAATATCCATATTCAAACTACAGATTCATAACGCAGCCAATGGAAACCTTTTTTCTTTATAGCGCGGTTTTCCTGACGATTATCATTGCGATTCCGCTTGTTCGCGTGGTGCAAGGACCAACCCTGTTCGACCGGCTTTTAGCAACCAACGCCATCGCCACAAAAACAATTGTGCTGATTTGCCTTATTGGCTACATCTTCAATCGAATCGATATGTTTCTTGATATTACGCTGGCTTACGCAATTCTCGGGTTTATCGGATCACTGGTGATTGCTAAGTTTGTCTCCTCCAAAAATTTTAACCGGAGGGAAACTGAATGACAATTATTAACATCATAAGCATCATTTTTGTTTGCACAGGAATTCTCTTTATGGGAGTTGGAAGCATCGGTATGCTGAGGCTGCCCGATTTTTATTCCCGCACACACGCCGTAAGTAAGGGCGACACGCTCGGTATCATATTTGTAATACTTGGACTGGTAATCTACGAAGGCTTTACGCAGAGCGGGATAAAACTGATTCTGATCGTGATATTCATAGCACTTTCAAATCCCGTTGGAATACATGCACTGTCCCGTGCCGCAATGAAACAAGGCCTCAAACCTTTGTTTAGTAATTCGAAACAAAAGAAGAACGATAGCTGATGATCTGGGAACTGGAGCTTGTGATCTACATCTTTATCCTGCTCTCCGCCATTGTGGCGCTCGAGGCAAAGGATCTTCTTGTTGCCGTGGTAATGATGACCATCTTCAGTTTTTTGATGGCGCTTCTGTTTGTCGCTATGGGCGCTATTGATGTTGGGTTTACCGAAGCCGTGATCGGCGCCGGTGTCACAGGTATTTTATTCGTCGTAGCACTCTATAAAACCACAAGAAAAACAAACGATTGAAAGCACTTAAGATTCTTACGCTCTTGTTGTTTGCATCGGTGCTGATCTATGCATCGCTGGACCTGCCCTACAGGGGGGATGCGGATAATTATATGCACGCCGAACGCAGCATGACCAACACCCCCGTTAAAGGGAGCTACTTTATCCAGGAAGCTTACAATGATGCGCGGACTCCAAATATGGTGACCGTTGTACTGGGCGACTATAGAAGTATTGATACGTTTGGCGAGCAGGTTGTTATCTATGCTGTTGGTCTGATTACGCTGCTTATTTTCAAGAAACGGCGGAGGGATAAAGAATGAAGCGTCATTTTGAAAGCCCGATTGTACTGCTCGGCGCCCGACTGTTAAGTCCTTACATCATGGTTTTTGGCTGGTACGTTATTTTTCACGGCCACTACAGCCCGGGCGGCGGCTTTCAGGGCGGTGCACTTCTTGCTGCATCCGTTCTGTTAATACGCGTTGCAGGCGGAGCACATCTCGCAAATCTTCAGATTAAAGAGTGGGTCAACAACCCCATCGCTGCAGTAGGAGTTCTCATCTATTTTGCCACCGGAGCGGTAGCTGTGCTTGCCGGGGGATATTTTCTTGACTATGGAGAGCTCCCTATTCCCGGCGTTGAGCCTGCCTGGCTAAGATACATAGGAATCCTGATTATTGAGGTTGGAATCGGCTTAACGGTAATGGCCGTCCTTGTGATGATTTACGATAATATTGTAACCGGAGAACAAAATGTTTGATTTTTTTACAGGCCACTATGCCTACTGGTTTACCGTCATCCTGCTTTGTGTTGGCGTATACGGCATTCTATTCAAGAAGAATCTGGTGAAAAAAACCATCGGGCTCTCCATACTTCAGATCTCTGTGGTGATGTATTTCGTGTCTATCGCCTCAAAATGGGATGCCACTGTAACCGTTCGTGATGCCG
>CAZXYQ010000261.1:0-2718 GCA_964644975.1 uncultured Rhodohalobacter sp.
CCTTTTGCAAGGAGGGGATTTAGGGGTGGTTGAAAAAGGTAAAATCAGCCGATTTCTAAATATATGACTGATCATAGCACCGTAACCACCGCCCACCCCTCCTTACGTGGAGGGGAGCCTCTTTTGTTAATTTTTGAAATCGAACTCAGGTAATTACTTCTTTATATAATCATTTTTACTGGTCGAATTAACCGAGCAAGATAATGCCAGGGAGTATTGACTGATTATTTTCAATATTCATCAAAAACTATTTTGTCTGAATTAGAAACCTTCTTATCTTTAATGCTCTGTTGAAAAACACGGGCGCTTAGCTCAGTTGGTTTAGAGCATCTCGTTTACACCGAGGGGGTCGGGGGTTCGAATCCCTCAGCGCCCACACTTCGAAGGCCGCCGGAATTTAATTTTCCAGCGGCTTTTTTTTTGTTTATTCAGTTAAATGATCGAACTCCTGCTTTCCCTGAACTGTTTGCGCGATTTATTTTTCAAAATTGCATTAAGAAACATCATCTGATTTTAGACATTTCTGCTTTCGTAATATTTTATTTGCTGATTATTCCGGACAAACTGCCCCCCATTCGCTACTCAGGAAAAGATGAGCTGGCATATGACCTCCTCTGAGTTTGGCTTCAGCACACACGTATCTGGGTCAACATTATTCAACTTCCATCTTATATGTTTGTCTCGTCAGATATATTTACTAAATTTCTGACAAGGAATTAAACAAATATTCGTGAAAACCGCAGAAGAACAGATACTTAAGAAGATAAGAGATCATAAGCGTGGGAAAATATTTTTCCCCGATGATTTTTATCAATTTGGCAGTGAAGATGCTGTACACAAGGCTTTGTCACGGCTTGAAGACGGTGGAAAGCTGGAAAGGCTTGCCCACGGTATTTATTTATACCCAAAAGAAGACTCGCAGTTAGGACTGTTGCAGCCAACCTTAGATCAAATTGCCAAAGCCATTGCAAATAGGGACAGAGCTTATATCGTGCCTTCCGGCGCATTGGCTTTAAATAAGCTTGGGCTTTCGAAGCAAATACCAATGAATGCGGTTTATCTTACTGATGGTTCACCAAGAAGTATTCAGGTTGGGAATAGAAAAATCAGATTTAAACGTACGGTTCCAAAGAACCTGAAAGCAAAAGGAGAGATAAGCTCGTTAGTTATTCAGGCGCTTAAGGAGATTGGTAATGGAAATGTAACCGACCGGCAAAAAGAGAGAATCCATGAACTTCTAAAAAAAGAGAACCCGGATCATGTGAAGCATGATATTAAACTTGCTCCGGTATGGATTCGGGAAATTATGGAACAAAGCATAGATAAATGATTGATTGGCTAAAGGTAGATGATGAGAGAAAGAAACAAGTTTATGAACAAGTCGGGGCAATTGAGGGATTGCCGCCTATTGCAATTGAGAAAGATTTCTGGGTAACGTTTGTACTACAAGCTGTATTCGAACAGGAGTTCGCTGAACACGTTGTGTTTAAAGGAGGTACATCTTTAAGTAAAGGATGGAACCTGATTCAGCGATTTTCTGAAGATGTTGATTTAGCAATGGATAGGGAAGCTTTCGGATTTGATGGGAAATTGGGAAGTAGTAAAAGAACCAGACTCAGAAAATCTATTCGGAAATTTGTGATTGAAGAGTTTACACCGGCATTGTCTGAAAATCTTAAACAAAAAGGTGCTGGAGTCGATGTAGAGGTATGGGAATCAAAAAATTCTGATGAAGACCCTTCAACAATAGAAATTACGTTTCCTTCTATCACTGAACCAATAGGCTATTTACAACCGCGGGTATTGATTGAAGTAAATGCCCGCTCTTTATTTGAACCACACGAAAAGAAAAAGTTAACTCCAATAGTTGGTAAAGTATTTTCGCAATTATTATTAGACTTGGAGCCAGCTGTAATTCCATGCGTACTTCCAAAGCGTACCTTTTTAGAAAAAGTATTTCTGATTCATGAAGAGTTTCAAAAAAATCCCGGTGAATTGAGAGCAGAAAGATTGAGTCGGCATTTATATGATGTAGAAGCAATTATGGACACAAATCACGGTAAAGAGGCACTGACAGATCAAAAACTTTATGTTGATATCATTAACCATCGTCAGCACTTGACAAAAATTAGTGAAATTGATTATGATAAACATCTGCCGGGGTCCATTAATCTAATCCCACCGGATGATTCCATTGGAGAGTGGGAAAACGATTACAGAAGTATGCAGGAAAATATGATTTATGGTGAGTCTCTGACATTTAAGGAATTGACTGTTCGAATGAGTGAGCTTATGGAGAGAATAAATCACTTAAAATTTAAATGAAATCTGTAACCTACATTGCTAAAACTCAATAAAATAGCATTTCTTTGCAGCCGTATAATTCCGTCTATGGCTGTGCTGAAGTGTTAAAACTGGGTAATAGATCAGCAAAAAAAGGAAGCTGTTTGTTTGGACATGAAAATCAAAATTCTAAAATGGAAAAAACTGATTTACTACCACTCTATATCGCTCTATTGATAACTGCACTTCTTGTAGGTACAGGCTGCAGCGCTTCAGATGATGAACGGCAATTCCTCCCGGATCTGCCTCAGGTTACGCCGTCGGTAATCACACAGTTCGACTCCGCCGGTGATATCTATTTCTCTCACCTTGGCTATCGTTCCTATGTTACCGCAGGCGGCAGCGTGGTCATTCCGGAAAGAGAGCATGAGATAC
>CAZXYQ010000262.1:0-2712 GCA_964644975.1 uncultured Rhodohalobacter sp.
AGAGGCTACCCGGCGCTATGAACGCCGCCGAACGCAGGAGCGAGCTTCCGGCCGCCTCTGTTTTAGAGGGAATGTCGCATCAGCTTGGCGGAGGTATTCCTGCAAATCAGATTCTTCAAAACCTGTTCAACGGCAACCTCAATGCGGGTCCTCCGCAGGGTATCCCCGGCCGGCCCGGAAACAGGCCGGACAGACCCGGTGGCAGACCCGGGAATGGTCCGGGAAATAGCGGATTTTAGGATCTTTACGATTCTCCTAACCGCAAAGATCGGCAAGAATACAAGGTGTTAATATTACTTGATTTACACTTTTCTTTTGCGATGCTGATTTGGTGGTTATGACGCTGCCGTTATGTCTCGCTCATAATTTTGGGTGCGTAGTTTGGCTTTAAATCCAATAGAATCTGTAAATGCATTGCCCTTCTTGAATATATCTATCCTTATTAAAAACCAGACATTTGAGGATTAAATCGTATTAATCAGGAGATTAAGTCTGATTGAATGAAAAGCACTAAAGATAGTGCACAAGTATAAAATGGATAGCAGCCCAAATTTGAGCTATAGGTTTTATGGTGTACAAAAAATAAGCTTGTTGAATCATCCGGGTTAACAAAGCACGAGTCCAGATAGAGGTAGGACAACAGGGGGCGACTCCTATGTAATCACCCTGTTCAAATAGCACAGCACACTATTTATTAAAATTTATTAATAAACTGTGTAACCATCTCATATTCCACTCGTCATATCCCTGAAACGATCCCAAATCAACAGACACAACTACAGACGAGGTTTACCATGAATATTCAAACACAATTTAAAACAGTACTTTTTACAGTTTTGACAGCCGCCCTTCTTTTCTGGGGATGCCAGTCATCATTGGATTCAGATACGGATGCCGGAACCGGCACAATGCTTGTAAAATTGCATGATGCACCGGTGGATTACGATGAAGTTAATATTTCAATCGAACGGGTTGAAGTAAACAATTCAGAAAATTCGGACGAAGGCTGGATTACCATCAGTGAGCCAAATGAGGTCTACAATATACTGGATCTTGTGAACGGTGAATTTGAATTACTGGCCAATGCCGAACTTGAAGTGGGCACATACAGGCAGATTCGCTTGATTCTGAATAATCAAAACACGGTTGTAATTGACGGTGAAACGTTCGACCTGTTTGTTCCAAGCGGTGTACAGACGGGCGTAAAGCTTAATATCGACGCAGAAATCAGAGAGGGTATTGAATACACGCTTCTGCTCGATTTCGACGCCAACCGTTCAGTTGTGAAACAAGGCTCAACCAGCCAGTATAACCTTCAGCCGGTGATCCGTGCAACAAATGAAGCCATTACAGGCAATGTGTCCGGTACAATTCTGCAAGCTGAAGCGAGAGCTGCGGTTTATGCAATCAGTGACTCTGATACAGTCTCTACCACATTTGCAGATCTGGAATCAGGACAATTTATGCTTGTAGGACTGACCGAAGGATCCTATACCGTTTCAGTTGAAGCGAGAGAGGATGGCTTTAAGTCTGCCACATTCAACGGTGTGGAAGTTACTCTGGGCCAGTCATACAACCTGGGTGACGTTGAGCTAGAATCATCTGATCAATAATGCATTTTCAAAAGTGACAGTGAATTTTTGAAAAGGTTTTCTGTAACACATTAGCCCAAAAAATGCCCGGTATCCTGAAAGGAATCGGGCTTTTTTATTTGTAACCAATCCCATTTTCAGTCGTCATATTGATGTGAAAGATTGTACATAAAGAATTTGAACACATTACGTTATGAGCCAGCAAAACAAATTTGAAGCGAACAATTTAATATCCCGATATATTGATGGCGAACTTTCTCCGGAAGAGGAAAGGGCTGCTCTTCATATCATTGCGGAGAATGACCAACTTAGATCTATGCTCCGGTTTGATCGCTTCCTTTCTGAATCACTCAAAGAGGAACCGAAAATGGACCACTTTGCTGTACCGGAGGATTTTACGGAAAGTGTGATGAGCCAGATCCACGAAATGGAAGAAAAGGCAATGGTGAAAGAATCCTGGTTTGATGCGGCTCTGAAAACAATTAGCGGATGGTTTGAGCCGCGAGAGTATTCGTTCAGGCCGGCACTGGTCTACATCGTGCCTGCTGTATTATTGATCGTATATACCGGTTTACTTAAAGAAAATGAATCTGAGTTAGTTTTCAATTCAGTTTCAGAATATCCTACAGGAGTTAATTTTGTGTCAGAAGAGAAGCAAAGTACGAAAGAAGTATGGATCCGTTTTGTTTACATAGATGAAGACGCCGAACAGGTATCAGTTGCCGGAGATTTCAGTGACTGGGAGCCTGTTGAAATGTCGAGCCAGATAATGAACGGTAAAAAAATCTGGAGCGGACTGGTACCTGTGGAAAGAGGTGAGCACCACTATATGTTTGTAAAAGACGGGGAAGAGTGGCTGTCGGATCCCCTTGCTGAAGTGCAGCGCGACGATGGATTTGGAAATAAAAATGCCGTGATCTACCTGTAAGATTTGAAGTGCCGAAGGTTGATCCCGATTACTAAACAAGAAATAGTTGGTATTTATATAACAATAGAACAGATTACAAATTGAGGCCGGTAATGAAAAATACAAATACAAAATCTAAAAAAACTTTCCTGATGGTTATAGCTCTGCTGGCGCTTCTTTTTGCGCCGTTAGCAGCGCTGTCGCAAGATACAG
>CAZXYQ010000263.1:0-2653 GCA_964644975.1 uncultured Rhodohalobacter sp.
AAAGTGGGCGAAACGGCATCGGCCATCGCTAAAGGAATCGGCAATCCCGTAATTATTGTGGGTGCCAGCACCGGCCGGGACGGAATTCATGGTGCCACGTTTGCATCCGAAGAGATCAGCGAAGCGAGTGAGGCGAAACGACCAAGCGTGCAGGTGGGCGATCCCTTCACTGAAAAACTGCTGCTCGAAGCGAGCCTCGAGGTCCTGAAAACCGGAGCCGTGATCGGCATGCAGGATATGGGTGCAGCCGGAATAGCATGCTCATCATCAGAAATGACGGCAAAAGGGGGCGAGGGAATGCTCCTGGACCTCGACAAAGTACCCATGCGAGAAGACGGAATGACGGCCTACGAACTCCTGCTAAGCGAAAGCCAGGAGCGGATGCTTGTAGTTGCTGAAAAAGGACGCGAACAGGATGTTATTGACGTCTATGAAAAGTGGGATCTGAACGCCGTGGTTATTGGTGAAGTAGTGGAAGGAGAAAATGTAACCTACCTGAAAGATGGCGAGGTGAAAGCTGACATTCCGGCCGATTCGCTTGTGCTGGGCGGAGGAGCTCCGCAATATGAGCGGGAGGCAGTCAGGCCCGCATATCTTGATGAAGTACAAAATTTTGATTTTAAATCTTTAACCCATCCCGGGGATCATAACGCCACACTCGAATCTCTGCTGAAGGCGCCAAATATCGCCTCGAAGCGGTGGGTTCATGAGCAGTACGACACAATGGTTAGAACCAATACGGTAAATGCACCGGGAGCCTCAGATTCGGGCGTAATCCGTATTAAAGGAACAAATAAAGGCCTTGCTCTAAAAACCGACTGCAATGGACGGTACGTCTATCTGAATCCGCGGCGCGGGGGACAAATTGCGGTTGCTGAAGCTGCACGGAATGTGGTCTGCAGCGGCGCAAAGCCGGTTGCCATTACCAATTGTCTGAACTTTGGAAACCCATACAAACCCGAAGTATACTGGACCTTCAGAGAAGCTGTTGGCGGAATGGGCGACGCTTGCCGGGCATTAAATACACCCGTAACCGGCGGAAATGTGAGTCTCTATAACGAAAATCCTGAAGGCGCAATTTTCCCGACTCCGGTCATTGGAATGCTGGGTATCGTGGAAGATCTTGAAAATCATACGATGACTCCCGGATTCAAAAATAAACACGATATTGTCTACTATCTGGGCGGCAAAAGAACAGGCCTGGGCGGCAGTGAGTACCTAAAAACTGTTCACGGTCTAACGTCGGGAAATGCGCCTGAACTTGATCTCGATTTTGAATTAAAACTTCAGAAAACGCTTCTTGAAGCGATCCAAACCGGCAAGGTGAACGCGGCTCACGATATATCAGACGGCGGAATCGCGGTAACGTTGGCCGAAATGGCGATCTTCTCCGGTATTGGAGCCAATATTTCAGTGAAAGATTTGAACGGTACACTATACGAAGTGCTCTACAGTGAAGCTCAATCGGGCGTGGTTGTAACCGTTCCGAAAGAGGGTGCCCGGGCGCTTGAAATATTTCTGGATAAACACGAACTGCCCTACAACGAACTCGGATCTGTGGGTGGAAAAAAACTAATCATTGACGAGTACATTAACCGCCCGGTGGAAGAACTGGAAAATGTGTACGAATCAGTAATTCCGGCTGCAATGGCGAAGTAGTGTTGGTTTGGCTTCTATTGAGAGGGGTGATATCGAGCAAATGACCAAATCGCACATTATTTTGTGAATGAGTTATTTGTTATCGGTGTATTGGTTATCAGGTATTCACCAATATTCTCAGTTTGCGGGTATGCTATGCCGAGCTACTGATTACCTAAAATAACAGCGCTGATCCGTATTGAAATGAACGATTTTCAGTGATCCTCCCTTTCATAGTCAGAAAACAGCAACAGAAAAATATTGAATAAATCTTATGGATGATCAGGTAGTATTAATTGTAGGCGGATCGGGCGGAATTGGACAGGCTTCAGCTGAGCTTTTTGCGAAGGCAGGAGCAAAGGTTGTATTGGCGGCAAGGGATAGATCCAAAGCAGATGAAAAAGCGAAAGAGATAAACGATTCAGGCGGAGAAGCATATGTGATAGAAGTGGATGTAACTGATTTGGCGTCCGTCTCTGCAATGGCGCGGGAAGTGAACGATGATTTGGGTCAGATTGATGTATTGGTTAACGCTTTTGGTCTTGGTGTAATCCAGCCAATTCTGGATATCAAACCGGAGCACGCGAAAGAAGTGATCGATGTGAACGTGTACGGTACCTTTTTGGTAACACAGGCCGTTATGCGCTATATGGCGACGAACAAGAAAGGAAGGATCATTATGTTTCCCGGTATCCTTGGAAAGTCAGTCATGCGTAATACATCCGTTTACTCAGCTTCAAAATATGCTGTAACCGGATTCACGAAAGCCCTGGTTGAAGAACAGCGCCGCGGTGAGGTAAAATTTTCTCTGCTTTACCTCGGCGGTGTGGACACCGACTTTTGGGATAACCCCAACGTGGACATGCGCGTGAAGAAAGATAAAATGCTTACCACACAGGAAGTAGCAAAGGCGGTTTACTACGCAGCTTCTCAGCCAGCGCAGTCCGTTCTGAATGAAATTGTGATACAGCCTGAGTCGCATCAGATGGTGTAAATCTGCCCCGGCTGACGGTTG
>CAZXYQ010000264.1:0-2628 GCA_964644975.1 uncultured Rhodohalobacter sp.
CCTGTAACCGCCTGATTCGTAGTCAGGTACTCTATCCAGTTGAGCTACGGGTGCGAAATAGAATTGAAAAATGACAATCAACTGCCACAGCATTTCATCTGCTATCAAGAATAGTTAAGGTAAGGAATTATACAGAAATAGTACAAGCTCGATGAATAACTTTATAGCCGGTCCGACTTCTCCCAACGCCCTATTCTATGCTTTCATATTTAATAGCTGCAGTAGATTTGGATAATGTTCAGAGCATCAGAGCAGGCGCACATCCGTTGAACTATTTTTTTCCACTACGGAAGTTAAACTGATCGATTTCGTTTCTAAGAGAGGCTCTGCCTGATAAACAGTTAGTGAACATCCACGGCCTATGGTATACCTTCTGTCCCTTTTTTCGTAAAATATTTTTTTTTAAGCCGGGAAATGTCAAATGATCTACAACTCTCCTTTTTTCAGTTGATCCACCGCGAAATGTACTGCTCGTGCTGTTCCCATCTCAGGCACTGCCTTCTCCACAGGAGTTGATCTTCCGCCAATATGATATCCCCGGATCCAGTCAAACCGCTTTTTTCTATATAAGGCTGTTCGGCATCTTTAATCAACCAGTGCTTTGTAGATTCACGCAATATAAAACCTGTTCGCTGATAAATTTTATATTCATCTGCCTCTTCAGGAACTAAGGTATCGTTTCTTGGTAAATCTCATGGCTCAAGGGTTGCTGTCGGGTAATCAGCAACGTGACGAACATTTCTGCCACGTTCAAGTACTAACCCGGAATATCCTATACCGCTTAGAAAGCGCATCATATTAAGAAAAAGACAGTTAAATTCAGAAACTGTCTCGTTGAGTATGACCTTGATGATGGCGCACGTTTATGTAGGTTATGCTATGATAATGTTGACCTGATTACTACCGATCCCTACAATTTTAAACCCTAACAACAGATTATAAAGAGTATGAAACCGGATCGTTATATGGTTATAATAGATCTTTTCCCTCTGTTGAGGAGAGCATCTATCCCGGAATAGATTGGAAAATCCCGGATCATGGTGCGCTTTGCCGGCTATAGTGGAATCTTGAAGCAGATGACAACCAGTTTATTTTTTCTGTAAATAGCCCTGTTCTGCCGGTTCGCTTTAAACGAATATTGGAATTCAGTGATTCAAACCTCTAGTTGAGATTTCAGGTTACGATCGAAGGCGAGGAGATTACTCCTTCTCAGCGTGCTACCACACTTGTAGATGAGTATAGATCGGCCGGCGTGACATAATTGTTACCGAATTAACTTAATTAACGCATTTGTAGTCTGTTTTGCTTTTTTTAAATCGAACTCAGGTTAATACCTTCTTTGAGCCGCATTACATTGAGCAAACCACTTTTTATACCGGACAAATAAACCTGTGGAAACCATAGCTATGTTAAGAACTCTTTGTTCATTTACTACTGAATTTTCAGCAACTGTTTTCATTCTATTTTTCTTGCCCGCATTAACTCTGTCGCAGGATTTGCAGCGATACGATTTTCAGTCCCGTCATATGGGTACTCAGGTTCAGATTATGCTCTATGCAACATCAGAGCCGGAAGCTGAAACTGCGGCAAATTCCGCGTTTGATCGTATTGAGGAGATCAATCAGAGCATGAGTGATTATATTGATGAGAGTGAGCTAAACCGGCTCTCCCGTTTATCGGGTTCAGGGAATTGGATGGAGATCAGTCGTTCTTTTTTTGATGTATTGAAAGAGTCGGTCTTGATATCTCAAAAAACTGACGGCCTGTTTGATGTTACAATTGGCCCGATGACGCATACCTGGCGCTATCTTCGAAGGTTGCCAGATCCGGAACTGCCGGACGAAGATGAGATCAAATCGATGCAGGAACGAGTAGGGTATCACCACATTGAGCTGGACGAGGTGAAAATGAAGGCCCGCCTGATGGCTAAAAACATGCAGCTCGATTTTGGCGGCATCGCCAAAGGGTATGCAGCGGAAGAAGCGGTTCGTGTGATCACCTCTTATGGAATCCATTCTGTCCTGGTGGATGCCGGGGGAGATATCAGCGCGGGAGATCCTCCGCCGGGACGCCCAGCCTGGGATGTTGCCATTCCGAAGGGTGGTCTCAGCGAAACTCCCGATTACATTACCCTGACTCTATCAGGTAAAACCCTCACCACATCCGGCGATATGTATCAGTTTGTGGAGATTGATGGAACCCGCTATTCACACATTATCAATCCAAAAACAGGAATCGGCTCTTTCGATCAAATTCAGGCTACGGTTATTTCATCCAACGGCATGTATGCAGATGCGTTCGCTTCGGTACTTACCCTTATGGAACCGGACGACGGAATTGAGTTAATTGAACAGCTTGACAATACAGAAGCGATTCTTTTCATGGAAGTTAGTGGCGAGATCCGGGAGTGGCGCACATCGGGGATTTCTGATTTTCTGAAACGGAAATGAACTGCATCGGGGCAGAGTGAGAATTGTTACAACACCACCTGTCCTTCTGACTCACCCCCGCCCCCTCTCTAACGCGCCCTGGCGGAACTTGCCAGAGAGGGGAGCTTCGAAATAAGTTTTTCACCTTTAAAATATTAGGAGTGTAAAACAGAGTACGGGAATATTTTTACAGCCTCTC
>CAZXYQ010000265.1:0-2623 GCA_964644975.1 uncultured Rhodohalobacter sp.
ACTTTAGAAATTAAGTCATTGTTTTACAACACCTTACAACTTCTTTTCCAACACTTGATTTACCCATGCGTTGCGGTCTGCCGCACGCCGGGCACTCCTGCTTGTAAAACAGGCATTGTTTCTGAATCATCAGTTTCCTATCCAAGTAGAAATTATAACTACGTTACAGCTTCTCTATTTACCGGTGACGGTTTGAACGCACACCACAAGACCTTTACTGAGAGTGTGCGACGCCTATACTCGCCTGAATACTATCGACATGAGAAGCTGCTGGCAAAATCTTTTTTAGCAGATGAAAAACCAAATCATTATCCATTCTTCCGGCAAACAGACCCGGGTAGCGCTTTTAGAAAGTGGTGAGTTAGCACAAATATTCATAGAATCAGAGGATAACCAGCGAACTGTTGGTGATATTTACCACGCACGTGTCCACAAAGTTATGAGTGGTATACGAGCCGCTTTTATTGATGTGGGAATGGAAAAAGATGCCTTCCTTCACTTCTCAGATGCCGGAGATCACCTTGGATCCTACATCAAGATGATGAATGGTGAAAACAGTATTCCCAAGCACGCTAATAAAGAGCTTGAAAAGTTCGATAAGCTATCGAACTATGACAAACAGATGCTGGCCGGAAAGATGCTGAGAAGCGGCCAGAATCTGCTTGTACAGATCGTAAAAGAGCCGATCGGTTCAAAGGGGCCGCGTGTATCTACAGATATTACTATTGCCGGGCGATTTCTCGTACTCATCCCGATGGGTGAATACATCGCACTCTCCAAAAAAATTAACAATAATAAAGAACGCAGACGTCTGAAAAGCACGGTGGGTTCGATGTTGCCGGAAGGGTTTGGCGTAATTGTGCGTACGGTTGCGCAGGGTCAAACGAAAGAGGTGATTGAAGAAGATATGCGCACGGTTCTCACCAAGTGGGACAAAATGCTTAATAAACTGGAGACCTCATCGCCTCCCACTCGCCTTTACAAAGATCTTGACATTACAGAGAGTCTCATCCGCGATCTCTTCGCAAAACATTATGACCGCGTTTTGATTGACGACACGCAGCTCTACAAAGAGATAAAAAGTTTTGTTTCTCAAATAGCGCCTAAAATGCTTCCCAATGTAGAACACTACAAAGGAAAAGATCACATTTTTGACAGTGTAGGGATTGGTAATGACGTGAATTCAATCTTTAGCCCCCGCGTAAGGATGCCATCGGGCGGATACCTCATCTTTGAGCAGACCGAAGCGATGTACGTGGTAGACGTGAACTCCGGTCCGTATGCTGCAAAGCAGAACCAGGAAGATAATTCACTCAAAACCAACCTTGAGTCAGCGAGAGAGATCGCAAAACAGCTTCGCTTAAGAGATATTGGCGGCATTATTGTGGTTGACTTTATTGATTTGAGAAACGACAAGAACCGCAAGAAGATTTACGACGAGCTTAAAAAAGAGTTCAAGAAAGATCAGGCCAAAACCAACATCATTGGAATGAGTGATTTTGGACTTGTTCAGATTACCCGGCAGCGCATTCGGCCAAGCGTGGTTAATTCGGTATCTAAAGTATGCCCGATGTGTGGCGGAACCGGTTCCGTTGTAAGCCAGGACACGATTGTTACAGATATTGAAAGCTGGATAAGCAAACTGAAGTACAGCACAAAATACCGTGCAGTTGAAATTTACATCAACCCGTTTCTGAACTCATTCCTTACCAAAGGGCTGTTCAGCCAGCGTGTAAAATGGATGATGAAATATAAGATGCGTATAACACTGGTGGGTGATGAAAACATTTCCCTGAACGAATTTAAAGCCACTCTTGCCGGTTCTGAACTGGATATAACGGACGCGGTTTTACGCGATGAACCCATCGATAAAATACTGGAAGCCCACGAAATAAAACTCGACGATATTACCCAAGAGCAGAAGAGAAAAGAGAATCTCGATTATTATTCCAAAGAAGAAAAGAACGGTGGAAGCAGCAAAACTTCAAGATCTAAACGTCCGCGCCCCAGCCGCCAGAATTAATTGAAAATATTCAACAACAGATTTAAGAGTTAAACGTAATGACAGATCTATCCAAACTGCATGCGACCACCGTATTAGGTGTGTCGCACAATGGTAAAGTTGCAATTGGCGGAGACGGCCAGGCAACTCTCGATAAAACCGTAATGAAATCAACGGTTCGTAAAGTTCGAAAACTTCAGGATGACACCATCCTTGCCGGTTTCGCCGGATCTACAGCGGATGCCTTCACGTTGTTTGAGCGCTTTGAAGAGAAACTGGGTGAGTATAACGGCCAGCTGCAGAGAGCGGCTGTTGAACTTGCCAAGGAATGGCGAAAGGATAAATACTTGCAAAAGCTGGAGGCTCTGCTTGTCGTTATGGATAAAGACGTATCCCTTTTGATTTCCGGACAAGGTGATGTAATTGAACCTGATGACCAGATTCTGGCGATCGGAAGCGGAGGATCTTTTGCCCTTTCTGCAGCACGCGCGCTGAAAAGTGAAGCGCCAAACCTTACTGCCAAAGAAATTGTTGAGAAGTCACTGAATATAGCTGCCGACATTTGCATCTATACAAATCATAATTTGACCATTTTAGAACTCGAGTAGCACCCATGGAACT
>CAZXYQ010000266.1:0-2614 GCA_964644975.1 uncultured Rhodohalobacter sp.
CAAGAGCATTTCGGAGCTGCTTGTGGATCGGGCCTTTAAAAATCTTCTCAGAAAAATTATCACCGACCTCATCCCGATAGATCACTACATCTATCTGAGTGCTTGGGAAAAAAACCTCCGGTTTTTCATTAAACAGAAGCAGGCCTGCATTTATCGGCCTCAATGTTTCATCCAGCTTTTTTATGATCTGCATCTGCAGACATAACTCTTCAAAAGGAATGGAGTCAGATTGTTTGAATAACGGACTCTGTACATTTTGCAGAAACTCCTTGATTAATGCTAAACTTAAATCATGAAGAGAAGCACGGTGATTGACACGATCGTCAAAGGGAACCCGAGCTGCCAATTCATGCAGGGACTGTAACTCATTTTGATTGGCACGAACCGTCGAATTATATCGCCTCACCCAATGTGCACGGCCTCTGTTTTTTCTTGAAAGGGAGACAGGCGCATCATAGGGGCGGTGATCTCCACCGGGGCAGTACAACACAAATATATTCTTACCCTGAATTTCAGCTATTTCCGAAACTCCAAAATAGGTTGGCTGAATCAGATTGCTCAATTTCACCAATTTCTTTTGAATGCCATCTAACTGATTTTTCTGAAGACCAACCGGTGGCAACTGCGGAATACCATCTTTCTCCTCAACACCGATGACAATATACCCACCACCCAAATTGTTGATGTCATTCGCAAAGGCACACATGCTGTGGACTACACTTTCCGGGTTCCAGCCGGATTTGTATTCATTCCGGCCGGTTTCTACCACTTCGCCTTTAATCAGTTTTCCTATGTTGACGTGTAGTGCCATGCTAATCAACGGCTCTGTTTTGGCTAAGTGTCTCTTTATTGTCTATAGTATCAGCTATTTGTGTGTTTTCTGTCATGACTCATTAAAATCCAATTGATTTATTCTCTCCATTAACTCTTTCATTCTGTCAATGAGCTTATCAAAGGATACAGAATCACCGTAAATCATACTTTCCTGCATCTCACCATAATCGTCCTGCCATTGCATTATGGAAGCGTCTGGCGGTACAAGGTTTATGGTTCCCGGTAAATGTTTTTTGTAATCAATTCCACTGATTTTTGTTAAATGTTTCCGGTGATGAATAATATCCATATAAAGCTCTTCATCATCCAGTGCATCTTTCCCATGGTCTGTATCCATGATTGCTTCAACGTCATATAAATGTCGGCTTAATCGGTCTGCTCGCATTTCATCCGGGTTCTTCTGAAATTCCTCATGTAACAAAAACACTTTCTCCAGGAATGTGCGTCTGGGTAGCACACAAGGAATTTTTACTGGTATCAAATCAATTTCTAACTGTGGAAATACTGAGCCAACCAAGGGAGTAAGTTCTTTTTCTTCGTTCGGTTCGATTAAGGAACGAGCATTTATTTCAATCAATACTCTTGGCGGAAGGTATTTTACAGATTCAGTAACAGCAGGAAATCTAACCTCAATGGTTGAAGGATCTTCGTCTGAGTTACCTGATTCCCAAACCTCCACTTCAACATCAGCTCCTTTTTCATGAAGGTTATTAATTAATTCCGGTGTTAACTCTTCCAGGACAAATTCCCGTATCGCTTTTCGAAGTCTTGTCCTTTTGCTGCTTCCGAGTTTACCATCAAAGCCAAACGCTTTACGGTCTACAGCAAGGTCCACATCTTCAGAAAACCGCTGGATCAGATTCCAACCTTTACTTAGAGAGGTCCCACCTTTAAACACCATGTTTTCAGCCTGCTCAAGTTCAAAAACAGATTCTAATACAAGCGTTACCCAAAAATCTTTTTCAATAGCTATGGACGGCAAGCCTTCATTGGAAGCTACCTGCTCATACACCAGTTTCTTTCTGTTGTCTTCTACCTTTAGCCAGTCTATCATTCTTCTATACTTTGTTCCATTATTTCCCGAACCCACACCGGAGCAAGTTTGATATCATGTTTTAGGTGCTCCGGTTTTTCTTTTTTCAATAGCTCAGTGATTTTCTCTTTTTGTTGTTCGGTTACATTCCCTTTCCCAATTTCCTTTAAAGCCTGAATAACCAGCGAACTGATCTCTCCCTTCGCCTTAAGATTTTTTGGAACCGTTCTCTTGAATTTAATTTTCCGATTTCCAACCTGAATACTTCTTGGTGAACCATCGGTGAGGTACACTGCATTTAACGGTACCTGGGTTGAAAGGCCTAATTTATTCATTGCCAGTGTGCCGGTTGGTATAATTTTCGCTTTATCTCTTTTTGCTATCGCTTCAGCAATTTTTTCTATGGATGGATTTAATGCCCCAAGCTGTGGGTCTGTTTTAGGATATAAGTAAATACCATGAGCAAGCCTTACCAGCTCTCCATCATCCTCAAGGCGAACTAAAGCTTGCCTAACCGCCTCACTTGAGCCAATTTTCACAAAATTATCCGGGAAAAATATTTTTCCACGGTTGTGGTTCTTAATCTTTTTAAGTATTTGTTCTTCAGTACTCTGCATAGATTTTATTTTCTTTTTCTGTCACAAATTTAGTAAATATTTGTGACAAGAAGAACAGCTATTGACGTATCACTCAACTCCCCTCATAACTCCTCAAAATCAACGGCTCGGCCTTCGTTAAATCCTCTTC
>CAZXYQ010000267.1:0-2606 GCA_964644975.1 uncultured Rhodohalobacter sp.
AAATTGTAAAGAATAAAAATATCCGTCAGCAGTGCGTTTTCGCTGAAGTAAAATCGATTTAAAGGATGATCCAGTCTATAAAAATAAAGATCCAGATAAGAGGGAGATAGGCAAACGAATAGAACATGACGCCCTTAGCCGTAGGAATATCCCTCTGCATCGCAAACTTAATGCCGTAGTAGAGAAAACCTACAGTGGAGAGAAGTGCCCCTGCAAGGTAAATCCACCCTACCAATTCCATTACATAAAGCTTATAGACAGTTGGGAAAAGAATCAGCATCGGCAGGAGAACCCAAATTGTGGCTTTAATACCGTGAGGGTCGTTTTTGGGCAGCATTTTAAATCCTGCATGTTCGTAATCTTTTCTGCACACCCATGCGATGGCAATAACATGCGGTACCTGCCAGCAGAAGACGATTCCAAAAAGAATCCACATGCCGTGCTCAAATACGGTGCCGGTTGCAGCAGCCCATCCGCCCACAACGGGAAGAGCTCCGGGAATAGCGCCCACAAATACATTCAGGGCAGATATTCGCTTTAAAGGGGTGTAGGCAAAAAGGTAAATGATAGTAGTGGCCAGCGACACGATTCCTGCAACAACATTTACCATTGCCAGAAGATAGGCAAGTCCTGCAAAAATCAGGACAGTAGAGAAAACCAGACCGTTGTTGGATGTAATCCTAGAGTCGGGCAGTGGACGCTTGCTTGTCCGATGCATGAGTCCGTCCAAACCGCGCTCCATGAACATGTTGTGAGCAGATGTGCCTGCAGCAATAAGATAGGTTCCTAAGAGCGCATTAAACATCAATACATAATCCAGCGAGCCCGCAGTTCCCATAATAAAACCAATCAGCATACTCGCTACAACGCTAATCGTAATGCCGGGTTTGGTTAGCTCATAGTAATCTCTTACCACCTCAAGAAGCCGGGTAAGAGAACCAGATTTTACGCTCGTGTTTTCCATTGAGAATATCTAAAATATGAAAGCAATAAATCTACCGTTTTTAAAGCTGATATGTTACCTTAATATCTACTTCAAAATTTTGTCTTATACTATTCTCATCTGTTGTACCATAAAAATGATTTCATATAAAATGAATTCGTACAAGAAGTGGTTAACGGGGTAAATCTCTCTTTTTTTTGTGAATACTGAATGAAACTTAACTTATATCAAAAAACGGCTGTCACCACTGTAATTGCAACTATCGTACTGATCCTTATTGGCGGTCTCGTAAGGGCATCAGGAGCGGGCCTGGGCTGCCCCGACTGGCCGCAATGTTTTGGTATGTGGATACCGCCAACAAACGTGGCTGATCTGCCTTCCCAGTATGATGCAAGCCTTTTTAATCCAGTGCACACATGGCTGGAGTATGTGAACAGACTTGTTGGCGTGCTGATAGGTTTTCTGATTACCCTTACTTTCCTGTTCTCTTTTAAGTACAGAAAAACAGATCCTGTGATTACGGTTGCATCGGGTATAGCTTTTGTGCTTGTTTTGGTGCAGGGGTGGCTGGGCGGCCAGGTAGTGAGATCGGGCCTGAGTGCCGGTATGATTACCATCCACATGGTACTGGCAATGATTATTGTTAATACGCTGCTCTACGCCTCGTTTCGGGCGATGAGCGAACAGCTCTCTATTCATCTCAAACCCGAACACAGAAAAAGGCTCCTTTACATTTCAGGGGCAATTCTGTTTGTAACTCTGGTTCAGCTTGTTCTGGGAACCCAGGTGAGAGAGGTAGTTGATGTCGCCAAAAATGTTCTTGAACTGCCACGGGAGAGGTGGCTCGACACCACCGGGCTTCTCTACTCGGTGCACAGAAGTTTTTCATGGATTGTGATACTGCTCAGCGGCTACCTCCTCTATGAAAATCGTAAAATAGATGCACCGAAAAAACTGGTTTCCCTTGGATACCTGATTTTTGGGCTGATTATCCTGCAAATGTTTATAGGGCTGGGAATGGAAGAACTCGGAATGCCGGGTGTGCTTCAGCTTTTGCACCTGGTGAGCGTTGCTATTTTGATCTGTGCTGAATTTCTCTTTATGCTGATGACAGGATTTTCAAGAACAGAAAAAGATATTTCCGAACCTGAAGAGCTGGAACAGGTTCCGGCCTGAGAAAAGATCTGATGGATGCGTAAGATAAGCTCTTTGGTTGTAATAGGTTAGTTTCCAGGCGCTCAGGAGTCCATGACAGGCCCAGAGTGATCGGGCTGTCGGCTCTTTTCACTTTTTACCTTTCACTTTTCACCATCGACAGACTATAGTTTTTCCAAAAGCTTGTTTAGAAAGAGATTCACCTCTCTCAAATCCTTCTTAAGCTCAACTGGAATAGTATGGCCTTCTTCACCCTGCGTTTCTGGCAAGCCCTCCTCAATAATCCTTTTGGCACCGGCTGTGCTGTATTTCTTAGTCTGAATAAGCTCCTTCAAGCGCAGAATAAAAGTAATATCCTCTTCGCGGTAGGTGCGATTACCCGCTTTATTTTTGCGCGGGGACAGATCCTCAAATATGGTCTCCCAGTATCTTAAAACGTGTGGTTCTATCGCTGTAATCTCGCTAACTTCACCAATTGAGTAATAGAGTTTCTTCATAGCACTGAAAT
>CAZXYQ010000268.1:0-2593 GCA_964644975.1 uncultured Rhodohalobacter sp.
TTCATCAATAGTAAAACTAATTATTCATCCGTATGGCAGAGTCTAACCAACCAACAGAAAAACCTACCTGGAAGCCCTTGAGATTTTATCACCGAGGGAGATTGAAGTGTTGAAAATGGTAGAGAAGGGATATTCAAATAAGGAGATTGCAAAGGAGCTGCACCTGTCGCCGCGAACTATTCAGAAGCACAGAAATAATGTTTGTAACAAATTATGCATTAGTGGCCGCCATGGGTTGATAAAATGGATTTGGGAGGTTAGGAATGGCGATTTTGAATGAATATCTGGTGTTTAAACGAGTTCAAAACTACGCACATGTGCTTAGTATAATAGGTAGATGTGCTTATTTTATATTATAAAATAAAGATTGACTTTTTAATGTACTTATAAACATTAAATAAAAAATGTGCATTATGTCCTATTTAAAATCAATATCAGTTATTTTTATTATAATTATGCTTTCATTTGTTAGTATTCAATCTGACGCAAATGCAATGTCAGAAAATACGTCTTGTTCTGAACTTTGGTCCAATTGTACGAGTACAGCAATAGAAAACTACGACAATGGTACGTACACATTTGATGAGTTTTATCTTTTCTATAATACACTCTGCCCAATGGCCTATGATGATTGTATTAATTCAGAGCTGGAAATAAATTAGAATCTTAAGAAACCGGATAATATTGTGAGCTAAAAAATGATATTATCCGGTATTTGATTTAACCAACCAATGAAAAACATTTTTATCATCAAACTCTGTTTAATTCTGTTACCTTTTTTTGCAGCAGCAAATGTTTCTGATTTCAGTATTACTGAGATTTACAAATTTGAAGGAGATGGAAAAACTTTATTCGGAGTTACAGACTTGATACCGCTTGATGACGATAGTTTTGTGATTTCAGACATGCGGATGAAAAGAATTCTAAAGGTAAACAGGGATGGAGAGCTTGTTAGATTGGCTGGCCGTGATGGAAGAGGCCCGGGTGAATTCAGCGGAGGGGCTCATCAAATTATCGAAAATGGTGGTTTACTGTATGTTTTTGATATGAGCTCGTTAAAAATAGCACAGGTATTTGATCATGATTTGAACTACGTAACGACGATCCAAACTGAATTAGCCCGGGATGCAATTGCAATAAACGATTCTGTGATGTTGCTTCACTACCACAATTACCAAAACGACAAATACCTCCATTTACACAACTATGATGGTGCGCTGGTATCTTCTGTAGATCATGAGGTTGCTTCAGAAGAATATGTAAATTTAAATTATGCCAATGTTGTATCAACCGGGAATGGAAAGTTCGTTATTGTATACAGGCATTTAAACCGCATCGAGTATTACAATACAGATTTTAGTTTATGTACCATACTTTCAATTGCTTCACTACCAGATGAATCTCCTGTTTACCAAATGCCGGGATCTGCTAAAATAGCCGCACGATTTGAAGGACGACAGAGAAATATCGTTGAAAGTGCAAGCTACCGGCCAGAATTTCTGATCTATAAATCATCAGCTGCGGATAGGAAAGGAAATGTGTATATACAGGTTAATAGTGAGTTATGGGATTCGGATGAGAATATTATTGTATTAGATCAACGTGGTAGTCAAACCGGTTCATTTGTCTTACCCGGCAACCAGAAACTCATGGCAATTGGAAGAGACGACAGGCTTTACAGCAGGTCAGCTACAGGCGATGCCGTATATGTTTATCAAATTAACAGAGAAAGTTAATAATGGCTCGTGATCGATAGCTTCATTCTTAATGGCAGACCAGTAACCGCCAATAAATTATGAGATGAACCGCTTTTTTTGGGGGACTATTGTGTTAACTATTTATTTTATCTGGACAAGGGTTGAATTACGTAGAGAAAGACCGATCAAATATGGGAATTGCAAAGGAGCTGCACTTGTCGCCGCGTACTATTCAAAAGCACGTAAACAATAATTGAAATATATTGAACATCCTTAATTAGAAAATTTCTATATGAAAGAGACTGCATGCCACTTTTTGTCTTTTAAATAAATTATGAATGCTAAATTCTCTAAAACCTATATCAGCTGTGTGCAAGTCATTAATATTGGCAGCGTTACTTTCTATCAGCACGACAGTCTATTCCCAGAATCCCGATCAGGTTTCAGTACACATCAACGATCTACAACCTTTACCGGTAGAGCATTATGAATTACAAATCTCCGAACTATTGTATATACAACCGGTTGGTGATTATTATGTTATCGTACATAGAAATCAGGATGGTGTGAGCGTCATGAACCGGCAGGGGGAGCTTAAAACTCAGTTAGGCAGCAATGGGAGAGGACCTTTTGAATGGCAAAAACCTGCCTTTATTGAGCACCATGATGGCGAAATCATCATTTGGGATGCGGGAAATCTGAAGTTTTTGGTTTATGATGAAGATTTTGAACCGGTACGTGAGGAGTACGGAATCCAATATTCCATTCGGGGGTTCAGTAGGAAGAATCAAAATATACTGACAGTATACGATCAGCCTGGTAATGAAAATAAGTTTGTCTATATCTACGAAAATGAGTCAAATGGACGGTTTACTATAAACAAGACGCTTGGGACT
>CAZXYQ010000269.1:0-2590 GCA_964644975.1 uncultured Rhodohalobacter sp.
GATTTGGCAATCACGGCTCTTCGCTCCCGTTCAGCGGTCATCTGCCGCTCCATCGCTTTTTGAACCGTGCGTGGTGTATTAATATTTTTGATCTCGTATCGGTGGACCCGAATTCCCCAGACGCGCTCAACATCCCCAAGTACTTCTACCACTTTCTTGCTCATCTTGGCCCGCTCTTCAAACGTTTCATCAAGATCAAGAAGTCCGATAACAGAACGGGTTGTGGTTTGCGCAAGCTGAACGGCAGCGTACCTGTAGTCGGTAATTCCGTAGCTGGCGTTTACGGGATCAACCACGCTGAGATAAAGCACGCCGTCTACCTCTACTTTCACATTATCTTTAGTGAAACACTCCTGCGGCTCCACTTCAATCGTCTCTTCACGAAGATCCTGCTTATACACAACCTTATCCACAAAAGGGATCAGCGCGTGAAAGCCGGGCCCGAGGGTTTTATGGTAGTTTCCAAGACGCTCCACAATATGAGCGTACTGATTGGGGACCAGCCGCAGTGCCTGTAGAAATTTAAATGTCAGATAAATAGCGAAAAGAGCCAGTACAAATTGGCTGAACATGTCTAATGCACTCATGATGTAGGTCCTTGTGGGTTAGCGGATGAAGATGGATTGCTGCTGTTTTGAGTATGGCGTTGAAGGGTGCCAACGCCCTCAAAAAACGTCTTGAGGTTCGCGGTTTCGGTGGGAAGAACCGATACGTTTGTGCTCTTAATGATTTTACCAAACTGATCGATGTACTGCTCCACTAATTTTGTTTTTACGGCAATTTCGCCTCCCGGTTTTTCTACGGCGGTTGCCACCCGGCGGATGCCGTTTGCGGTAGCGGTTGCCACAAGCTCAATCTCTTTTGCGCGGCCTTTCGCTTCGTTGATCCTCTTCTGACGCTGCGCTTCCGAAATTAAAATCTGGCTCTGCTGCTCTCCTTTCGATTCATTGATCCGCGCCTCGCGATACCCTTCGGAGTTGGTGATCTCTGCCCGCTTTTCACGCTCGGCCTCCATCTGTTTCTCCATCGTATCCACGATAGCACTTGATGGTGTAATGTTTTTAATTTCGTACCTCATCACCTTAATCCCCCATGGGTCGGCCGCTTTGTCGATCTCATCAACAATATTCTCGTTCATCATATCCCGCTCGGAGAAGGTGTCGTCGAGCGTGATTTTTCCGATCTCGCTGCGCATGGTGGTCTGTGCAAGATTTACGGCTGCGGCAACATAATTGGATATTCCGTAGCTGGCTTTGTAAGAGTCCATCACCTTCAGGTAGACCAGCCCGTCTACATTTACTTCGATATTATCTTTGGTGATACAGGTCTGGCTGGGAACGTCTATAACCTGTTCACGCATCTCCTGGCGGTAGGCGGCGCGGTCAACAAAAGGGATCATAAAATGAAACCCCGGAGGAAGCGTCTTTTTATATTTACCGAGCCTCTCCTGGATCACCTCTTCGCGAAACTCTACGATGATAAATAGCCGCGTCACGATTACAAAAAGGATGACAAAAAATACGAGTAGTGCTGTCCACATAGTCAGTTTTTATTAAGATTTCGAAGTTGTTCTTTGGATGGTTCTTTAATTCCTATGGGTTCAACAATCCAGGTTGTGTTCTCTCTGTAGCGGATCCGTACTTTTGTTCCCGCTTCTATTGTTCCCTCCAGCGACCGTGCCTGCCAGGCCGTTCCGTCCAACCTGATTTTGCCGCTGTTGTCTTCATCATTTACCGCTTTGATGACCTCCACAACCTGGTCCATTGCCTCGTAATCTTCATCAGCCAGCTTGAAATAGCTTTCCGATTTAAAATACCTTTTCAGAAATGGCCTGATAGCGATAGTGAGTGCAACCGACAAGATTAACCAGGCGGCAATGGAACTGCCGGTGCCGGTTAGTATTCCCAGAAAACGAAGTAAACCGATGCTTAAGCCGCTAAAACCGAGAAACAGTGCAACTCCTCCCGGCAGTATAAACTCAAGAATCATCAGTAAAATCCCGCCGCCAAGGAAAATCCATGTTAGAAGATCAGCTTCCATCGAATCAGTTAGGTTAGTATTCTTATTTATATAGGGATTTGTACGGACAATATCTAAAAAAGTTATCTCTTACAGAATAAATAATCGGGGACTGAAAAATCCGGAGAGAAGGCACTATTTCACGAAATAAAAGTCTATTTTAAGCCCTGATTTAATCTGAAAATTTAAGGCTTAAAAATATGATAGCAGAAATAGAAATAAAGCATGGAACGCTCAAAGTTGAACTGTTTGAGGATGATTCTCCCGGAACGGTTGAAAATTTTGTCAGTCTCGTGAAAAAAGGATTTTATGATGGACTTACGTTCCATCGCGTTATACCCGATTTTATGGTGCAGGGCGGATGTCCTGACGGAACGGGAGCCGGAGGCCCGGGCTACACAATCGATTGTGAGGTAGAAGGCGAAAGGCAGTATCACGATCGCGGGGTTCTATCTATGGCGCATGCGGGAAGAGATACGGGCGGTTCACAATTTTTCATCTGCCACAATCGCAAAAATACAGCTCACCTCGACGGTAACCATACCGTATTTGGGAAAGTGGTAGAGAATGT
>CAZXYQ010000270.1:0-2572 GCA_964644975.1 uncultured Rhodohalobacter sp.
GATTTGAGCAAATTTTTCTGATGTTTAGGACACTATTTGTACAATACATTCATCTCCAGATATCTAAATGGATTTTCAACAAAAAAGATTATTATCGGGGCTATTTTTTGCTCTTTTGCTGAGCCTGTTTCCACTATTTTCTTTCGCACAGCTGAATAACATTGAAGTAGATCCGAATTTCGTCATATCGGGAGAGACTGAAGCGACTGTTGACTCTGTAGAGATTTACGTTGAAGACCTGATTAGGAAAAATCAGCTTCTCAAAGCTCATAAATGGACGGAGAAAGGGATAGAGTTAGCAAAAAAAATCAACTACCGAAAGGGAGAGTTTAAGCTTACACTTTTAAAAAGCGGGCAGTTTCTTAACCGAAACATTACCGACTCTACAATTTCCTATTCCGAATACGCCCTCGACCTTGCTGAAACCGATTTTGAGCAGAAACAGGCCCTCAACAGTCTTGGAAACGGACACGCCAAGGCCGGCAGAAGTATTATTGCCATCGATCTATATGAACAGGTTCTCGTGCTTGCCGACTCGCTGCAAAATGAGCATTACAGTGTTGGTGTACTTGTAAATCTTGCTACAGCATATTCAGGCATGGGGCAGGATGATGAAGGACTGCGTTATTTTTTTGAAGCACTGGAGCGTTCCGAAAGGATGCAAAATAAAGAGTTCATCGCTCTCATTACCAATAATCTTGGCGATAGATTTAATACCATCGGAAACTTCGATCAGGCTGAATACTATTTGAAGCGCTCAAGAGAGATCAGCGAAAGAGAAGAGATTATTTCAAATCTTGTTCGTGTTCATCTGAATCTGGGAAATCTCTACAAAAGCACCGGTCGCTTCGACGAAGCAGAGGAGTCCTACAACAAAGCGCTCGATATGAACAGCCGATCGGGCAACATACCGGGCCAGATACAGGTGATTTACAACATGGGGATGATGTATCTCAAAATGAACGATTACGAGAGTGCGCGCGATTATTTTCTCCGCTCTTTGGCTCAGAGCCGTGAAGTGAATCTGCCTATGGGAATTTACTACAATACGAACGGTCTGGGAGAGCTCGATCTGAAAATGGGAAACTACTCGCAGGCTATATTACACTACGAAGAAGCGATTGAAATTGCTGACTCTATCGACAACAATCCGTTGAAGCTGGAAACTTATAAAAACATTTATGAAGCGTATAAACAGGCCGGCAATTCATCACAGGCACTCAGCTGGCTGGAACAGGTTGTGGAGCTGAATGAAAAATTACGAACCTTTGAACGAGAACGTATTTCAGCAGAATTTGAAACCAAGTTTAACCTCAGACGTGCTGAGCAGGAAAAAAGACTTGCAGAAGTTCAGCAAGAGCAGCAGCAGGCTGAAATTGAACAGCAGAAATGGATAATCGTTTCGGCTTTTGCAGGCATCACCATACTGCTGGTAGCCGGCGCGGTTTTAATTTTTTCGAATCGAAAGCGTAAAGCTGCCAATCTAAAACTTTCCGAAAGTAACAGGCAGCTTAAAGATTTGAACGGAACTGTTCAGGAACAGAAGGAGGAACTGGAGCGACTGAACAATATTAAAACTAAGCTGTTTGCCATTGTTGCGCACGACCTTCGCGGGCCGCTGGGATCCCTCCAGAGTCTGCTCTACCTTCTTCGTGAGCACGATCTGTCTGAAGAAGAGACCAATAAGCTGATCATGAACCTGGAGAAAAATATGCTTGAAAATTCCAGCATGATGGATAATCTCCTTGGATGGGCACAATCTCAAATGAATGGAATTTCTGTAAATAAACGACGTTTTGACCTTAAATTTTGTTTAGAATCGGTATTAGACCCATTTAAACTTCAGGCCGAAAACAAGGGTATTACACTGGCGGTTGAAGTGTCTCAAGATACCTTTATTTTTGCCGATTATGATCTGATGAAGCTCGTACTTCGCAACCTTATTGCAAACGCGATTAAGTTTAGCCATGAGGGTTCAACCATAAGAATCGGGGCTGAAAGAAAGAGTACATCTACCTATAAAATATTTATACAGGACAGCGGAGTTGGGATCTCTGAAGAAGACCGCCCGAAAATATTTTCCGACGAACATTTTACCAGTCAGGGCACCAATCGTGAGAAAGGCAGCGGACTCGGGCTGAATCTCTGCAAAGAGTATGTTGAAAAACATGGCGGAAAGATCTGGTTTGATACTGAAGAAGGTAAAGGAACAACATTCTTCTTCACCATTGCTGCCGTTCAGAAGATAGAGGAGCCTGTAAAAGCGTAATGCAGCCCGGCTGTTATGTGGGCAACATGGAGTTCATTTTGAGGTGTGATGTTTTCAACAAAAGCGTCATTCCACGTAGCTTCGCTTCTATTGCGGGGGATTCCCATTCGAGATGCTGTGAAATTAACCCCTTCTCGTGTTTAGCTTAACTAACAATTTGAAGTTGAAATGATCATTCCAAAGCCCCTCCATATCAAGTCACCTTAGGGAGACGTCGTGAACGGAGATAGGTCAGAACGCCCGAAGATTTAGCATGAAAATGTGGCTAAGAATTTTAGGTAAAAAATTTGATTTAATCTTCTC
>CAZXYQ010000271.1:0-2565 GCA_964644975.1 uncultured Rhodohalobacter sp.
CCTCGTCTGCACGCTGCTTCTGCGGGCTGACGAGTTCATGTGGCTCCGCAACTCATCAACGCAACCTTCAACAGAGATTCTGCATTCAGTAATTCGACAGACGAAAAAGGCAATCGTCTGACGAAAGATCTACTTATCATCAAGCGAAGCCACACCGGGCAGCTCTTTACCTTCGAGATATTCCAGGCTGGCTCCACCACCGGTTGAAACGTGAGAAACTTTGTCGCTCAGTCCTGCTTTTTTTATGGCAGCCGCTGAATCCCCGCCTCCGATGATGGTAATAGCGCCGTTATTTGCGGTCGCATCCGCAAGGGCTTCCGCTACCGTAAAGGTCCCGTCGGCAAAATTCTCCATTTCAAACACGCCCATAGGCCCGTTCCAGAGTACCGTACGGGCATTTTTGATTCGGTTGCTAAACGCGATGGACGATTGCGGTCCAATATCGAGCGCCATCCAGCCATCCTCAATACCATCTCTGTCCACAACTTTGTGCTCAGCATCATTGCTAAACTCTTTCGCTACTACTGAGTCTATCGGAAGCATAAAATCGATCCCTTTCTCTTCCGCCTTCTTCATCAGCTCTTTTGCCAGATCTACCTTATCATCCTCTACGAGCGAATTCCCTATCGACAGCCCCATTGCTTTAAAGAAGGTGTAGGTCATGCCGCCACCGATGATAATTGTATCCACTTTGTTGAGCAGGTTTTCAATCACGCCTATTTTATCAGAAACTTTGGCACCGCCAAGGATTGCTACAAATGGACGACTCGGACTGTTCACGCTGTCTTCCAGGTACTGAATTTCCTTCTCGAGCAGGAAACCCGACACTGACGGCTGCAGAAATTCGGTAACGCCGGCCACTGACGCATGAGCGCGATGGCTGCTCCCAAAGGCATCATTTACAAACAGATCGGCATGGGTGGCGAGTTTCATCGCAAATTTTGGGTCGTTCTTCTTCTCTTCAGGGTAGAAACGTACATTTTCGAGCAGTACAATCTCACCCAATTTAGCTGCTTTAATTACTTTTTCAGCTTTCTCTCCAATACAGTCTTCTGCAAAGTGTACCGGCACATCCACGAGTGTTGCCAGGTGATCGGCCACCGGCTTCAGGCTAAACTTTTTTGACGCTTCTCCGCCCGGCCGTCCGAGATGGCTCGTTAAAATCAGCTTTGCGCCATGCTCCACCACGTAGTTGATCGAATCGAGTGCCTGAACGATACGATTGTCGTCTCCGATTTTCCCATCCTTGATTGGTACGTTGAAATCTACTCTCATTAAAACCGTTTTGCCTTTTAGTTCAACGTCCTTAACTGTTTTTTTAGCCATAATTCTGAATTTAAATTGTTTGATTACTTTTTCTATCATGAAAAATAAGGGAAGTGAAGTTGGATTGGAAATGCTATCTTTTCAACATTTTATACCATTCAATCCCGAAGATGAAAACCTGTTTTTAACTTTCATTTTCGATATTTTGTACCATCATGAAAAACAGACCGCATACAGAACCTATCTATTTTGATCACGCCTCCACAACCCCTGTTGATGACAGGGTGCTCGAGGAGATCCTTCCTTTTTATAAAAACCAATTTGGCAATGCCAATTCAGCACATCAGTATGGCCGTGCAACAAAGGTGGCCATTGAAGATTCACGCGAACTGATTGCAAAACTGATCGGTGCTGAACCATCTGAAATTATCTTTACAAGCGGCGGTACCGAGAGTGATAATGCCGCAATCAAGGGGGTTGTTAATGCGACCCGAAAAACGGAGATCATCACTTCACCCATCGAGCATCACGCGGTGATACATCCGGCAGAGAGTCTCAAAATGAAGGGATGCCGGGTTACCTATCTCGATCCCGATAGCGACGGTTATATCACTCCTGAGCAGGTTGCCGAAGCCATTTCAGATGATACTGCCGTAGTTAGCCTGATGCATGTAAACAACGAAATTGGCACCATCCTGCCGATCAAAGAAATTGCAGAAGTCTGCAGGGAACGAAAGATTCCGTTTCACTCCGACACGGTTCAGAGCGTGGGTAAGCTACCCCTCAATGTAAAAGATATGGGCATTGACCTTTTGAGCATGAGTGGTCACAAAATTTATGGCCCGAAAGGCATCGGTGTGCTCTATGTTAAAAACGGAACGCCCTGGCTTCCGTGGCTACAGGGCGGATCGCAGGAGAGACGGCGGCGCGGAGGCACCTCTAACGTAGCAGGAATTGTGGGGCTTGCGCAGGCGCTCAAACAGTGCAGTGAGCATGTGGAGAATCATAGTGCTCACTACAAAAAGCTTCGTAAAGTACTCATCGATGGTCTTGAAGACCGTCTCAGTGGACGGTACCAGATCAATGGGCCTGCATCCGATGGGGTGCCCCACATTATCAATCTTGCATTTAAATCGGAGGATGAGAGAGGGCTCGATGGAGAGATGCTTCTGCTCAACCTCGATATTGAAGGGATCTGTGTTTCAAACGGGTCAGCCTGCACATCCGGGGCGGTTGAGCCTTCGCATGTGCTGAAAGGAATCGGGCTGCCGGATAAACTGGCGAATTCCAGCATACGGA
>CAZXYQ010000272.1:0-2532 GCA_964644975.1 uncultured Rhodohalobacter sp.
CGCTGAGGGATCCGTGCGTATCGCCGTGGTAGCTGTTTTTGAACGCTACAAAGTTGGATCGCCCGGTCGATTTCTTAGCCAGCTTCAGTGCACCTTCGTTCGCCTCCGTACCGCTGTTTACAAAGTAGACGCGGTCGAGCTGTTTCGGAAGCTGATCACACAAAAGCTGCGCAAATGCACTCTGCGGCTCCTGGATAAATTCGCCGTAAACCATCACGTGCAGGTGCTTATCAAGCTGCTTTTGAATTGCTTGAATTACATTTGGGTGACGATGACCCAGACTGCTGACCGCAATTCCGGAAATCAGGTCCACAAACGAACGGCCGTCGGTAGTGTGAATATGGCACCCCACTGCCCTTTCGATCTCCAAACCCATCGGGGCGTCGCTGGTTTGTGCGATGTGGTTGTAGAAGGAGGATTTGTTATCGGGCATTAGGGTGAATTTTCGGTTTTATAGGAAAAAACGTCTTTGGGAGTGTCCCCCTTCTCCCTAAGGGATCCCGGGGGAAGGCGGTCAATGGGGGATGATTTGCAGAGTTTATGAGTTTTTATATTGAGCAGTTTCCAGAATCAGAGCTTAGAAAATAAGGTTTTATGTTGAGAAGTATGGCTTGATTAATCTCAGAGCCTGTAAAAAGTTGAGTCTACCGGTACTTAAGCAAAAAACTAAAACAAAGGGAGGAATCGCTCACTCGGAGACTTGACTTTCCCTCGAAGTGCTGCAAAAAGGAAGAAGTGAACACCCCTCACGTGTTTCTCTAAACCTTTACACGGTCTCCCTTCCCGGATAAATGCGCCTGTGCCAAGGAAAACACTGGCACGGGAGATCTGCAATGGTCCGCAACTTTCAGAATCGTAAAAAAACGTGGCCAATTCATAGCATAGAGGATCATCCCTCGCTCACTCCGTTCGCCGCCCCCTTCCAAGGGGGACTTTTGCTCATCAGCTTTATCTGCGCAGCCAGTCGTCAATAGCGTAGATAAACTCTTTCTGGGTCTCTTCACCTTTGTCGTCGGCGTACCATTTGTGCAAGTGTTCGGCAACTTCCTGGTAAGCCATGTCAGGGGCGTTTCTTAGGCTGTCAAACATATCCTGAGCTATTTCGGGACGCGGACCCCAGTCGCCGAGCACTTCGAGCGTTTCGGCATCGAGACAGATCAGTTTGGGGATGGAACGGCTCTTGCCGTTATGCAAAAATTCATCCATCACATCAAGATTTTCATCTCTGAGTATCAGCCGAAGATCTATGTTTTCACTCTCTTCAGCCATTTTATTGATGATGGGAATTGACTGCGCTGCATCTCCGCACCACGCTTCCGTGAGAACCAGCCAGATCAGCTTTCGATCGATGCTACGGATTCTCTCCCTCATTTCGTCACTCAGATCGGTTCTCTTATCGTGACGTTTCATGCGGTGAAGATTCATTTTGGTGTAGTGCAGCATCGCTTCGGAGTGGTTATCTCCTGTGGTCTCTCCCTGGCTCATGCGCTCGTCCACCATGTCGCGATACTGCTCGTAGGTGAACGCGTTCGTGATAAGTTTGCGCGGAATAGCCCTGTTTTTTACTTCTGTCATAACTTTGCAGATGATTTAAAATTTTAAAATACCTTCGACTGAACAAAACAATTCACGTACCCAGCCAGCCATACCGAATAACATTTCCAACAAAAAAGAAACCTACAAAAGAGAGCGATATAAAGAATTTCGTTTTCATAACGATTGAATACTCATTTTTATCGCCCGTTAATCTGTAAATAGTAAGTGCAATATATGTGCCGGAAGTTGCAGTTCCGACAAATAATATGACTGCAGCCAAAGTACTGACCCAGAAGATTGACGTTATCAGCAAAAGTGAGCCTAACGTATAGAAAGCTGTAAAAAATCGTTTTATTCCTTCCATACCGTACAGAACAGCAAATGTGCGGTCGTTTCTGGCTCTGTCTTCTTCAATCTGGAAAACCTGTGAAACAGGATAGATCGACAGAAGAACAGATGCTGTACCTGAAGTGGACAACAATACAGGAATGGAAATCGCTCCCCCTGCCGCCAATGTTCCAAGCAGAACGGATGCCGCCCCTGTACTCCCCCCAATCGCAATTAAACTCAATACAGGAGTGCTTTTCCAGCGGGCGTGCGGGGTGGAATAGAGCCAGAAAAGAATAAGGCTCAGGAGAAAAATAGTTGAGTATAGTCCGCCAACTGAGAACGAGAGCGCCAGCCCTGCAAACATAAAGAACAGAGACGCCGGATGCATCCATTTTGTCATTTTGGGTGGATTTTTCAGCCCGCCGATAGGTCCCGTATCTTTATCCCAAAACGAGTTATAGGCAGTAGCTCCGCCGAAAAGCAGAATATGCACGTTCAGAAACTGCAGCCAGTACTGCTGCGTGTTCATCTCCCCCGCCATAAATCCGCCAAGCAGGTATCCGCCGGAGAGAATCAGGAACTGGTAGTGCAGCCGAAGGTGAATTATGAAGTGGTAAATTTCTTTGAGCATGGTGGTAAACCACAGGTAACAGGTAACAGGTAACA
>CAZXYQ010000273.1:0-2531 GCA_964644975.1 uncultured Rhodohalobacter sp.
TACCGCTCCAGCGGATTTGGCCGTCTTTTTCAAGATCGTCAATGCTGTAGGCGTAAGGTTCCGATTTCATTAGCCAGTACTGTCGTTTACTCATAAATATTTTTCAGCTTATATGTTAATTTTGTTATCGAGAAAAACGGATTCAGGTTTACCATCATTCCGTACTTGTCCGTATCAGGTTTACATAGAAATCAATTGCATTTTC
The DNA here is from genome assembly GCA_964644975.1 of uncultured Rhodohalobacter sp. Taxonomy (GTDB): domain Bacteria; phylum Bacteroidota; class Rhodothermia; order Balneolales; family Balneolaceae; genus SW132. Next base: position 206 of record CAZXYQ010000273.1, read on the forward strand.
GAACGATTCTACACTAACTCGTTCATTAGTTCCATGAATGATGGCCAATTCATCTGTATTCATTTTCATTGGAGCAAATCTGAATATCTGATCTGTAAGATTTGAGAAGTGGCGGGAATCGGTAGCCCCGGAAACAAGGTAGGGCGCCACGTAAACATCCGGGTACTGATCCATAATAGCCTGCTTTAATTTTCTGTAGACTGATGTGTTGACCGACGACACTCTGGAGGGTACTGTTTGGATGGTACCATACTCTCGAATGGCTATGTTGTCATTATTAATCACATTTTGCACATGGTCCCGAATGGTTTCAAACGAATCTCCAGGCAACAAACGGAAATTTACGACTGCTCTCGCTTCATTCGGCAGCACATTATCCTTCACTCCTGCCCTCAACATGGTAGGTGCTACAGTTGTTCTAACCATGGGTGCAGTTGTATGATCGCTCACCAGCTGCGATTTAAAAAATCGTTCGGTCATCCACCGGTTACCATACATTATACGGGCCGAAAATGGGAGCTTTGAACCAATCGAATCAAACATATCTTCAGTTGCACCGTCCAGACGTGCCGGAAACTGGTTGTTGTAAAGTTTTAAAACCGCATCGCTGAGCATGGTTATGGACATTTCATAAGGGGGCTGCGAGGAGTGTCCGCCCGAAGTTCTTGCCATCAGCTCCAGCGAGAGGTAACCTTTCTCAGCCGTACCTATCATTGCAATGGGGTTCTCAACCGGCATGGCACCGGATACAATAGCTCCCCCCTCATCCAAAACATAATAGAGGTTAACGCCTTGCTGCTGAAAATGCCTGCTCACTGCCATCGCACCGTCAGCACCGCCAATCTCCTCATCGTGGCCAAAAGAGAAATAGATACTTCTTGAGGGTGTATAATCATTGGTGAGCAGATACTCTGCGGTCTCGAGCAGAGCCATCACATTGAATTTATTATCGAGCGTGCCCCTGCCCCACACAAAACCGTCGGCAATGGTACCCGAGAAAGGCTCATATTCCCAGGCGTCGATGTCGGTGGAATCGATGGGAACAACATCGTAGTGTCCCATCAGCAGAATCGGGTCGAGTGAGCTGTCGGTTCCTTCCCAATAATACAGTGGTGTGTAATCATTAAAAAGGGTACGCTCCAGCCTTGCATGCACCAATGGGTATGACTCTTCAATAAAATTGAGGAAAGCCACGAATTCGGTTGTATCTCTCTCAAAACCGTCATCACCCGAAACGGTTACGTAGGTAATGGATTGCGAATAACGATCCAACATGGCATCACGGTCCCACTCTACGGCCACACTCTCGCCCGGATCTATTTGTGTATGGCCAAGTCTGAAAGTGTTAACCAGAAAAATAGTGAGCAATGTAAGCAGCACACCCAACAGTACCAGCATTACTTTTTTGAAGAGTTTCATAATTTTAGATTTATTCTGTGAGTTTAGTACTGCATCAAATTCAGGAAATCTGGTTTGCCTCAAACTTTTTCACAAACCATAGAACGGTGCTTCGCAACATAGAATCAAAATCTTTCGAAGGAGCCCAGCTAAGTTCTTTTTTAATTTTTGAGGCATCCACAGCATACCGATAATCATGGCCGGGGCGATCAGTTACAAACGAGATCAGGTTTTTATAATCGCCTTCCGGCCCCTCCCCTTTTTCGCGGTTTAATATATCGCAAATCTGCCGAACCAGTTCCAGGTTTTGCCACTCGTTATCCCCGCCAATGTTATACGGCTCACCGGCTTTTCCATTCAGAAAAACGGTAACCAGGGCTTTGCAGTGGTCCTCCACATGCAGCCAGTCACGGACGTTTTCTCCTTTACCATAAACGGGAATCGGCTCATGCTTCAGCGCTTTACGAATCACGGTGGGAATCAGTTTTTCATCGTGCTGATGGCGGCCGTAGTTATTTGAACAGTTGGTGATGACCGTGTTCATGCCATATGTGTGATGGTAGGATCTGACCAGCATATCACTGCCCGCCTTTGTTGCGGAGTAAGGTGAGTTTGGGGCATAAGGCGTGGTTTCTTTAAACGATCCGGTATCGCCCAGGGTGCCGTACACCTCATCGGTAGATACATGCAGAAAACGGTGTTCATCAAAGGGATCCTGCTCATCAAACCAGAGCTGACGGCACTCTTCAATGAGATTAAACGTACCGATGACGTTGGAGAGAACAAACGGCTCCGGCCCTTTGATGGAGTTGTCTACGTGCGATTCTGCCGCAAGATGAAAAATCCCTTCAGGCCTCCAGTTCTGCACAATCTCCCGAACCGCATTGCGCTCCACAAGGTCCATTTTTTTGAAATGGTACTGGCGCGA
>CAZXYQ010000274.1:0-2508 GCA_964644975.1 uncultured Rhodohalobacter sp.
GTGCTTTTTTCGAGCAGCTCGGAATCCCTGAGCCCCATATGAATCTGGAATCGGGGTCGGGTACGCAGGCTGAGCAGACCGGCAGGATTATGGCAAGATATGAAGAAGTACTGTTAGAGCGAAAATCAGATCTTTGCATTGTGGTGGGGGATGTTACTTCTACGATGGCGTGCTCAATCACTGCCAAGAAAATGGGCGTAAAAGTAGCACATGTGGAGGGCGGTATCCGCTCGCGAGACTGGACTATGCCTGAAGAGATTAACCGCGTAGCAACTGACAGTATAACAGATTTCTTCTTTACCACTTCCGAAGTAGCGAATAACAATCTAAGAAATGAAGGAGTAAGCAATGATCGTATCTTTTATGTGGGAAATACGATGATTGATACTTTGCTTTCTAACCAGGAACGCCTTGAAAAACCGGAAGTTTTCGATCATGAAAATCTGGAAGAAGGAAATTATTTTGTTATGACACTGCATCGTCCGGCAAATGTGGATGAAGAAAAAAAACTAAAAGAGCTGATCGACAATATTGCCGAAGGCGTGAAAGGCGAAAAAATTGTTTTTCCGGTACATCCTCGAACCCGCAAAATTCTGGACGGCCTTGGGATTTCACATCCAAGCCTGATTTATACGGATCCTCTGGGCTACTTACAGTTCATCTGGCTGGTAAAACATGCCCGAGCGGTAATCACCGATTCAGGCGGCATCACAGAAGAGACTACCGTGCTTGGCATTCCTTGCCTTACACTGCGCGATAATACCGAGCGCCCCGAAACCATCACTGAAGGTACAAATGAACTAATCGGCACAAACCCGGAAGCAGTGAAGCCCGCACTGAAAAAACTGATGAGCGGAAACTGGAAAACAGGCGCCATCCCAGAAAAGTGGGACGGTAAAGCGGCAGAGAGGATTGTAACTCACATCACTGAGCTTTCGAATAACGGTGGACTGAAGCCCCATACACCGTTTGTGGATCGGGGGTTGATGGGATAGGGTTTTTATTGAATTTTTTTACTTGTCAGTTCTTTAGTTCTAGGAAATTTTAAACCATTCTAAACAAAATTAGGTTGCGTCGTGGTTTTGGAATATTAAACGCATTATTTCCTCTATATCAAGGCAATTAAAGGATAACTTGGTATGAATTAAAAACAACTACTTCGAAAGCGGGATGGATGGAAGTGGTAAAACCAGCAATGAAAAATTTGATTGGGACGGCAAAGCGGATTGTGGGTCACATCAATAACTTTTAGCGGGATGAGTATCTGGAAAAAATATCCTTACAAATAAAAAAGCCTTGCAGAATTAATTCTGCAAGGCTTCTAAAAGCTTCAAATTGTTACTTCTTATCTATATTTAAGATTAATTACCCGCATGAACTGAGACAAATATGCTTTCCCCTGTACACTTTGGGCTATCCAGATAAGAAGAAATATCAACATCAAATGTTTGTTCGGCAAATATCAAGGTTTGATCAAAGTCAACAGGATATGGATATTGGCCTGGCGCAAAGCCCTGTATCTGAGTTATATCGTCTCTTTCGCATCCAACCCAAATGTGGGGATCTCTGAATCCATAATCATCATCAGCTTTGAATTCAAAAGATAGAATTGGGGCTTCATAACTAATTGTTAAGTCACCAACTTTTTTATCCATGTTTACTGAGTAATTGTTTTGATCACAATTTTCGTGTGCATTGCCGACACCAGCAAGAAATGGATACGTTTCATCTCCATCATTTAAATTGTGTTCAAAAACCCATCCCCAACCTTGGCTATAGCTACATCGAAAACTTCCCTCATAACCGTCACCAAATGCATACATTGTATCACCTACCACGATTAGTGTGGTTTGAGTGTCCTCAGAATGCGCATTTACAACACCATATATTTGACCATCTTCATAGCTAAAGCTATCAATTCCGTCACGAACATGGTCGAGAACTGTTTGAACGATACCAGCATCAAAATTGACTTGGCCATTCTGGACCATGCTCGATGGAAGGTCAGAAATATCTAGATTTTCCACATCGAATTTTGGAAAATCCCTGAGGGTCCAAATTATAATTTGTTCTTCTCGGTAAGTCATTTCAGGAATTTCCGCTCTTAACTCTCTTCTTTCGTTTAAAAAGAAGTTAATTGGCTTGAATTTTTCATCACCAAATGTGGAATAGAACGGAACATTTTCATAGATACCACCATTTGAATTAATCGGTTTATCCCACTGAATGCACCAGCCTTCAAAGGTGCCATTTCTTAAATATCCATTTGGTGTGATGTTACTGACTTCAATAGTAAAATAACTGTTTCTGTCAGTTCCGCGATTAACTTTTAAAGAAGCATTTTCTGCTCCTTCTACTAAGCTAACATTAGGAACTACGTCTAAAGATTCTTCCAGACTGCCTTTCTCAGATATAATATCGCAAGACATGAAAGCTAAAACTGATGCTATCGTGATTGCTATAGTTAATGTTATACCCCTTTTAATCATGTTGTTCTCCCAAATAAAA
>CAZXYQ010000275.1:0-2497 GCA_964644975.1 uncultured Rhodohalobacter sp.
CCTGCCGGTACCAATCCCACTCTACTTCCAGCCAAAGGGTATTAATTTTTTCTGCAATTTTCTGCTCTGCTTCATTTCCATCTTTAAGATATTGTTTAGCTGTTAACAGCCCCTGTATTAAAAATGCTGTTTCCACAAGATCCCCTCCATTATCAAGTTCACTGAAAGGCTGAACACGGCCGGTTTTCCCATTAAGCCAGTGGGGCCATACACCATGAAATCGGTCAGCACTAGATAAGAAATCTACTATTTGATCCAGTCTCTCTACACCTTCATCCCGGGTGATATAGCCGCGTTCAATTCCGACTATTAATCCCATGATTCCAAAGCCGGACCCACCTGAAGTGACAATATCACGCGAAAAATCTCCTCCAATATGATATCGTTCTCTTGCCATACCTGACACTGGCTCGGCCCCGTCCCAAAAATACTGGAACGTCCTTTCTTGAACGAGATCCAGTAGCTCTTCGTCGGTAAGGGATTCATTTTCTATTTCCCGTTCTATTATTTCCGGGTATACCGGATCTATAGGGTCGTTACAACCTACAAATAGAACTATAAAAGCGGTTGCGAAAAATATTTTTTTTACGAAATTATTTAGCATCAAAAGATCTCATACTTAATTTTTAGTCCCGTAAACATCCAAAAGTTGCCGGTATGGTAATCCAGGCGGTTCTTTAAAATGACGTAAGAGCTGTGTTAAAAAGAAACAGGACGCCTTTGATATAATTTCAAGGGCGTCCTGCCAGATAAAGTGTACTATTTATGGCCTGGGAGGTCTGATACCAGAAACGGGTGGTTCTGCTAACCCGGGCTGAAGGTCAATTTGTGCAACTGGTATTGGGAAAAACTCATGCTCGCCTTTTACGAACGAAGGTATAGTACCTTCTGCCCGGTCCAGCCGTACAAGATCAAAGAAACGATCAGCGCCCCACTCAAATGTTAGTTCTGCTGCCCTTTCATCTATAATGTCATCAATCGTTGCACCTGATATAGGAGGCATGCCGGCCCTATCTCTGACTTCATTCAGAGGAGCGTCTCCAGCTCCCGGTCCATTCAGATGTATCAGTGCTTCTGAATACAGTAACAGCGCTTCAGCATATCGGAATAATCTAATATTATTATACCCGCCATAGCGATGATTTCCTGGTGTTTGGTCGACGTATGGCACGTACGTTTTGAAGAAATACGACTCTGAAACCCCGCGCCCTTCGTTGTTATATCTATTTATAAGTCCTTGTAAATCTGCCGGAATACTTCCAATAGAATCCCCTTCCACAGTTCTGGTATTTGGCTTTATAATTGTAGTTTCGTACCTGACTCCTTCACCTCTTTCTTCCATTAGGTCGAGATATTTTTGCGCAGGAACTGAAAAGCCCCAGCCACTTGTAAAGCCGCTTCCGTCGAATTTTTCGCCTCCGCTCTGCTTAATACCGTCAAATACATAGAACTGGTCAATATTTGTCATGTTACCGCTCGGTTGACCGAAATCGGTTTGCTGCAGTTCAAAGATATTTTCATCAGAAAGCTGCCCCGGGTATTTAAACAGTTGATAGTAATCGGGGTAGAGTGAGAACAAACCACTGTCAATAATAGCCCGTGAGTGTTCCAGCATCATTGGATAATCCTGAAAGTCAGCAGCAATTTTAGCCAGCAGCATATGTGCAGCCCACTTTGTTACCGATCCACGCCTTGCGGACATATGGCTGGGATGTTCATCAGACAAGTGATCAACAATTTCTGTAAGCTCACTAACTACATAATCATACACTTCTTCACGGGGAGATAATCTCAGGTTGGCAGCAACAATGTCTTTATCATAATATGGGACATCTCCGTAAAATCTTATCATCCTCCAGTAGCCTAAAGCCCGGAACCATCTCACTTCTGCCATATATTGCCGATGAAGGTCTTGATCTGAAGCATGCTGACCGAACAGTTGCAGCTCTTCCAAGGAGGCATTTGCGTCCCGAATCAGGCCGAAATGCTGAGTCCACAAATTATTTACGAACCATGCGTTTGTCATAGTTTCGTACTGAAAATCCTGAATATCTTCCATAATCGGCTGATCGCCTGCGTGCGCTCCTTTAAAAACAAAGTCGCTCCTAAATCTTAACATGGCTTGATTTGACCAATGAGCAAGATTGTTGTCCCTGGCTCTGGCGTAAACAGAGGAGACGGGTTCATACATCCTTGATTCATCTGTATAATCAATGTCATCGACTGGTATACGACCTTCAATCGGATTATTGAGAAAATCCGAACAATTACTCATGGTGAGTAATGCGAGGATAAACGCAAACATTACCGCCAAATATCTAATAATATTTTTTTTAACTATCATAACTGAGTCTCTGTTGTATTCTAATTAGTAAGTAATATTTACGCCAAAATTAAAACTTCTTGGAATTGGATTAATGCCGCCTGCTGACCCAACACCACCAACCTCAGGAGTAAATCCATTGAATTTGAACGTAGTAAATGGATTTTGAGCTGT
>CAZXYQ010000276.1:0-2449 GCA_964644975.1 uncultured Rhodohalobacter sp.
CCGCGCCGAAGCCCATCGATTGTGTAGTTGTGTAACGGTTTGGTAAACAGCTGTGCGCTGGGAATAAAAACATCACAACCATCACCGGTGCGTACATGGGTATGGCGAAGTTCAATGAGTTGCACTCTGCCCATAATGCCTCCGGTTTCTATCAGGTCGCCTTTATTAAACGGGCGGCTGAATGCGAGCAAAAATCCAGCAAGAAAATTTTCGCCAATATCTTTAAAAGCAAATCCAAGAATTACTGCTGTGAGGCCGCCACCTGCAAGCAATGTTGCAGCAAAAGTCTGATATCCGAGAATATTGAGAAAGAAAATAAAACCAATAAATACAATAATACCGGTGATTAATTTTGAAAAGTAGAGAAATGAAGAATCTTTATGTGCTGATTTTTCTACGGCTCTCTGTATAAACTTTCCGGCAAATTTACCAGCTAAATAAAATATCAGAAGTATTACCAGTGCAAAAATCAGAGTAGGCAGAAACTCGACAAACCTTTCAAAGTCAATCAGAAATTGTTCAAGAAACGTTTCAAACATATGGCTGAAGTTTGATTTATAAGGATAGTTTCATAGTAGAAAGGTATGTTATTTTGATGAATTGAAAATGATGGAGATGATGAAAACCGGGTTTGTCCGTGGGATCCTGCTGCCCGGATACTTTACCATACCTACGGCATTCTTTTTTACTTTTGCCTGGCTTGCCCCACGGGATGAATCCCGGGGTTACAATATGGTTCATCCGCGAAGCGGATTGTTCGTGGCTGATGATCTAATTGTGATTGAGTAGAGCTACCTTAAGTTAATACTTAGAAATTGTAGGCTGTTGTCTAAGTGTAATCATTTGCCATTACTTGAATTCACATGCAATCAAGAGCTATAGGAACTTTGTTAAGGTCCAGTGCCGGTAGGCACGTCCAATTTTGTAACGCCGGGATTTATCCCGGTGACAAAAAAGAGAGCAGCTACCTAACCAAAAGTACTGTAGGTACGGCCGATTTTATAAGCTTTTATAAGCTGGAGGTGTTCCTGCTGCCCGGATTTACCATGCCTACGGCATTTTTTTTTACTTTTGGCCGGTTTTGCCCCGCGGGATGAATCCCGGGGTTACAACATCGTTCATCCGCGAAGCGGATTGTTGATGGCTGATTATCTATTTGTGATTAAATAGCGTTGCCTTAAGTTAATCCTGCGTCTGCAATTAGCTGCAATCAGTTATTTGTTCTATGCTACAGCCCAATGCCAATTAGCAAGTGTGATTTTGTTACAGCGGACTTATTCTAATGCCTGAATATTTTTCATGCCTATGGTATTCTCTTGTTTTACTATTGCTTAATTCGTTGGAACCATAGGAACTTTGTTAAGGCCCAGTGCCGGTAGGCACGTCCGATTTTGTAACGCCGGGATTTATCCCGGTGGTAAAAAGCTGACACCAACTCCAGAAAAGTACCGTAGGTACGCCCGATATAAAAGCGCTGCGTTTCCCAAAAAGCGTCTATATGGGAATACTGCAACATCTATTAGTGCGACTGACTTTTTTTAAGGCTTCATTTCTAAGAAAGAGCTATCTTACATAAAATCAATAACATGAACGATAACCTTAAGATTCAGCCATGGCCAATACATACCATCAAATCTATCTTCAGACCATTTTTGCAGTCAAATTTAGAAAGGCATCCATTCAACCCAACTGGAAATCTGAGTTGTTTGGAGTAATCGGTAATCTGATTAATGAATCCGGGTCAAAAACATTAATTGTAAATGGTGTTGAAGATCATGTTCACTGTTTTTTGGGATTAAAACCCGCGATTTCGGTTTCTGATCTAATGCAGTCGGTGAAAGCAAAATCTTCAAAATGGGTAAATGAAAACGACTTATGTAATCATCGCTTTGAGTGGCAATCGGGCTATGGCTGTTTTTCTTACAGTCATTCACATATCGATCGCGTATTTCGTTACGTAAGGAATCAGGAGGAGCATCACAAAAAGGTGAGTTTTCTGGATGAGTATAAAAAGCTTCTTGAGAGTTTCGGCCTTGATTATGATGAGCGGTATATCTTTCATGAGCCGAAGTGATGGCGGTACTGGTTTTTGAGTTGGCCGCGGGATTTTGATGCCTGAATATTTTACCATGCCTACGGCATTCAATTGTTTTACTTTTGCCTGGCTTGCCCCGCGGGATGAATCCCGGGGTTACAATATCGATCATCCGCGAGGCGGATTAGTGATGGTTGATTGCTTGGATAATGATTTAACTGTATTTGAGTAGAGTTGTTTTAAGTTAATCCTCAGAAATTGAATGTTGTTACCTCAATACAACCCTTTGCCTACCACCATCTGTAATCAATTTTAGGTACTCCGCTACAACCAGTGTCGATAGGCACGTCCAATTTTGTAACGCCGGGATTCATCCCGGTGGCAGAAAGCTGACACTAACTCCAAAAAAGTACC
>CAZXYQ010000277.1:0-2442 GCA_964644975.1 uncultured Rhodohalobacter sp.
TTTTTTCATCATCCATATCGTAATGTACTAATCGTCAACTGTGATTGCCATAATTTCCTCAACGGTAGTAACGCCATTTTTTATTCTATCACGCCCTGAAGCTCTCAACGTGAGCATACCATTCTTGATGGCCGCCTCTTTAATGAGTTCTTCATCGATCTCTCCACCCGACTCAAGGATAATACGTTTTATCTCTTTAGAAAAGTAGAGAGCTTCCATAATTGCTACACGTCCCTTAAAACCTGTATTAAAACAACGCTCACACCCTACGGCTTTGTAAAACGTTGTGGTTTCGATTTCTTCCTCATTAAAACCAATTCCCTTTAGCGTTTCAGGGTGTGGATCATACTGCTGCTTGCAGCTACACAGCCGCCTTACAAGTCTCTGAGCCATCACGAGGTTTACAGCATTAGCAATCAAAAACGGTTCGATCCCCATTTTGTATAGTCGGGATACAGCACTTGGAGCATCGTTTGTGTGGAGTGTGGAGAATGTAAGGTGACCGGTATTTGCCATTTTAATAGCAACTTCTGCCGTTTGAAGGTCACGCATCTCTCCCACCAGAACTATATCTGGATCGTGGCGTAAAATTCCCCGAATTGCCTGCTCAAAGGTCATATTTTTCCCGATCTTGAGCTGTCTGGCCCCATTTATTAAATACTCTACCGGCTCCTCAATAGTCAGAACATTTTTAGTCGGATCAATCACATAGTAGAGTGCCGCAACCAATGTTGTAGATTTACCGCTCCCTGTAGGACCTGTAATAATTACAATTCCTGACGGCTTTTCTATTGCTTTCACAAAATCAGCTTTAGCTTTTTCCTGCAATCCCAGAACGTTCAGGTCTGTTATTACTTCCCTGTCATCGAGAATCCTGATTACGACAGATTCGAACTTGCGCTCAAACTGTGCACCTACCATCGGCATGATTGAAACCCTGTACCGGATGTTATAATTGTCAACAGAGCGCTGTATAAAACCATCCTGCGAGCTGTCCCGCTCAAAACGGTCAACATTTCGGGTTTTGTCTTTAATAACGGCTGTTATTGCTTCCGGTTTTACGTTTTTCTGCTGATACCAAAGTTGCAGCTTCCCGTCCGTCCGGAACCTTATGTCTGTAGTGGCCGGACCACTTGGAATAATGTGCATATCACTTACGCCGCGCCGAACCCCCTCAACAAGCATACCTTCAACAAGAGAGTTGAGCATACTCTGATTAATTTCTGCATCAATTTCCGCCTCGTCAACATCTTCTTCTTTTTCATTAATCTGCCCATCTTCCATGTCAATATCTTCGAGCAGATCCAGGAATTTATTCTTTTGCTCGTATACTTTGGAGAGAATATCCTCTATCAGCTCATACTTGCAATATCTAATATCAAACTCTTTGAAGTTGAGTCTGGAGATAATGTTAGAGAATTCCGGATTGGAAGGGTCCGGCGTAGCAATGGTGAGGGAGGTATGGTTTTTTGCTACCGGAATAGCATTTTGACGAACCATCTCATCAACAATCTCTTTTGGGATTTGATCAACAAACCCTTTGATTGTCTCAATTTGATGTTCGTTGAGCTGATCCTGCCCATAAAATATTTCATCAAATGCATATATACTGGCTATTTCACGCATTATAGCGTGACGATCGAGGCTCAAATCCTGATGCAAAATCTGGCCTAATCGCCTTGTTGAACTATCCGGTTCTTCACTTAGAATATCCATCGCCATTTTCAGCTGTTTTTCACTGATGACGCCTCTGCTAAGAAGAAGATTTCCGATATGTTGCTTCGCGTTTACCTTACCCATTTCTAAATATTTACTTCTGATTTACGGTCTGATTAATATATGGTATTGGTATACACCAGCTGTTCACACAAGTTTTGTATCCACTCCTCATTTTGTAGCTTTGATTTTTAGTGGAAAAAGAGAATTAACCAATTCCTGTAAGTTATACGTTCTTTCACAGTGCATTTAATATTCCATACTATCCAAAAACGTGCAGACAGTTGAGCGCTCAATAATGAATTACTTTTTTATCGGCTGATGTCAACTAAAACTAAAACGTTAACAGAAGAATATGTAAAGTAGAAGAACTGTTTGGATTGGAGCTCATCAAACTTGGTTATTGGAGTGCTGGCAAGTACGGATGGCTAACGGTCGAAATTGTATCGTTGATGAGCTGTTCACAAATGTGCCGTTGAAAAATAAAACAACTACAGAACCTTGTTCTAGAAGATATCCTGTTCGATTTTACTGTTTTCATTTACGGTAGCAGTGGCAAAACCAGGGATGGGTTGAATTACAAAAAAAAAAGCGTGACCTGATGTTGATCAGATCACGCTGAATTTCTTACAGCGGAGAGGGAGGGATTCGAACCCTCGGTACCTCTTTCGAGGTACACACGCTTTCCAGGCGAGCCCATTCGACCACTCTGGCACCTCTCCAAAT
>CAZXYQ010000278.1:0-2434 GCA_964644975.1 uncultured Rhodohalobacter sp.
TTTCCCTGTTTAAAATGAGCGGTTTTTCGTGTAACAATTGCATCGCACGATTGCTTTACTGCTCCGTGGTATTGAATTGCATCCTCAAAATCTTTCCAGCCGGATTGCAGCGCGTTATCGATCACTTCTTGGTCTGAACCGGCAATTTGTACCAGAAGCCGCAGGTTTTTAAGTGTGTCGATTGCCTTAGCAGCAGTGGAAAGTTTTCGCAAGATATAATACATGTTCGAAAATGATTCTGCCGTTACGTACGCTTCAACCGCTCTCTCTTCAGCCAGCTGCAGTATTTTATCCGCATCCACAGAAAACGGATAGCGCCCGGTGATTGAATCCAGGCACACATCACTGTCAATCAGAATCTTTTTCATAGCTGTGCTTTTCTAACAGCGCCTCTTCAAGAAGTTGATCATAATCCCGGTCATCTTTTACCGGGATACTGCCCGAAAGTTTAGCAACCACTGATCCTTTTTTGGGCTGCCAGGTTTGGTCCGGTTCAGAAACCGATTTCAAATATTGCTCCACCATGCCCGACACACTCATCCCCCGCCTCCGGGCATATTTCTTGGCCTGGTCTTTTACACTTTTATCGATTGTTAATGTGAGCTTTTCTTTCATAGAAATACTTTAATACGTATTTAACGTAATAAATACACGTGTATTTTGCAATTGGTTTAGGCTGAAAAATAAATCCTGCTGTTTTCGGACCCACCCCGGCCCTCCCTCCGGTGAACTGCACGCCGCAAGGAGGGAGTCTTTTGTTCACCATTCCAATGGTCTTGCCCCCAAATTGGGCAACATTATTGAAAAGGTGACAGTATCAAAGTCCCCTCTTGAGAGGGGATTTAGGGGTGTGTTCGTAAAGGCAGGCTGCCTACTGCCTCAACCCGCCACTCAGCAAATAAAGCACCGCCATCCGCACCGCAACGCCGTTGGTTACCTGGTTCAGGATTACGGCTCGATCACTGTCGGCCACGTCGCTTTCCATTTCCACGCCGCGGTTAATTGGGCCCGGATGCATCACTGTAAAATCAGGGTATTTTTCGAGGTGCTCCATTTTGATACCGAACGTATCATGATATTCCCGTACACTTGGAAAAAGATCAGTACCGCCGCCAATCCGTTCCATCTGGATGCGCAGTGCCATGGCGATATCGCACCATCCAAGAGTTTCATCCAGATTATGTGAAACTTCCGCTCCAAGCGATTCCACAAACACCGGCATCAGCGATTTAGGCCCGCATACCACAACTTCGGCACCCAGCTTGGTTAAGCCGTAAATATTGGAGCGTACCACCCGGCTGTGGGAAATATCCCCGATGATGGCCACTTTTTTACCTTTTAGATCGGGATGGATCTGTTGCATGGTGAACATATCGAGCAGAGCCTGTGTGGGATGTTCGTGAGCACCATCGCCCGCATTAATGATTGCGGCATCCACACAGCGGGTTAAAAAGTGCGGAACACCGGGGCTTTCATGCCGCGAAACCACCATATCAATCTTCATTGAACTGATATTACGGATCGTATCTTTCAGCGACTCTCCCTTTTTGGTGCTGGATGTTCCTGCCGAAAAGTTCACCACATCCGCACCCATCCGTTTCTGCGCCAGTTCAAAGGAGAGGCGCGTACGGGTGCTGCTTTCGTAGAATAGATTTACAATGGTTTTATCACGCAGGGTAGGAATTTTAGGAACAGGACGATCAAGTACTTCGCGGAATGTTTTGGCCTGTTCCAGTACATATCGAATATCATCCGCCGAATAATCGGCCAGGCCCAGCAGGTGTTTTTGATCAAAACTGTATTCTTTACTACTCATCTGCAGCCTCCCTGTCGTCTACAACGTACACGGCATCTTCGCCGTCGAACTCTTTTACTTTTACACGAACTTCTTCGCTGGCATGAGTTGGTACTGTCATACCTACATAATCAGCTGAAACAGGGAGCTCCCGGTGGCCGCGGTCAATCATGCAACAAAACCGGATACTTCTGGGGCGTCCGTACGCCATCAGTGCATCCATAGCTGAGCGAACGGTGCGTCCTGTATAAAGCACATCATCAATCAAAATCACATCCCGGTTATAAAGATCGAACGGTATTTCGGTCACCTTTACTTCCGGCATTTTCAGTTTTGTGCGGTAATCATCCCTGTAGAAGGTCACATCCAGCACACCAAAATCGGGTACAGATTCAAATTCATCTTTGATAATGCTGAGAATTCTTTTCCCCATATAAACTCCCCGGGTTTGCATACCGATGATAGCCGGAACATCGGGGTAATCGAAAGGCTCAAGAAACTGATGGGCAAATCGCTTGTAGGTGCGATTCAGATCTTCAGCCGTCATGATTTTTGCTTGCTTCAAGTAACTATCCCGGTTTTGATTTGGCCTTAAAATTACTGAACCAAGAAGTGGTAAACAATTTGTTTTGTGATTGA
>CAZXYQ010000279.1:0-2432 GCA_964644975.1 uncultured Rhodohalobacter sp.
GCTGCAAGCGGGCCAGAATCTGCTGTTCCTTCAAAATTCTGTGATGGCGTTCACGCCCCGGCATTATGCCGTGCAAAAACTTGATCGCTACTTTGCGTTCAAACTTCCCGTCGGAACGTTCTGCTAGGTAAACGGTACTCATTCCGCCCTCCCCAATTTGGCGGAGAATTTTCCATGGGCCTATTTGTTTGCCTGCATCAAAAGCCCGGCTAAATAAAATATCTCTGTTTAAAAACGATTCTGAGGACTGATGAGAATTCAATAACTCTCTGACCTGCTCTGCTGCATCAGGGTTGCTCATTTCCAGTTCATTAAGATAGGCTTGCCGGGCAGGCAGCTCTAACTCAAGCGCTTCATGAAAATGTTTTTCTATTGATTGCCAGCTTTCCGGTTTCATTGAATGTTATCTTTAGTCACTCCTGAGGCTATATTGTACAATCGGAATATTTATCATGCAAATTAGAATATTCAATAGAGAGTTTAAAATACACAATGGTTTTAAATCTATGACAAAATAAAGTTTAATAAATCATGATATTTATTCGGGTTGTTTAAGTTCAAATACCATTAAGGTTATAATGATTTATACTGCCTGTGGACGAAAAAATCTGTTTGCTGTAATTGTCCGAATAAATATTAATTCACAGAAAAATTGTCTCAAAAAAAAGGAGAAACTACCTCATATTTAGTATAATAGGGGCTGATGCACTCCCTTTAATTGTAACCTTCCGGTTTAAGCGAGAAGTTAGAAAGCAGGGAAAGCCGGAAGCAGGTGCATTGGTTCCATCAATATGATGCAATCTTTTTGTTATGCTGAAGCTTATTCTCCTGCTCCTATTTACCGGAGTTGCAGCTGAGCACTCCGGACTGGAAACGGTTGGCCGATCGTTGAGCCTGGAGCCGGTACGTTCCGAAAAGGGTATGTCGCAGCAGTCGGTTCAGGCCATCACTCAGGATTCGCTTGGCTATATCTGGATCGGAACCCGCGAGGGCCTTAACCGGTTTGACGGATACAGCTACAGCCACTATTTGCATATAGAAGGCGAACCTGCCTCACTTGCCGATAACCAAATTGTAGGCCTGCATACAACCGGCAGCGGTGATCTTTTAGTGCTGACATCCTCCGGCCTGCACCGCTATTACAGGAATGGAGAAAAGTTCATCCGGATTCTTTCAGATCATGAACGGGGCTTTAGTCAAACCAGGCTGCATGAAGATGCTGATGGCAATGTTTGGTTTATATCAGGCAGTATTTTATTCTGCCTTTTACCAGGTGATACCGTTCTCAGATCACTGGATCTTTCTGAACAGGTATCAGGAGAAAATGATACCAGAATTTTAGTCAGTGCTGCCGGACCTGCAAAAATTTGGAATTATCGAACCGGAAAGAGCCGGGAAATTGCGGCTGATGATGAAGGAAAGATTTTAATTTCTGATGAGGATATTCCGCTTGATTTATACAGGCACTGGCATCAAAAACTGGAACTGATCGGTATAACCCATCAGATTAAGTACCCAGTTGATGAGCTCGCCGGTTATTTTGTTTCAGAAAGAGTAAATCGACTGGCTGCGGATCAGCGCGGAAATTTATGGTTTAAAAACATGCTGTCACTGTTCAGGTTCAATCCGGGTTCCGGAAATGTTGAACGGATTCAGATTGAGAGTTCTGATCCGTTAAGAAGAACTATTCATGAGTTCTTTCCCGATAATTTTGGGGGCGTCTGGCTGGGCACGCTGAACGGTCTGTTTTATTATAATTCCGTGCAGATGCCGTTCAGGAGCTTGAGCAGAACCGGGGCAGCAGAAGGAGGACTCAGCAACAACCTTGTGAGCGCTATAGGTCCAATTTCGGGAGATACACTTCTAATCGGTACTATTGGCGGTGGATTGAGTCTCGTGGTTAATCATGAGGTCGTGAAAACATACCGCCACGATCCCGATCAGCCCGGTTCCATTCCAAACGATGTGATCTGGTCTGTTATGGAGGGCGGCGATGGCACATACTGGCTTGCCACGGATCACGGGTTCAGCAGGTTTTTCCCGGATGAAGAGCGTTTTGAACGGTTCGGTGTTGCGGATGGATCGGTGTATATGCAGGCGGGAAGCGGAACCTACACCGCACTCGCACGAGGCTGCGAAGGGGATTTATGGCTGGGAACCTACACAGGGGGTGTGATGCGGACGCAGGGCGAAAGTGATCATCTTGCAGAGTATGTGTGGCCTGCTTCTGACGGTAATTACGAAGTGCACTATATCCACATCTCTGCTGATTGCCGGGCCTGGATCGCGACCGGAAGTGACGGCCTTTTCTACTATTCCGAAGATGAAGACATGCTTTTACAGGCTGAAGATAGCCACGGAGAGATTCCGGGGCGTATATATCAGATCAGGGAAGAAAAAGACGGCAGGCTGCTGCTGGCAACAAATGCCGG
>CAZXYQ010000280.1:0-2409 GCA_964644975.1 uncultured Rhodohalobacter sp.
AAAATTATTTTCAACTGAGAGCCTTTAGTGCCTATGATAAAACCAATAATGCATGGAGGCGAGATGACGTTGGCCAGATACTTAGAACTGAACATATCGACGTGGGCTCAGCCGGGCCAAGGCGTTATGCATTGGCAACAGGCGGTTTTGACGGCTACGCATTTAGACTTGGGGAGCCAGACTACTTTGAGGATACCGGAGACTTACAGCCTTTAGTTATTTTAAATGCCCCGCCGATTCATTTTGATGTCTTTAACGATGTTAAATACGACATTAACAACTGTTTTCCGGCTAACGAGTGTGAATTTAAAGCAACATATACAACTATTGAAGATGAATCAAAATCATTGAAAACAGAAGTACGCGGAGACTTTGCAGCATCGGTCGGAGTAGGTGGTGAAGGTCAGATTACCACAGCACCTATGGGGGTTGGCGCAAGTGTAAGCTATGAAGCTTATTTTGATGTGAATTTTGGAGCCGGATTTAGTAATACTGATCAAGAAATACGTCAAATTAGGATTGATCGTTCTAAAACTACGAGCGTCGATGATCAAATATATGCATCTATAACCAACTATGATGTGTGGCGATACCCCGTTTATCACGGCGCTGAAACTACGCCAAGAAGATATATGGTGTCGGTAGAACCAAATGAAATTCGAACTGCCTGGTTTTCTACAAAAAGCTGGAATGCCTCTAAATATATTCCTAATCATGAGGTCGGAAATATATTATCCTATCCAAGTTATTCGGAAATCTCTGAAAATCCCGAAGTTCAAAGGGCGTTAAATTATTTTAGTGATGAAATCACTTTAGACTCAACTACAGAAGATACCTGGACACTTAATATAGCCGAAATCGCTGTTTCAGAGGAAGATAAAAACATTAAAGCTGGTTACGACCTAAAAGCTAATGTTGGTGTGGTCAGAGCTTCATCCAGCGGTTCTTTGGGGGAAATAACCACGCATTCTTCCACTATTCGAGAGGGCCTGGTTATTAACGTACAGTTAGACAATATAAATCTCGGGTATGGCGAGGCAAGATATAAAGTAACCCCTTATGCATACTGGAATAAGGATGGAGCATTAGTAGTTGATTATGCTGCCGAGCCTGAAAGGTCTGGCCAGGGCGGTGTTCAAACCTGGTGGGAGGAATTTTACGGGCATGAACCTGACCCTGCTTTTATTCTGCCCTGGCGTTATGATCCTGAAAAAGGAATGTCGCTAAGTGATGATATAAGAAGGTTTAGAACTAAAGATGTCTTTTTTGATAATTATGAACCCACTGCTGGAGATACCTTGACAATTACTGCAAGAGTCAGAAACTTTAGTCTTGTTGACAGTCCACCGGTTCCTGTTAGGTTTTATGTCGGAGACCCAGACGATGGAGGAGAACTTATAGTAAGTGTTGACGGGGAAAGCACTTTAACAACCACAAATGGTATTGCTGCTCAAAGGACTACGGATGTGCAGATGAGGTGGATTGTACCCTCAAACTTACCTCAGAATCCTCGAATATTTGCAGTTTTAAATGAAGACGCAGATTTCAATGAGATTCATCGAAACAACAATAAAGGGTTTAATGTTTTGTCTCCAAATAACATCATTACATCCAATGAAGAAATTGCAGAATCAACTATTCCTGAATCATTCAAACTTCATCAATCCTATCCGAACCCGTTTAACCCAACAACCACAATCGGGTACGAGTTGCCGCAGAATACCGCAATAAAGCTGGAGGTGTTTAACGTATTGGGCCAGCGTGTGGCTACTTTGGTTGATGGGGTGCAGCCATCCGGTTTTCACGAAGTCCGGTTTGATGCCTCCAGCCTCTCAAGCGGCCTCTATCTCTACCGCCTTACCACAGAGTCTTTTTCAGAAACAAAAAGGATGATGCTGATCAAATAATAACTACACCTACTATCATCTCTAATGAATGATAATGAAAATACTGATCGCTGATGACAACAAGTATAGCCGGAAATTGATCCGAAATATCCTGGAGCCTTTTGGCCATTATATTGTTAAATCGAAGAACGGAGAAGAGGCCATTCGATTGTATGAGACAGAACTGCCGGATTGTGTTCTGATGGATTACGAAATGCCCGGCATGGATGGAATTAGCGCCACCATCAAAATCCGGGCATCCTATCCTGAAGCAAGAATTTTTATTGTTACAATGCATGATGATGATGAATTGCGAAATGCCGCTGATAAAGCCGGAGCCGAACGGTATCTCTTAAAAGAAAATCTGACAGAACTGCCCGGAATTTTGGAGTCAGTGAGGGACAACTGAAATAAGACTAATATTTAATGGTAGCTGTAGCAATAAGACAAGCATCCAATCAAATTGTTGTACTGATCACTGTCTCCCTGCTCACACAAACCGATCTCAAAGAGAAGTGGGAAA
>CAZXYQ010000281.1:0-2401 GCA_964644975.1 uncultured Rhodohalobacter sp.
AGGTACACACGCTTTCCAGGCGAGCCCATTCGACCACTCTGGCACCTCTCCAAATGTTGCAAGCACAGAATATAGGATAACTCCCTGCGATTATCAACAAATATAGCGTTTTATGCTAATCCATACATCAGTAGCGTCCTAAACATTTGAATGTATCAGATAAAAATGGGGTGTCGATTGTATTGGAATTTTCGTTCTCGCTGATTTGCGCAAAGTATACCGCTGAGTCGCGCAGGATAATACAAAAGTTGATCTGCACCCACGATTTGAAGACACAGTATAATTCTGCAAGATAACATAGTGATGTGTCAATGGTGAGCTATCCTAAGAGTCATCGGATGAGTCATCCATGAATCATATATTGATCCAGCATGACTAGATTTTGCAAAAACCTCACACGAAAGCTTTCGGGGCTATCCGACATTTTATCGATGACACTGCAATAGGGATTGAATCTTAACATAGTATCCAATCCTCTGTTATGGCCATGAGAATTGGATTTGAGCAAATTTTTCTGATGTTTAGGACACTATTGTCCATACATCTATTTAAAGACCGTTAACTTATCGCTTTTAAAAACTTTATTCATCTGGTAAACCCGCGGTTTCTATCTCTTCTGAATCGAGATCTGCATCTACATCATCTACAAAATACATGCTGCTGGCTGCTATTATCATTGCAGCTCCTCCAAGCATAAGAGAGAAAATCGCCTCACCGCCAAACCAGTTCCGTGTAATAAATCCGAGCATGCTGGCAGCGATGATCTGCGGAATCACAATAAAAAAGTTAAAGATCCCCATATAGAGGCCCATCTTTTTTGCCGGAAGTGAGCCTGCAAGAATGGCGTAAGGCATTGCCAAAATACTGGCCCATGCCAGTCCGATACCGATCATGGGAATGATTAGAAGCATGGGTGCGGTTATTACCAGATCGATACCAAAGAGAGTTGTGTCTACAGAAAAATTTAAAAAGTAGATCCCTATCAAACTAAGTCCACCGACAATCAGTGCTCCCGCATGCACTATCTTTCGGCTTGTGGCTTTAGCCATAGGGGCGAGTCCAAAGGCAATAACGGCCGCAAAGCCATTGTATACTGCAAACAGAATGCCTACCCAGTCTGCTCCTTCATTATACAGAACAGAGGTCGTATCGCTTGTTCCGTAAATATGTGAGGTAACAGCCGCAGTGGTATAGATCCACATTGCAAAAAGAGCAAACCACGAGAAAAACTGTACCACAGCGAGCTGGATCATGGTTTTGGGCATGGTTAAAAAGTCGTGTACCACAACAACAAGCCCCTGCTCAGTTTTTCCCCCACGCTGAAGAAATCCGGCAATGAGTGAAATTAGGCCAAGAACCAAAACTCCAACTGTTAAAATATAAAGCTCAGCATCGTACCCACCGTAGTAGACACCCGCCGACGTTAAGATTCCAAAAAAGGTAAAAATATAACCAAATGTAATTTTTTTCTGCCCCTCTCCTGCTTCTATCGGTATGTCACGCTTCACTTCATCAGAATCTGCAATCAGATCGTTTTCATACTCCTCAAATGCATCAAGCTCCTCTGGTGAGTATTCGTGTGAGCGAAACACCGTCCACATAACTGCCAGTAAAAATATTGCCCCTCCAACATAGAACGACCACTTTACAGATGGCGGAATCATTCCTTCGGGAGCAGTATTGGCTACATTGAACATATTTGTCATAATCCATGGCAGAGCCGATGCAACGACCGCACCGGTTCCAATAAAGAAACTCTGCATGGCAAACCCTTTCGTTCGCTGATCCGAAGGAAGCATATCTCCTACGTATGCACGAAATGGCTCCATTGAAATATTAATCGAGGCATCCAAAATCCAAAGCATACCGGCTGCCACCCAGAGGTAGGGAGAGTTTGGCATTACTACAAGCGCTGCCGATGCAAAGATCGCCCCCCAAAGAAAGTAAGGTCTTCTGCGACCAAGACGGGTCCAGGTACGATCGCTAAAATATCCGACTATCGGTTGAATGACCAGCCCGGTGACGGGTGCTGCGAGCCAGAGAATAGGGATCAGATCGACATTAGCGCCAAGTGTTTCAAATATTCGGCTGACGTTTGCATTTTGAAGCGCAAAACCGAACTGGATGCCAAGAAATCCAAAACTCATGTTCCAGATTTCCCAAAAACTTAGTCGGGGGCGGGGTTGTGGTTTCATATAACGTAGTTAATTTTGGGAATTTCTGAATCTTACTTTATTACCGTCTTTCCAATAGTTTGTAGGAATGACCATTCAGCTGCATTGTAGCGTTGACTTCTACGTCATCGCCGGAAAAAACATCCTTCCAAACACCCTGACTTCCAGAATCGAACGTAAACTCAACCTCTTCATCTGAAAAATTGAGCACCACAAAAACGCGATCA
>CAZXYQ010000282.1:0-2399 GCA_964644975.1 uncultured Rhodohalobacter sp.
TTTTAAGTCCAACGCGTCTACCAATTCCGCCACCGAGGCATTCTCTATTGTAGAGCGCATCAAATATAAGGGTTTATGGTTTACTTCTTCAACGTTCTTTTCAATTATCAGAAGAAAAATGTCGGTTGGTTTCGGTAGTGAATGCTGGCGTCAATATTTTACTATAAACCGTAACTGGGAATTTCTGAGCCTGAAGAAGAGAGTTTTAATTAAAAAAAGGAACGGAATACGGGTGGTTTCTTTTTTTAAGCAAAAAATAAAACCATCATCTACAGAAAAATCTCTCTACAGAATGGAAATAATGACGCAGGATTACAAAAAGTATACGATGGAAGATTTGAACGTTTGGAAGACGCTGTTTGAACGACAGGAAAAAAATCTGCCCGGAAAAGCTCACCCGGAATATTTGAACTGTCTGAATCAGCTTTCTGACGTGCTGAATCCCAATAAAATACCGGACTTCAATGAATTAAATGAAAAGCTGCTTGCCGAAAACGGGTGGTCAATTATGGTTGTACCGGGTCTGATTCCCGTAGATCAGTTCTTTAAGCTTCTTTCGGAAAAGAAATTTTGCTCCTCTACCTGGCTCCGTAAAATGAGTCAGCTCGATTATCTTGAAGAACCTGATATGTTCCACGATATTTTTGGACACATTCCGTTGCTGATGAATTCACAGTACGCCAGTTTTGTACAGAAGTTTGGTGAGATGGGCGTGAAATATGGCCACGATAAAACGGTTGAAAAGCAGCTTCAGCGTCTCTATTGGTTCACTATTGAGTTTGGACTCATTCGTCAGCAGAAGGAAGATCAGACACGCATCTACGGGGCTGGAATTCTCTCTTCATCCGGAGAGTCAAACCATATATTTGACGATGATATAAACGTTTCTCCATATGACGTGGATAAAATTCTCCACAACGATTTCGTCACGTCTGAAATACAGACTCAGTATTATGAAATCAACTCCTTTAAGCAGCTCTTTGAGTCAGTACGGGATTTGGAGCAGAGTCTTAAAGAGGAAGTCGCCGCCTGATAGCGTCACTGCGTTTAAGACGCGATGTTATTTTTCAGATTCATCTTTATAAACTAAAGATTTAAGCAGTTCGGACAAACGTTTCTCCAGGGCGTTGTTGATCCGATCTGCTTTCTGGTTGGGATCTACATCTACAGCAGCTCCCACCGATATTTCCAGCCTGGGTTTGTCGCTCTCTTTTGTGTGGATGTAAATTGCAACGGGAACGAGATCTGCATCGGGAAGCCTTTTTGCAAGCCAGCCGATCCCTTTTTTGAACTCCAGATCATCGATTGAAAAAGGCACAATCTTTCCCTGTGGATAGATATAGAGGGAGGCGTTCGACCGCTCCATAGATTTTATTGCATATCGCAGAGACCGCATCGAAGATCTCGGGGAGGAGAGACCGATTGAAAAAACACCCAGACGCTGAAAAAACGGGTATCTGTGGAGCTGCTTATCTTCCATCATTCCGCGTGCATTCTGCCTGAATGTTTTTTGGTTCAGTAAAAAGGGGATCAGCCCATCCCACCAAGAACAGTGATTAAGATAAAAAATAGTTTTTTGGCCATCACCGGGCAAATAGTCGTTTTCTATTGAGACGGAATCGAAACGTCTCCACAACAGCCAGTCCATATACCGCTCGAATAGTTTAATAAACAGTGCCGATTCTTTTGCGGGCAAGAACGGGAGAACGGTTTCTGTATTATTGGAGTCAGCCACGGATAAAACTATTTTCTTTCATTATTTAATTTGGTTCTACATTCCCGAAGTTTCGGGTTTGTGGGTGAAATGTATTCAGCTTCAAACAAATGCTTCGACAATATTGGAAAGAAATAGAGAATTAAAAAATTAGTTGGAATCGTTTTTACCACGAGTCCGCCGGCTGGCGGATCGAAGTACCACGAAGTGCATAATTATCAAAGTACTAACCTTTGTGTTTTCGTGCCTTCCCCCGCAGGGGTCTCTTCGGAAGTGGCTGGAACACTTGGTGATTTGTTGCCCATAATACTATCATTTTCCTATAGATTTTCTCTTAAAAATTGAAATGCTTAGATTTTCGTTACCCACATTCCCGAAACTTCGGGACTGTAGAACTTTTAATTTTTAAGTTATAAACCAATAGCGTCCTAAACATTTGAATGTATCAGATAAAAATGGGGTGTCAATTGTATTGGGATTTTCGTTCTCGCTGATTTGCGCAGAGTATACCGCTGAGTCGCGCAGAATAATACAAAAGTTGATCCGCACCCACGATTTGAAGACACAGTATAATTCTGCAAGATAACATAGTGAGGTGTCAACGGTGAGCTATCCTAAGAGTCATCGGATGAGTCATCGGATGAGTCATCCATGAATCATATATTGATCCAGCATGACTAGATTT
>CAZXYQ010000283.1:0-2398 GCA_964644975.1 uncultured Rhodohalobacter sp.
ATTTTAAATCACTGACTAAGAAGCTCTCTGAGCTTTTCAGCTTTATCAGACGTAATTCTGCCGGATTTTTCTGCGATATGGACAGATTTGAGTCCAAGCTGCTTATACAGCTCAGCTGTTTCAGAGTTTTGACCTAACAGCTTTAAATGCTTTTTTAAGGTTTCTGTATCACCCCTTGCAACCGGGCCCGTTAAAGATTTTGATGTGCCCGACTCAAAAATATTATGAACTGTTTGATTGATGATCGGTTTTAAAATCTCAATACTGTTGTCGATATCATTATCGCCGGCAACACCTTCTACCACGCTCATCAATGTTACCAGGTAATTGGACGCAAAAACAGCTGCAAGATGCATGGCTGCTTTCTGGGATCCGCTTAACCGTAAACATTCTGACTCAAAGTCTGAGATCAAAATTTCGAGATCAGACAAAAGATCATCATCACCCTGAAGTGAGATCCATATTTTCTTGAAGCTATCCGGACTTTTATTTCCGGGAAAAGTCTGAATTGGGTGCATAGAAGCTGTTTTGGCACCTTTGATTTTTAAATCAGATAAAATATCTGCAGAAAGGCTTCCGGAGGTATGAACAAAATTGTAACCGGACCAGTCACCCGATAAATCTGAGAATTTTGCAGCCACCTTCGCAATTTGATCATCGGGTGTACAGATAAAAATCGTATTCCCGAGTTCTTTCAGCGATTCAGGAAAGTTTTTACCGGCTGATGCAAGTTTGTCACTCGCACGAATTTTGCAAACTTCAGTTTTTCTGTCCCATACAGAGACTAGTGCAGAGTCAGAATCCTTAAAGTATTCAGCCAGAGAAGATCCGACTGCTCCAAATCCAATAATTGATACGGTTTTAAACGGGTTCATTACCCGAATATAGGCTGCTTTTGAATTTCTGCAAAAGCACTAACCGCTTCTGAGCTATTATTGAGTTTAAAATTGATCCTTAAATTCCATTCATCTGCTACGAGCAAGCCTGCAAAAAATGCTCCGATTCCCTCTCCTTTCTTTTCATCGCTGTTTAGATAATTCATTAATCCTGCCATGTTGCGGTCACGTACCATTTGGATTATTGAATTTAACTGACCGTTGTAATCCGTTAAATCACAGCAAAATACGATCAGAGCATTGTGAGCTGCAAGAACGTGTTCAAGTGCAAATGCAAGTTCCTTGATTATAAATGAACTCTCTTCTGTTATTTGTAAGCTTAGTACGGTAAAATCGTCCAGTGTGCATTGCAGCATCATCAACTGATTGTACAGGCTAAGACTTTCACTGTAAGTTTCATCTTCAATAAAAAAGTCGTCGTCTTCATCGCAAAGATCATTTCTCAGCCTGTCATTAACTTGTACTTCACCTAAAGGTGTAACAAAAGTTTTGTTTGAAGGCATTTGAAGCTTCTTCTTGTTTGGACCGGGAGCTGATTCTATAATTACTACCGTATCAAAATCATCTTTATTAATGTTTTTGTAAGTATTGCATACGGCATCGAAATTGTTTCTATCGATTTTTACCGGGCTAAACAACACACGTACAGGATTTGAAATAAATGGTTGATTATATCTTGCAGTTAACAAACCCTCTTCTATCTCACGGCGGGTGAACGAGTTAATATTCATAGCGTTTCTCTTTTATTGAATGATTTAAAAATAACAGATTGAAATCCACTGATTACTATGAGGAAAACTACAAACATTTGCTTGCTTTCCATCATCAAAAACTGCTGAAAACAAAAAATCTGATTTTATTTCGACTTTTACACCATTCATCGGTTTTCTTAATCCGGTACCAATAGCCTTCAGCGCTGCTTCTTTCATTGTCCAGATTCTAATAGTACTTATGGTGTTGTACAAAGATTGTTCCTCTTCAGCATGCATCATCCGAGTTTTTAATCGGTCATTTACTTCTCTGGATATCTCTTCCATATCCACACCAACAATATAATCTTTTGAGATTACTCCGCAAATATGCCGGGGGGTGTGCGAGAAGCTAGCAGAGATATCAAAATCCGCAAAGTGTACTTCCGGCTTTTCATATTTTTCTGTTAAAATCCTTATCTCAGTAGCCCCTAAGTGGGATTTTATCATTTTTCGGATAAGCCGTTTTCCGCTTCTTGTTTCTTTTGTTAATTCTTCCTCATCAGAGTTAAATAAATCTAACTCTCTCCACCCTACAAAAATAGAGTCGGGCAATTCGGGGTGATTTAACAAGGTGTACGTATATTTTTTCAACACTTAACAAATATCTGGTAATCCATATCTGTATGATAAACAAAGATAAACAGATATCATTTCATAAACGAGGGCGTAAATTTTCATTTAATTGACTTCAAGTTTATACAATTACGAAATACTTTTAATACCTTACCCCAATTAACCCATTCTGGCAAT
>CAZXYQ010000284.1:0-2398 GCA_964644975.1 uncultured Rhodohalobacter sp.
AGAAACGGAACCGAGTTCTACGATTTAGCAATTATCGTACACGTTTAGGTCTCGGTATTGCCGGTAAAATCGCTGCATGATGGTTTATATAAGCCAATATATGTAAAGTGTAACTTTTCAAATACCAGATTTTTTAAACTGAATATGGTTTAATATATTCGGAATATGTAATATATTAATTGACAAATTTTGAATAAAATAAACCAAATATTATCTGAATGGCCGTCAGGTACACTAATCACCAATGAGTGGTTGGAAAAAAAAGGCGTGTCCAGGCAGCTGGCAGCGAGCTATGTGAAAAGCGGCTGGTTTGAAAAGCTGGACACGGGTGTATATAAACGGCCCAAGGATACGGTTGCATGGGCGGGAGTTGTCTATACGCTGCAAACGATGAACGAATTAGCGATTCATGTTGGAGGAAAAACGGCCCTGGAGTTGTACGGGTCTGCCCATTACATAAGAATGAGTTCCCGGCAAACTATTGTACTCTGGAAGGAGCCAGATGTATGGCTGCCGGCATGGTTTAGAAACCGGAAATGGGATGTATCGTTTGAGGTGCGATCAAAAAAGATGTTTGATGATCGTGATAAAGGGTTCACAAACAGAGCAATAGATGGTATAGAGCTTCAGCTATCGTCCCCGGAAAGAGCCGCATTGGAGTACGTATATGACATCCCGAAAAATGAAAGCTTTGATGAGGCACATTACATCATGGAGGGCCTGGCTACGTTGCGTCCATCCGTTTTGCAGTCCCTGCTTGAGAGTTGCCGGTCTGTAAAAGTGAAGCGTCTGTTTCTCCACTTGGCCGCAACCTATAAGCATGGCTGGTTTAATCGAATCGATGAGTCATCCATAGATTTGGGCAGCGGAAAACGGGAAATCATAAAAGGCGGAAAACTGGATAAGAAATATCAAATCGTCGTGCCTGAAGTAAACAGAGAGGTTCGATGAGAGCGGGATATCAAAGCCGTGTAAGGTTGTTGCTTCAAGTGCTGCCATTACTATCAAACGTTGACGCTTTTGGACTGAAAGGTGGAACGGCTATCAATTTTTTTATTCGGAATTTTCCCCGGTTATCGGTTGATATTGACCTGACCTATCTGCCAATTAAAGGCAGGGATGAATCATTGCGAGAGATTAGTCAGGGAATTCAAAGCATATCAGATGAAATTGACAAGCGGATACCCGGTGCAAAATCTATTCCGCTAAAAAGTGGAGGTGCCTTAAGTAAATTGTTAGTCAATCTGGATGATGCTCAGGTTAAACTGGAGGTGAATACCGTACTGAGAGGTGCGATAAATGGAGCGATGGAAATGGAACTCTCTCAAAATTTGCAGGAGGAGTTTGAACTGTTTACAGCCGTTAAAACACTATCCTTTGAAGACCTGTATGGTGGTAAAATCTGTGCCGCTCTCGACCGCCAGCATCCGAGGGATCTGTTCGATGTTAGGCTGTTACTTGAAAATGAAGGAATCACCGAAAATGTGAGAAGAGCTTTTATAGGGTACCTGATCAGTCATTCACGCCCCATGAGCGAACTTCTGAATCCAAATATCCTGCCAATCGATGATTTGTACCACAAAGAGTTCGAAGGAATGACGCAGGAAGAGGACATTCTTGATGAATTGATCGACATTCAGGAGAAGCTTCCGGGGCTAATCGTGAATGATCTTACAGATCAGGAAAAAGAATTTCTGATGTCGTTCAAAAAAGGAGCCCCAAAATGGGAGCTTATACCGGTCCCTATTCTTAAAGATCTGCCGGGAGTTCAATGGAAATTGATGAACATTTCAAAGATGGATACCCAAAAGCATAAACAGGCAATTGATAAATTAGAACGGGTACTGATGGAATGATTTGAACATTCAAACGGAAGTCCGAAAGTTATGTCTCTAATTGAAGTCTTGTAAGGTCAAAGGCACAAATCCAAACCCAAACACAACACCATGGTCAACCGAACTGCTCTTCTTATACGATACAAAGAACCCGCCATCCAATGGATGAATGACGTTGATCCCGTTAAAGATGTCGAGATACTAACCGAAAAAGTGGTCAATATGGAACGGACTGTTTATCTGATCTCCGATGATGACGGGGAAAATGAGGAGACGCAACAGGCCTGGATCAAGCGGAACTTCCGGAATCTCTTCGAATCGGAGTTGGAGGGGTGGTACACCGATCCCGATCTCTGGCCAAAACCTCTCACGCTTAAACTATTTCATGAGTGGTTCGACACGGAGTTCCATTCAGTGATCATCGATACGGTGGATGAACCGCTGTTTGATGATGGGTTTTGAGTTAACTTCTATAACATTTCATACTTGGTATAAATACACTATATTTTATTTCACATATGAAATGTTATGAATAAAAAACGCCCCATATTACTTCCCAAACA
>CAZXYQ010000285.1:0-2398 GCA_964644975.1 uncultured Rhodohalobacter sp.
TGTATATCTTTAGTTTTCCGATACCAGATGGCAAACCCGTAAGTTACGGCAAACAAAAAAGCCAGAGAGAGCTGCAGATATATGGTGTAAGAACGGCGGACAAAGAGCTCTTCCGGGGTTGCCGAAATGCGGGTGTGTGTAAGCAGGATGATGCTGATTACCAGCATTGCAGCTATTGGGTAGGATAGTTTACCCAAGAGCCGGTGCAGCTTTAATTTTCGTTTTTTGATGAGTAGCGGTTGGGCAACCAGCAGACCGAACCACAGAATGGCTGTGATTGCATGCAGATGCAGATAAAACGATGCATCAGATAAATTGGAGTAGTATCGCGGCCAAAAGACAAAAGTGGAGATCACAAACAGCCCGATAATAAATATCCAGGAGTTCGTGTAATTCAGTTTGGTTGTTTTCATTGGCCCTATATGTTTTTTGCGAATAGTGCGGAAGAATCTTAGCGCTAGTTACCCATTTAGTTTGATTGTAAAAACCGTTCTTCCGGGTTGAGAATATACGTCCAAACTACCGCCATGCGCCTTCACAATTCATGCGTAATACTCAGACCCAGCCCTGTTCCGGCAGTCCCTTTCCGCCATCACAAAAATTTTATTTCTTTTTGAATTTCAAATTTGTCACCCCTAAAGCATCAAGTTCAAAACCTTTTATCTCTCCATCTGACTTATTAAATCGAAGTAAACCAATATCCGAAGTAAAAGCATCTATGTCATAAAGGCTCAGTTCTTGTGCATCGTAATTAGAAACTTCAACTTTTAATTTATCACCTTCTGTTAGGAGTAAATAGGAAACACCTAATTCTTCACTATAATATTCACCAGTATATTCTTCTAAGTTTAAATCAGGCAATTCTATTATCTCATGTCTTTTAAAAATGGTTTCACCCCCATTTTGAAGGAGTGTTAGTGTTTCCGTAAAACCATCTTTCAACTCTGAGAATACAAATTGAATGGAGGAGTTGTTGGGTATTTCATAGTTGTTTCCAAAAGTATTAAGAATATTGTATGAAGAGTTATTCCAATCCTGTAGAACATGGAGAGAATCATTTTTTACAGTTATTTCTAAAACAACTCCAGCTTGTATTTCATAACTTCCAGTTAATTGATTGAGGGTAAACTTTTCTGTTGCAATTGTATTATTTGTCTCGCTTTCTTCATTCCCGGGCTCTTCAACAAATTTATCTTTAAGTAATATATCTGCTACTTGAAATGCTTTTCTTGTTGGATTTGCGTCTCCTCGGTTGGCCAATACAATTACAGAAAAACCTTCCTCTGGGAATCGTATTAATTGAGACCGATAACCGGCAAAAGCACCAGCGTGACTTACTGTTTTCAATCCCTTGTATGTTCCATTACTCAATCCAAAAGCATAGCCACTACTCTCCCCATTATTTAAAAGTCCTTCTTCATGCATTTTGTCAATGATACCTTGCCCTCCTTTTCCAAGTTTATTGTTATAAAAGTTCTGATCCCATAGATACAAATCTTCAATGTTGCTATAAATACCACCAGAGCCAACAAGATCAAATTTCATGATCAAATTGTTAAATCCCTCTTCATCAGTTTTTTTACTATAACTAGAAGCACGATTTTTAATCAGGTCGGTATTATCATCGTGAAAAAGCGTATTTTTCATTCCAAGTGGTTGAAAAATGTTTTCTTGAGCAAATTCTTTAAGAGATTGACCCGCTACATTTTCAACAATCATTGCAAGCATGAAATAGCAGGAATTGCTGTATAAATATTTTTCGCCAGGGGAAAAATTTAACTCCTTCTGTCTTTTAATAAGTTCATAGACTTCTTCGACATCTGAAATGTCGAGATAGTTTCTTCCATTTAAGTACATCAAAGTAAAAAAATCTCTAATCCCACTTGTATGATGTATAAAATGTCGAATAGTTAAGGGAGCATCGTATTCTGGAAAATCAGGCAGGTGTTTTTGAATTTTATCATCTAAGTCCAATTTTCCTTGTTCTTCAAGGAGTAAAATACTAAAAGTCACAAATTGTTTAGAAACAGAACCAATATAAAAAACAGATGATGGGGTAATTTCTATGTCATGTTCCAGATTTGCAATCCCATACCCATCGGAGTAAATTAATTTACTGTCCTTAATAATTCCTAAGGCAGCACCCGGAACATCAGACTTGTTCCATTCCGTAAAAAGGCTATCTATGGCTTGCCCTTCTTTAATCTGTCCAAATGAACTTATCGAAAATGAAAAAAGTAACAGAAAAAGTAAATATTTTTTCAAAATTTCATTTTTTAATGGGTGCTTACATCGGCATAACACCAACAGTGTTCAGGTTATCCATGCTATACACAAGTTTTGTTTAGTGTATTTCTTAAATAATGAGGATATAATGGAGAAATCGGAGTTAATTTCA
>CAZXYQ010000286.1:0-2394 GCA_964644975.1 uncultured Rhodohalobacter sp.
CTAGAATTAAATTTGGCTTATTAAATCGAATATAACCCGGAATGACGAAGTTAGAATACAAACCATGATTAATTTCTTCTCAAATAATTTCATCCCCAAGCCGATTCTCAGCAATCATATACTCCTCAACCGGATTTCCATCAATCAGGTGCTCTTGTATAATTCTTTCTAAAACTTCAGGAGTGCAGGAACGGTACCAGATGCCTTCCGGATAAACCACTGAAACCGGGCCATGCATGCATACTCTGAGGCAGTTTGCTTTGGTTCGGAACACTCCGGCCTGCTGATCGAGCTCCAATTCTCTTAATCTCTTCTTTAAATAATTCCAGGATTCAAGGCCGGCTTCCAGTTTACAGCATTTGGGGATGGTTTGATCTGCACAAATAAAAATGTGCCTCTTTACGGATTCAATGTGCAGCCCTTTAGTCTTTTTCTTAAGCCGTTTTATGCTTTTATTATTCATTGATTTTTATTGCAGTTTGAAACAATTCAAAAATATTGATTAATAGTTTAATGTGCTCTGCTGATCATCGGAACACAATTTCAGAATCAAAAAATCCGCTGAAATGCTGAACAAAATATTAAATACAGTATTTAATCCGCTTTTACGCTCTTCATGGAAAGCGGTTTTGAGGCTGTGGAAACCGATGGCTGTGTGGACGGTATTGGTGTATATCTTTTTTACAGCGCTGATGGCACCGGTTTTTATCTCGCTGCTCAATCGCGGCGTGTTCAGAGGGGACAGAATGATTGTCGGGAATGAGGAACTGGTAGCATTTTTTCTTTCGCCCGCTGGTTTCAGCTATCTCTTTATTGCGATATTAATTGTCATCACCGGCTTTGTGATTCGGTATGCAGGAATTTTCCAGATCGTAACAGATGATCTGTTAGGCCGGGAAATTTCGATCAAAGAGATTGTACTTCACATTGCACCGCGCGTGCATCTGCTGGTTAAACTCTGTGCACTTTCAATTTTGGCAGCCATACTTCTTTTATTGCCGCTCTTGGCAGGACTTGGGGTGGTCTTCTATCTCTTCCTCACTGAGTTCGATATCAACTATTATCTGTTTACAACTCCGCCCGAGTGGTACAGCGCACTCACATGGGGTGGTTTTTGGGCGGTGCTTTGGCTGATCTTTGCATTGTTCTCGGTGGCAGCGTTACTTCCCGTTTTACCGGCGTATCTGGACGGGCGCAAATCGTTGTTGCAATCGGCAAGAGATCTGTTTTTCACTCCGTTTCGGAAAAAACTTCAGTTTTTAAAAGCGGCAGCCGGGGCAGTAATCATCTGGTTCCTGGTTAGGATCGCTTTTGAAGCTTTTAACTTTTCACTCTTTAATTTTTTGGCCGGATGGGCTTATGGCACTTTCGATTCTCTAAGATTGATCGCATTTATTGCCGGTAATTATCTGTTTGTTGCGTTCACGGCAGGCGTGATCATTTCATTTTTCGGATTTTCGGTTTTATCGGTAATCCTCACAAAATTCTATTACAGTTATGCACTCCCCGAAGTTGAGTTTAAAATTCCCGGTCTGATTAAAGTGACCCAAAAAATGGTGAGAATTCTGACGTGGTGGACAAAACCGTTACGGCTGGCATTACTTTTATCGGTTATTATGGCAGGTGGATTAGTGACAAGCTATTTGTTTACCGGTTCGGTTGATGAAGATACCCCTGAAATCCTGAACATCGCACACCGGGCAAACGCATTGGGCGCTCCTGAAAACAGTATCGCCGCATTAAAAAATTCGATTGAAGTCGGTGCGGATATGGCTGAGATCGATCTCCAGATGACTGCAGACGGGCGGATTGTAATTCTGCATGATGCAGACCTTATGCGAGTAGCCGGCGATCCGAGAAGAATTGCGGATGTTACGTATGATGAAATCAGGGATCTTCGTCTGCTCACCGACCTTGATCTTCCGGATGAAGGTTTAATCATACCCACATTTGAGGATTTTCTTGAGATAGCGGATGGGCATATCATACTTCTCACCGAGCTTAAATATTATGGCTTTTATCCCGAACTGGCTGAAGAGGCAATACGGCTGATCAGGGAATATGAAATGGAGGAGCAGTCGCCGTTGATGTCGCTATCCATGCGGGCAGTTAACCAGGTACGGCAGCTTGCACCGGATATTGAAGTGGGATATGTATCGGCCCTTGCCGCCGGTGATCTTGCCGCAATGCCTGTGAACTTTTTTGCAATCAATCATCAGAATATCACCTCCGGATTTATCAGAAGTACATCCGAAAATGATCAGCCCGTATATGCATGGACTGTGAACCGGGCGGATGATATGATCAATGCAATTCAGAACGGAGCCGCAGGCCTGATAACCGATGAACCGGAGCTTGCAGCAGAAATCATCGCACAGTTTTCAGAGCTTTCCC
>CAZXYQ010000287.1:0-2383 GCA_964644975.1 uncultured Rhodohalobacter sp.
TTGCATGCGAGG
The DNA here is from genome assembly GCA_964644975.1 of uncultured Rhodohalobacter sp. GTDB lineage: Bacteria > Bacteroidota > Rhodothermia > Balneolales > Balneolaceae > SW132. Next base: position 13 of record CAZXYQ010000287.1, read on the forward strand.
CCTGCTCTTCTTGCAGGTTTTCACCAATAGAAATTATCTCTAAGTATTCTGTAAATGTTTGATTCACAATATCTTATTTAATATTTACTTCTTTTTGTTTCTGCATTAACCAGTTTCTCACAATTTTTGGCCCCTCAACTGTCAGAATACTCTCTGGATGAAACTGAATGCCCTCAATCGGGTACTCGCGGTGGCGAACTCCCATAATTACACCGTCTTTGGTGCGGGCTGATATTTCAAACTGATCTTCAGGAACCGATGCGGGGTCAAGTGCAAGAGAGTGATATCGTGTAGCAATAAATCCATCTTCAACATCTTTATAAACCGCTTTGCCGTCATGGTACACATCCGAAGTTTTACCGTGCATCAGGCTGGGTGCATGCACCACTTTGGCACCGAACACCTGTCCGATCGCCTGGTGACCGAGGCAAACTCCCAATACCGGAATTTCCGGTCCCAGCTTACGAATTACCTCTTCTGTTATCCCCGCATTCTCCGGCCTGCCCGGTCCCGGTGAGATCAGGATTTTCTCCGGGTTCAATTCACGAATTTCCTCCACGGTCATGTCGTCATTCCGGATTACTGAGTAATCCTCCGTCACCCCGGCCACAATGTGCACCAGGTTATAGGTGAAGGAGTCGTAATTGTCGATTATTAGGATCATATCTTTTGAGTATCGAGTAGCAAGTATTGAGTATCAAGTACTTTGGAGTAGCATTAAGATTTTTGTGTAAGGTTTTTCGGTTTTGTGTTTCATACTAATACAACCTGAAATAAAAATTTATTGTTATGCATAATTACAAAGAGTTAAAAATCTGGAAAAAAGCTGTTTTATTGGCGACTGATACTTACAAGGCAACATCAACATATCCTAAATCTGAATTATATGGCATCACATCTCAAATGAGGCGTTGCGCAGTTTCCATCAGCTCGAATATCGCAGAAGGAGCCGGAAGATCTACATATAAAGATTTTGTACATTTCTTGCATATTGCAAACGGTTCTTCTTATGAATTGGAAACACAACTCATCATATCGAAAAACCTAGGTTATTTACATGTCAACAAATTTGATTTACTGATCGACTCATTGGTTGAAATACAAAAGATGCTATATACACTAATAAAAAATTGAATCAGATTTATAGTTATTCGTATCGAGTAGCAAGTATTGAGTATCAAGACGATTGTCTCAATACTTGATACTTGCTACTCAATACTCAGTATTTGAAACTTCGAAACAACCCCGTCGCCTCACGTATTGGTTCCATAACCGTTTCAGCCCGTTCGCGTGCTTTTTTTCCACCTTCACGGAGTACATCGTGTACGTAATCGGGATCCTTTTCGAGTTCTTTTCGTTTTTCACGGGCTTCATCAAAGTAACCTTCAATCAGCCCCAGTAATTCCTTTTTTGCGTGGCCATAACCATACCCGCCGGCACGGTATTTTTCCGCAACTTCTTTCCTGGTTTCATCATCAGCAAAGAGTTTGATCAGCGCGAATACATTGCAGGTATCGGGATCTTTTGGATCCTCCAGTGCTGTAGAATCAGTTTGGATCGACATCACACGCTTTTTCAACGCTTTGCCCTCGGCAAATATGTTGATGGTGTTATCGTACGACTTACTCATCTTCCGCCCATCGATGCCCGGAACTGTGGCCACGCTTTTTACAATGTACTCCTCGGGAATAATCAGCAGCTCTTCATCATAAGCGCGGTTCAGTTTGCCGGCGAGGTCGCGGCATATTTCGATATTCTGTTTTTGATCCTCACCCACCGGCACCAGGTGCGAATGATAGATCAGGATATCGGCAGCCTGCAAAATTGGGTAAGTGAACAGTCCAATATTCGGTTTCAGTCCGCTCGCCACCTTGTCCTTATAAGCCACTCCCTTTTCCATCAGTGAAACCGGAGTGAGGCATCCGAGAATCCAAGCCAGCTCGGTGGTTTGCGGCACATCGCTCTGTGCAAAGAAGGTACACTTGTTAGGATCGAGCCCAAGTGCCAGGTAATCGAGCACCACATCCATGGTGTATTCTTCAAGCAGCTTGCCGTCGTTTACTGATGTTAGTGAATGGTAATTTGCCAGGAAGTAAAATGCATCACCCTCCTCCTGCATCCGGATATGCTGACGCATGGCCCCAAAGTAGTTGCCGATATGCAGCTTGCCCGATGGCTGAATGCCGGAGAGGATTGTTTTTTGTTTTGTCATTTTTTGAATATTGAGTATCGAGTATCAGGTATTGAGACGGATTGTCTTGATACCTGATACTCGATACTGTTATCTATTTAGTTATTTTTAGTGCCAGGCTTAACGCCTCAACCAAAGCACCGGCTTTGTTTTTGGTTTCGTCGAACTCTTTGGCGGGAT
>CAZXYQ010000288.1:0-2363 GCA_964644975.1 uncultured Rhodohalobacter sp.
AACGACTCAGCCCTTTCGCTCCTGCCTGCTTTCACAGGCCATCATCACTACTACGCGCTGATCCGCCCTGCCTGCCAAGTTTGGGCCTCGCAGGATTTCTGCTTGCACCCACTTGCACTCTCGGCAGGTCGGTTCCCTTGTTCCGTTGTAAAGCCTGACTCGATGTCCCGCGACCTTAACACCGCCTGCCGTACAGCCAGTATCAGCTTGCACCCGCTCTATCTTTTGTTGAATTGATTCGAAATCATCGGAATAGGCCCTATCTTACGATATCGATTAATCATTATTTATATATGGCTGTCAGAAACAAAGAGAAGCCCACGCCGGAAGAGCTGCAGGATCTCGACAAATACAAAAAACTACAGGATCTGGACCACAACGAGATGGTTCCGTTTATCCTTGAGAATTTAAAAACCCGAAATCCTGTAACCGCCGCCTTCAAACACGGTACATTGATATTAATAGCCGTTGTGCTGTTTGTATGGATTGGCCGGTGGGATACCTCAGCATTTTTCCTTGGTCTGGGCGCAGGCATATTATTTACGTTTACAGTGGGCGTTCTGCTTCATGAACTGCTGCATCTGCTTGTCTATAAAATTTTGGGTGCGCGCAAAACAAAGCTGAAGCTTCTGCTCGATCAGGGTGCTGTTGCGGCCGTTGCCGATCACTTTGTGGTGTCGGAAAAAGAGTTCTACTGGCTCGCGTTCACCCCGTTTGTGGTTCTGACCATAGCTGGATTAGCCGCGCTGTTTATGACGTATGGATGGGTTTTTTACGGGGTTTCAATCTTTCTTGTGATGCACGCCACGGCATGCCTGGGCGACTTTTCACTTGCAGGCTTTATGTATGAGCACCGTAAAGAAGGGGTATATACGTATGATGATGTAAAAAAAGACAGAAGCTTCTTTTACAAAAGAACACCGGAGATCAAAAAAAGTGACGCTTAGGATTGGCGCTACATTCTGGGTATCTGGCCCCTGATTTCACCGTGCTGATGACGGTTTGAGGAAACGTTAATATAGAGCTGACCCTTTCGCAGTGCATCCCGAAGCGTGTCGGTAAGCTTAAACGCATTCTCCCCTTTTTTAAACACGCCTGAACTTCTGTTTTCTGCAACATCCGGCGTCAGGCGAAGCATTCTGTGGCCGGTCTTACCAATGTCGCCGTAGTGAACATAGGCGGCCCAGTAAACCCCGCGAAGATCCTGGAACTCCCCCTCAATAAAAAGGGAGTCTCGCTCAACCGTAATGGTGGCAAACCCAATAGCCGGCGTTTGCACAACCGGCCTGTGGTTGAAACCGGCAAGGGTAATTTCAGAAGAGATCTGTGCCAGTGAAGGAAGCGCCCAAAGAGTACATATCACAGATGTAATTAACCCAATTCGTAATCGCATATTCCCTCCCCTTTTTTATATCTAAACTGTCTGAATGTATAACGTATTCAACAGTACATATTTATATACGGATTGGAGAAAGTTTGTGAGCTGGAGTGAATCTACTAACCGTCACTATCAGCCTCAAAAAATCACAAACAACACTTTTTAAACTTCCTGCCGCTGCCGCACGGGCATGGGTCATTGCGGCCTACATCTTTATATAAATTTTTTTCAGGTTCCGGGCTGGACTGAAAAGGCAGAGCCGCAGAGGGGAAGTCATCTTCAGGGAAATCTGAAAAAAGATTCATTCCGCCGTTGTAATCCGGTAAATCGTTAGGTGGTACAAAACCGCCTATAAACGGAACATCGGTTAGATACTCATACCTTTCGAAAATAGTTTTGGGCTGATCGTTACCACCATACATTTCTTTCTTAATATCATTTTCTACCGCCTGCAAGTTGCCTACCATTGTTTCGTGTATGAGGTTATGTTCAAACAGTTTCCTTATGGAGGGCAGAAGTTTCTCAGCTGAGATATTGATACAGCTCCAAACCAAAAAGCTGAGCAGGGTTGTGTCGATAATGCGGTCGTTATCGAGCTGACCAAGGTGGAACTGAATCAGATCCCCCAAGTGCTCAATGACCTCTTTCCGGCGTGTTACGTCAAGTCTGACCATATCTTCAAGTGCCGATACTCCAATCTGTCTGCTGTATGCATCCAGATCGGGCTCCTTCACGAAATTTGTGATTGCCTGAAGATTCCCTTCCCCCAGTATAGCAACCGACTCAGAAAATATTACCTCCAAAAGGTCACCGTACCAGAATTCCTGAAACTCGTCTCCCTGACTAAGCAAGTCCAGGATGTTATCGAGTGATTTTTCACTGCGCAGCTCGGTGAGCAGAAAAATGGCGTGAACGCTGAAGTCATAGCGCCTGTCATTCCATCCGTCATATTCGTCTGAAGCCTCATCATAAAAATATTTATACC
>CAZXYQ010000289.1:0-2353 GCA_964644975.1 uncultured Rhodohalobacter sp.
TTTAAGGTTCTTCACCGCAGTGTTTTTTAGAAACATCACATGCGATTATTGGAATTCTAAAATACTTCTTGAATTCAAAGGCCGGAAAATGTCCCTCCCAAATCAGAATTCTAAACTCGAAAATAAAAAAACCGGCAGCCGGTATCTGTGATGAAAACACCCGCTGCCGGTTTGGAATAATTTTTTAGAAACTTGTTGCTACTCAGAAACGGCTCTGAGCGTTTCAGCGATTCTCAGAACTTTATCACCATTTGTTGAATTTTCTTTTCTGTTTTCAACTTCTGAGGCAAGCTCATTCAGCAATCTGTTTCGTTCTGCTCCACTCGCATTTTGAGCATCTGCAATTCCGGCGCGTATCATATCCAGAGATTGCATATCGAGCTCACGGTTTCTTTCGAGCTGATCGGTAAAGGCCAGTGCTTTTTCTAAAGACGGCGGCCACACAAACATCGGTTGTCCCTGCGGATTAAAAACTTCGAGCCGCACTGTATGCGAGGCAGCTATTTCGTTTTCTGTGATAAAATCACTCGGTTCAAGTTCGAAAATGTCGAGTCCGCGAACCATGTCAGAGTTTACCAGGTAACCGTTGTACCAGTAGATCGACCAGCTTCCGCCTGCCATCATCCGGTCTGCACTTAACGGCCCGCGATCGTGAAAAGCGATCTCTACGGGGTTGGCCGGATCGGTAAAATCAAACACATTAATACCGCCCTGGTACCAAGACTGCACCATAATATCACGCCCGGGAATCGGAATCATAGAACCGTTGTGAGCTACACAGTTCTCCATTTCGGTTTGCGGTGCAGGCATCTTGAAATAACTCTGAAATTCCATTTTTCCATCCACGATTGAGTAGATAGCATTTGCTCCCCATTCCATTGGGTCCGACTCACGGCACTTGGGCTGCGTTCCGCCGCCCCACTCATCCGTAAATAATACAGTGGTTCCGTCATTATTGAATGTTGCAGAGTGCCAGTATGCAAAATTTGAATCAGCTACGGCATCAATTCGTTTTGGTGAGAGCGGATCGGTAATATCCAGCAGCAGACCGTACCCTTCGCACGCTCCGCCGGCAAGCCCTATTTCAGGGTAAAGTGTAATATCGTGGCATTGATTTGGCCCTTTTGCTTCAGCTCCGCGGCCACGGGCTTGCAGCATTTCATCCACAAAATCATCGATACGGTCTCTGAGAGCGGCACTGTCGGCAGCAGTTGGTTCTCCGGTACCGCCGCGTTCTTCAACAATTTGCTCAAGAAAAGCTCTTGCCATTCCATCCCAAAGTACTCGTTCACGTCCCATCATGGTTGCAATAAAGCGTCCTTCGGCTCGTGCCTGCTCCAGTTCTTCGCGTTCTTCAGGGGTAAGGTCACGGGTTGGCGGTGCTTCAAGATCATCAAAAATTCGTGGAGAGTTTGCGATGTGAGCTTCTTCCGGATTTGCCAGCGGCACTTTAATCACTTCTATCCGGAAAAGGGCACTTTCAGGGTCATCTTCAGGAAATGCATCCACACAGCCGGGCAGTTCCTCTTCGGGACGAACAGGGGCTGACCCGGAAACGTATACGTAAATGTTCTCATCATCATTGGGATCTACAAGAACCGAGTGTGTATGAGAGCCCCGGCAGGTTTGTACATTATGAATGTACTCAGGGTTTGTAATATCGGAGACATCAAATATCCGGATTCCACGCAGCCTTTCTTCACTCACGGTTTCCTGAACTCCTTCGGTTCCGCAATCCAGGCGTCCCTCAAGGCCTTCTCCGGAAACAAACAGCAGATCACCGTATATCGATACATCACTTTGTGAGGCTGGGCAGAGATAATCTACAACAACCTCCGGGTTTGCCGGATCACTGATATCCCAAACAATAAAACCGTTATAATTGCCCTGTATCGCATAATTATCTTTGAATGCGAGATCTGTTCCCCAAGAACCCACAAAATCTTCGGGCGGCGGGGTGTTTGATAATAACCGAAGGTTCCATATTGCTTCTTCGGCATCGAATACACCGGCACCTAAACCTACGCGAGGATCGGGGCTTGGTACTTCTACTTCTGTAATTGGAATCAGCGGAGTTCGCTCTTCGCTTCCCTGATTATTCGTCACATCTGATGATGCGCAGCTGTAAGCCAAAAATGTGGCGGCAACCATCAGCATCATTCCCGGAATTAACTTTTTCATACCTGATTGTCTGTTTGTTATTTGTGTAATAAAATTATTGATTCATGTTTTCGAGCATTAGCCTCATTCGCTCAATCTCTGTAACCTGCTCGGCGTGTATCCCCGATGCCAGGTCAAAAATTTCCCTGTCGAGTGCGGCACCGTCTGTGCCAAAGAGTTCCTGAACCATGAT
>CAZXYQ010000290.1:0-2348 GCA_964644975.1 uncultured Rhodohalobacter sp.
GCCGTTCGCATCCCCTTTTCGCTGTCAGCATGTAAACGGGGCTGCGGGTATCGCTCATCATCATGGTAGAAAAGCGGAAAGTCAGGAGCTGATGGCAGTTCCAAATCACCGATCGGGCTTTTCCAGTTTTTGATGGTTTCAATTACTTCATCGGCATCTGATGGCTTCTTCTCAAGACCCACACTCACCGAAAGCAGGTGGCCGTTTTCAACAGGTACCCGGGTTGCCGTTGCCTGAATCGGCAATTCGGCGTGTTTGATTGCTCCATCCTCAAAATTACCCAAAATTTTCAACGGCTCAGAATGGATCTTGGGTTCTTCACCGCCGATCAGCGGAACCACATTTCCTAAAATATCAAGGCTGGGCACACCGGGATAACCGGCTCCTGAAATTGCCTGCATCGATGTAAGTATCACACTTTTCACTCCATACACATCATTCAGCGGCTTAAGCGACATGACCAGCGGAACTACCACACAGTTTGGATTGGTCACGATCCATCCGCTGGCATCATCCGTAAAAGTCTGCTGATGAATCAGCTCAATGTGATCGGGATTTACTTCGGGCACGAGAAGCGGCACAGCCGGATCAGTCCTGAAATTCTTCGCATTACTGATCACCGGAATTCCGGATTCGGCAAATGCTCTCTCGATCTCCCCTGCCACGGATGCATCCATCCCGGAAAAAACAAAATCCACATCTGTGAATTCATCGGGCTCACAGTTTTTTACTAGAATATTCTTAACAGAATCCGGCATTGATACAGCTTCAATCCAGTTTGCAGCTTCCTGATATTTTTTCCCGGCCGATCGCTCTGAGGCTCCCAAAGCGGTGATTGTAAACCATGGATGATCTTGTAATAAACGTATAAACTTTTGCCCCACAGCGCCTGTAGCGCCAAGGATACCTACATTAAAACCTGGCATTCTAAAATGATTGTTTAAAAATTATACTTTGTTCGGGGTATTAAATTCACCGGATTATCCGGTAAGTTACAGAGTGAATATTCTGAAATCACTCTGATCACACAACTTCAAATCTCATTTAATTTCACTGTGTAATTATCACCTTGCAAGCAGAGATCTTTTGCGAGGACTAAAATAAGGAATGTATCATACAATCGGTTCATCAATGGCCATATTTTTCCTATCTTTGCAACTCTTAATAATCAGAGTTCATACTTCAAACAAAATTTTAAAATTACGCAGCAGATAAATGTCCGTTAAACAATTAGATTCCCTCGACAAAATTGTTTCCCTTTCGAAAGCAAGAGGTTTTATTTTTCAATCATCCGAGATTTACGGAGGGCTGTCGGCTGTTTATGATTACGGACCGCTTGGCGTGGAGTTGAAGCGTAACATCCGTGATGCCTGGTGGAAAGCGATGACGCAAACCCATGACAATATTGTTGGTGTGGATGCGGCAATTTTCATGCATCCAAAAGTGTGGGAAGCAAGCGGGCACGTGGAAGGGTTTAACGACCCGATGATTGATGATAAACAATCTAAAAAACGGTATCGCGCGGATATGCTGATTGAACAGCACATTCAGAAACTGCGTGATAAGGGTAAAAGTGATAAGGCCGATGAACTTCAGCAAAAACTGGATACTACCGGCACGCGGAAAGGCCTTTGTGAGGATCTGTATGATATCATCATGGAAGAGGAAATTAAAGCACCCGAATCAGGAGCATTTGACTGGACCGAAGTTCGCCAGTTTAACCTGATGTTTAAAACGCATTACGGGGCTACATCAAAAGATGATGATGACGCCATTTATCTGCGCCCGGAAACCGCTCAGGGTATTTTCGTGAATTATAAAAATGTGCTGGATACCGCTCGTGTTCAGATTCCGTTTGGCATTGCACAGGTTGGTAAAGCATTCAGAAATGAGGTTGTGGCACGGCAGTTTGTATTTCGCATGAGGGAGTTTGAGCAGATGGAAATGCAATATTTTGTTCAGCCGGGCGAAGATGAAAAAAGCTATGAAGAATGGCTCAACACCCGGCTCGAATGGTTTAAGAGCCTGGGAATCAGGGAAGAAAACCTGAGAGTGGCTCCGCACCCTGACGACAAACTTGCGCATTATGCTCGCGCGGCGGCTGATATTCAGTTTAATTTCCCGATCGGCTGGCAGGAAGTGGAGGGAATCCATAACCGCACTGATTTTGACTTATCGCGGCACCAGGAATACTCCGGTAAGAAAATGGAGTACTTTGATCAAAAAGAGCAGAAAAGATACATCCCGTATGTGGTAGAAACCTCTATCGGACTGGACCGCTGCACGCTGATGGCGCTGTGCGATGCTTATCGCGAAGAAGAAGTGGATGGCGACAGCCGAACTGTTCT
>CAZXYQ010000291.1:0-2330 GCA_964644975.1 uncultured Rhodohalobacter sp.
CCCCTCCTTACGAAGGAGGTGAGCTTCTTTTTCCAAATTCTTATCTCGAATTCACGTTAACCAACTATTTATTTGTCTCCGATCTATTTTCGAAGTCACCCCCTCTCTGCTCGCAGAGAGGGGGGTGAGTCCGTCACTCCTTCCTGATCACATACTTCAAAATCTCAACCACCTGTTCAGGCTCACGGCAAACAGCCTGCGCAGCGCCATCTACTTCTTTCAATGCGTGGTTGAACTCTTCGGGATGGATGATGATCAGCTTTTTACCGAGGGCTGAGGCGTAACCGGCATCAAAAGCGGCATTCCACTGGCGATACTTTTCGCCGAATTTCACTACTACGATATCGGCATCCTCGATATGGGTGCGCGTGCGGATGGAATTGATAAGTGCTCCCTTACGGTCTTTCCAGAAATCCTGATCTTCTTCACCGAGGATATCGGTTCCGCAGTTATCACTTGCGGGATGATCGGTGACGGGTGCCGTGCAGTTCACCGGCAGGTTTTCCTCTTCAATTCTCTTTTTGATTTCAGTTCGCCAGTCGGAGTGGATTTCTCCGGCCAGGTAGAGGTTCCAGGTTTTCATGAGTAGGTTTATGTTTTTAATCTAAATTAGAATTTTCAGTTTTGAATAAATCTTACCATTTGAGGTTCTCGTCCCGAAGGGATCCCTTCGGGGCAGAGTTACGCAGATTAAGCGATGATGAACGCAGAAAATCAGCGTAACTCTGCGATTCATCTGCGCACATCTGCGAGAAACAGAAAATTTCGATAATCAGTTATTGCCTCTGTAAACCCGCTGTGCCCCAATATAAACATCATAAATCTCCCTGAGGTTTCGGATATCATCAAATGGATTATCATCAACGACAACAAAATCTGCATGCTTGCCTTTTTCGAGGGTTCCGAGCTCTTCATCAATTTGCATACATTCTGCTGCATAGCGTGTGGCAGAGGTGAGTACTTCCAGGGGAGTCATCCCCGAATCCTGCATCATTTCCATTTCCAAATGCTCGAAATATCCCTGGAATCGGGCCGGTGGCCCACTGTCGGTGCCCATCGCAATTCGAACACCGGTATTGTGCAGTGACATCATGTTTCCCTTAGCTACCGACAGAGCCTCACTATAAAAATTGGCAGCGCGGCCGGTAAATCTTTCCTGAATTTCAGGTTGTTGTAATTGTTCAATCACTTCGGGATCTGCCTCATCAAGGAAGAACGGATCATCAAAAAAGTCAGGCCGCTCCGCATAAATAAAAACAGATATCTCACGGGTCAGTGTTGGAGTTAAACAGATATCACGATCAAGCATCAGGCTGATCAGATCTTGATCCACTTCTGTATCGCGAACACTGTGTGCTACAAGATCGGCACCCTCATCCACAACTCCTTTGGCATCTTCAAGTGTTACGATATGGGCGGCAAGCGGAATATTATGGCTGTGCGAAGCTTCAATAATGGCAGCGTAGGTTTCGCGGTTCATCTTTTCGCGGGTTCCCAGGCCGTCATCCACACGAATTTTACTCCAGTCCGGATTTTTTAGTGCCAGTTCATTTACGGCATCATGAGCTTCTTCGGGTGTGGCAGGATTCAGCACTGGTCCTGCCAAAAACAAACGTGCCATTCCGCTTTCTGAAAAGTTTTGCCTGTCACGAACAGTAAAAGCTTCATCCGGTTCATCCCCCAGGCTTACAACGGTTGTGACTCCATACCGGGCGTAGAGCTGCAATTGTTCAATCACATTTTCTTCGGAGTGAATATCAGTGCCCGTCTCAAGGCCCCGTGCCATTCCAACGTGACCATGTGCATTAATCAGGCCGGGTATCAAATAGCGCCCGCCCAAATCAATGGCATCTGCCTCCTCGGGGAAATCAGGATCGGTCATATCAATGATTTCCAGCACCTTGCCATTATGAGTAATAAGGGCAGAATTTTGTGCCGGCGACTGATCTGTTCCGTCCCAAATCGTTACATTGGTGAAAAGCAGTATATCATCGGGATAGTCATCACTGCAGGCGGTAATGAGTAGCGTGATGGTGAGTGTTACCAGAATGATAGTCGTGAGTCTTGAGTCGTGTGTCATGAGAGGGCTCAGTAGTTAAAGGTTAACCGGTAATGATTAAATATTAGCAACAACTGGCACAAATCAAAAAACCACTTTCAAATTCACTCAAGACTCAAATCTAACCAATCTCAAAGCTACTTGTAATCGTCGCTGTCTTTTCCAGCGTTTTGGATACGGAGCAGTATTTGTTCAGTGACAGATCGATAGCTCGCGATACTTTTTTCTCATCCAGATGATCACCCTTCAGGATAAAATGCATGTGGATTGT
>CAZXYQ010000292.1:0-2324 GCA_964644975.1 uncultured Rhodohalobacter sp.
CCCAGACTTTTACTGTATAATGTTGTACTTCTGAAATTCTCGCCTTCTTCAATATCCGCCCAAACAACATCCTCCCTGCCATTTCCCGTTACGTCATGAAAAACTACAAAATTGGATTGCGGCCGCCTTTCCGCCCTTTGAACGGTTTGCCTTCCCACCTGAATAGTTTCAAGCTTAACTTCAGATTGATTTTTTATTTGCAGTACCTCTCCCGCAAAAGAGTATAGAACCGGGTTCTGGTCCAATGGGCCGTAAGCCAGCCGGAATATGGCCATTGCCATGATCAGAATGATCGCAATTCCTGCGGCCTCAAATTTTTTCTTCCACGTAAGCTTTGCGTAGTGGTTGAACTTTGATGGATTGATGTGAATGGTCAATCGCCTGTCGTAAAAGAGTTCTTTCAGTTCTTCCAGGCCGATGATTTTCAGATCTCTTTCAGGATAAGTTTCCCTAAGTATTTGAACATTATTTTCAAACAACTGCTGCTGAGCTTTAGGTACAACCAAAAAGGGACACCAGGAATAGAAGGCGGCTTTAGTTTTTTCTTTAATACCCTCTTCGGCTACAGGAATAAGAAACCCATACTGATCAATACCACCGGTGATTGCAATTTGGGAATTTACTTCGAAGCGCTCAATCCGGTATTCATGATGTTGGATTTCACTAAACCATAAAGCAGCAACAGCTGCCAGATATGAAGATCCCTGATGGTAGGTTCCGGTTAGCTCATACTCAAGGTTACCTTTGAAATATTTCTCAAGTTCTGAGCCAAATTTGTGTTCATAAAGTTTCCTTACAGCATCGCTAACGGTATTGCTTTCAAGTTCATACGGCTGCTCCGTACCGAAAATTTCAAATCGCCGGATAATCTTATCTTTGTCGACTTCATTTTCACCGGTTATTCGAATGTTAATTTTTCGTAACCGGCCCCAGCTATTTGATGAATCATCAATCAGTTTTTTCCTGCCTTCAACTACAGGTACGAAAATTGACCCTCGATTGTGACGAATCAGTGATTGAACTTCATTTTTAATGTCCAATAGCTCATTATTCAGTTTTTTATTTTTTACCTGATTTGATTGCAGCAAATAAGAAAAGATTTGATCAAGCTTCTTAAGTGCTGATGTATCAGAAGAGTCAGAGGTGCTACCGTCCCGGTTTAGTAAAGCCTGTTGCAGGTTTTCTGCATTTAGCCACGTTTCCAGGAATTCGGCCCCTTTTTTATCTTCTCCGGCGAAGTAGTAAAGAATACCGGTTGTCTTTTCCAGGCTTCTGAGGGATCCTTCAAACCTTACGCTTTCCTTTAACTCTGAAACAGATTTTGCAACTTCCTTGAGTTTATTCAGCAGCTCTTCAACTTCTTTTGGGCCAATACCCGTAAATGTAAGGACTGAGCGAAACTCGGGCATAATTTCTGCTAGCTGCATCAAATAACTATCGTACTTTCGGTACTTACCTTCCAGAATTTCTATAAAATCACTGATGTACTGAAATTGTTGCCTGATGGATGGGTTTTCATCCAGCTCACGAACAAGCTTTAAAAAAGATTCTTCTACGTGAATGGGGTCTGGCATAATCTGATTAGTTATAAAAGAACAGATTCAGATCTTTTCCTCTGACTTCCTTTTGTGGAAGAATTGCAACTCCCCGGTCTACATTCCAAATTGAACTTCCTGTATTTGTTGAAATCAATAGTTTATGAGGTTCGGCACTAAGAGTGTCCGGATCGGCTACAATTTTTACTTCGTTCCCGGTGAAAGAAATTTCTACGGTATTTAAGTCACTGCCGGCCCTGCTGATAACATATCCATCTCTTGATGAACTTTCTTGCGAGAGTTTGCAGCTCATTAAAGGCAACAGCAGTTCACAAAGATTACTCTCCTCCAGGTCTAAATCACGAAGTTCACTTTCATCAAGTATAAGTTTGCCGCCGGGTTTACTGATTTTAAAAGTTGCATCCTTTTCCATTTTTAGAAGTATCACATCTTCATCTTCAATAAAATCTGAAATCACGTGCAAATAGTAAGTATTGTCAGATTTTCTCTTTAGAATCCGCATAAGAGTTTTATGCTCTAAAGACTGAAATGTTTTAACATGCTCATGATTAATTTGTGGTGATTCAGATTTTGCAGCGAGTATAAATCGCCTGCTTTTATATCTCTTTTCGTCATTCATTGAGGTTAATGTTAGCGTAGCGGGAGCCGGTGATTTATCTGTTGAAATATTCTCCTCATCTAATTTCTCATAAAAGCTTTCAAACCAGTCGGCAAGCAGTAATAATTCTTCATCTTCAGCCAATATTCCTTCAATCTCTTTGATTTTTT
>CAZXYQ010000293.1:0-2321 GCA_964644975.1 uncultured Rhodohalobacter sp.
ATGTATTGGTAGGCTTTAAACAATTGTTGTCTTTGCCGTTATTACATTCGTTCATTTTGCCTTGATGCAAAACGAACCAAAAGATCAAGACGGCGAATTTCTTGGCGGCGGTCGTTGCCGATCTGCTGCATAATTTCAATGGTCCATCAAGTCAGGAATCGGTTTTACAACCTGAGCCGGTATGAAATTCTGCTTTCGCAGATCTGCAGACTCCCTCAATCCGCCAATAAATTCGAGGTCCTTTAAAAATCAGTTTAAATATTTTCAGCCTTTTATAAATTACTTGGGGTAATGTCAGCCTAAATCCCCTCTTAAAAAAATGGAGGGGACTTATTCATTGCCAAAATTAAAAACTTTATATCGAACTCACATAGTATCTAATGCTCCGACTTTCATTTTTAGAAACCTGTCTTCCCAATCAGGTTAAGACCTGGCTTCGCTTAGGCTTGGCATGAAAAGCACTTTTGATAAAACCCGAGTAATTAAGGGATTTCCCCAGAGATGCTTTAAGAATTTCCCTGTAACATTTCACGTTAGAGAACTACTATATTCAAACATCGTTTTCTTTTTTCAAAATCTACCATAACTGTCTGAATTACAATAAAATAACTCACAATTGATCAAATGAATACCGCAAAACTAATACTCGATGACCAGACACACGAACTAAATATAATTGAAGGAACTGAGGGTGAAAAAGCGATCGATATTACCGATCTGCGAGCCCGCACCGGATACATAACTTCCGATACGGGTTATAAAAGCACAGGCGCAACACGAAGTGCCATTACGTTTCTGCAGGGCGAAAAAGGTATTTTACGCTATCGAGGTTACCCGATTGAACAGCTTGCTGAGCAGGCGTCATTTCTTGAGGTTGTATACCTGCTAATTTATGGTGACTTACCGAATGCCGATCAACTGGAGTCCTTCACAAGCGGGGTTACCCGGCATACGCTTATTCACGAAGATATGAAGAAGCTTTACGAGGGATATCCTGCCAAAGCTCATCCCATGGGTGTGCTTGCATCGATGATTGCCGCACTCTCAACCTTCTATCCCGACTCTCACAATTCAGAGCTGGATTCTGATCAGATCGATACAACTATTAAACGACTTATTGCAAAAAGCGCTACCATAGCGGCATGGTCGTATCGTAAATCGCAGGGATTCCCCATCATGTATCCGCAAAACAAGCTGAGCTATTGCGCGAACTTTTTGCATATGATGTTTGCAATGCCCACTGAGGAGTATGAAATCAATCCAACAGTGGTGAATGCTCTAAACACCCTGCTGATCCTCCATGCAGATCACGAACAAAACTGTTCCGCTTCCACAGTGCGGATTGCAGGATCATCTCACGCCAGCCTCTATGCGGCCATTTCATCCGGAGTTTGTGCGCTTTGGGGCCCTCTGCACGGCGGTGCAAACCAGCAAGTGATCGAGATGCTTGAAAAAATCCATGCCAGCGGCGGTGATGTGAAAAAGATGGTTGAGAAAGCAAAAAGTAAAGACAGCGATTTCCGCCTGATGGGATTTGGCCACAGGGTGTACAAAAACTTTGATCCGCGTGCCAAAATAATCAAAAAAGTGAGTGATGATGTACTGAGTGAACTTGGTATTGACGATCCTCTGCTTGATATCGCCAAATCACTTGAAGAAGTGGCACTGAACGACAGCTATTTTGTGGATCGCAAACTCTATCCGAATGTGGACTTTTATTCGGGCATACTCTACCGGGCAATCGGTATTCCAACCGAAATGTTTACGGTTATGTTTTCGCTTGGGCGCCTGCCTGGATGGATTGCACAATGGAAAGAGATGCGCGACAACAAAGAACCGATTTCGCGTCCCCGACAGGTTTACGTGGGCCACACAAAGCGGGATTACATTCCTGTTTCTGAACGTTGACATATGTGTAAGCATCTAAGCCCCAAGACTTCTGAATAATAATTTGGTCATGAGCTCTTGGTACAAGATGATTGCCAATTTATTTGGGCCACAAAAACACGAAAACACTAACTTTAGAAAAATTAGATCTCATCAAATAGATTTATAATCTGAATATTGGAACTACAGTAACCAAAAGTTCAAGAAAGCTGATTAACTCCTATTTTTTAAATTTAGAGTTTTGATAAGGAAAATTTACTTCCGGCATCGTGATTTCTGAAGGTGGTGTTTGGTTTTTGTCCGGCGTGTGCGATGCTTGTAAAAAACATACCGGTGAGAGATTTAAAATATCTCCATTAGTTATGGACCATTGTTTTTTACATCGCAAAGCCGGAGGAAAACCCCACCTGAAGAAATTCAAGCCGGCGGGTTTT
>CAZXYQ010000294.1:0-2316 GCA_964644975.1 uncultured Rhodohalobacter sp.
ATGGAGACGGATGAAGATCCGGGCATTCATCCCGGTGCGGACGACAACGCATCGGGGACGGCTGGATTGCTTTGGCTGGCCGACCACTTTTCTGAAAACACTCCTGAAAAAGATATCATCTTTATAGCGTTTTCAGGTGAGGAGATGGGACTGCTTGGATCGGGATTTTACGTTGATCAAATGGAGATGAGTCCCGACAGCGTTGTGGCGATGATCAATCTGGATATGATAGGGCGGATGGAGAATAACCGGCTCACAATTTTTGGAACTGGCACAGCCGAGCGCTGGGAAAGTATACTGGATGAGATCGGCACAGATTCACTCGAAATTGCCAGAACGCCTGCGGGCACAGGAGCAAGCGATCACGCATCCTTTCACGAAGCGAGAATCCCGGTTTTGCACTACTTTACTGGAACTCATGATGATTATCACCGGACCACAGACACGCCTGAAAAAATCAACTATGATGGAATTAAAAAAGTTGTGGAGCATACGGTTAAGGTGATCAGCAGACTGGATCGGCTCCAAGCTTCGGAAATGGGATTCCAGGAATCGAGTGATCCGCGCGGATCAACATTTGATTTTGATGGCCCCACTCTCGGTGTGCTTCCTGATTATTCTTATTCCGGTTCAGGGTTTAAAATCGATGGAGTACGTGAAGGAGATCCAGCAGAGGAAGCGGGGATGCTGCGGGGTGACGTAATTGTGAAAATGGGCGAGATAGAAATTGCAGATATTTACGATTATATGGAAAGCCTTGGTGAGTTTCAGCGTGGTGATGAACTTTCAGTAACCGTTCTTCGGAACGGTGAAGAGGTTGTACTAAAGATTAGATTTTGAAAATGAATTATAACGGCCGAAAATTTAATGAAGAGCATAAATCAATAAACAGATGAATATAAAACAGACGCTGATACTTTTGATTATTACACTCACCGCAATGGCGTGTAATGATGCCCCAAATCTGCCTTCAGTACCGGACGGAGCCCAAACGTATTCGCTGCTTGGGGATACTTTAATGACGCTAGAGCTGGATCCAGCGGTTGAGGAGGAGTATAGTGAAAATTTGAGAGCAGCATTTGCTGACTACAGGTATGATCCTGAAGAACCCGATAACCTAATCTGGCTTGGGCGCAGAACGGCATATCTCGGTCAGCATCGCGATGCAGTTGAGATATTTACAGAAGGAGTTTTCAAACACCCCGATGATCCAAGGATGTACCGCCATCGGGGCCACCGGTTCCTCACGCTCAGAATATTCGATCATGCTATAAAAGATTTTGAGCAGGCCGCAATGCTGATGCGAAATATGCCGGACCAGGTGGAGCCTGACGGGCTACCCAACGAATTGAATCAGCCCACAAGCACGCTTAAGTCAAACGTATGGTATCACCTGGGGCTTGTAAATTACGTTCAGGCGAATTACCCGGCCGCCATCAAATCCTATGAACATGCTCTGGCGCTGGATCTCTCGGAGGATATGCGAATTGCTACGCTTTATTGGTATTATATGGCGCTTAAGCGAAACGGTAATGATGAGAGAGCGGGAGAGATGATTGCAGATATCAGCCCTGAAATCAAGATTATTGAGAATGACGCTTACCTGAATCTACTACTCGTATTTAATGGTGTATTCCGTCCTGAAACGCTGATGGATGCATCGGATGATGTGCTTCAAAATGCCACAATCGGATATGGTATCGGGAATTGGCATTTTATAAATGGACGACAGGAACGCGCTATTGAGATCTGGCAGCAGATTTATGATGAAGGAAACTGGCCGGCGTTCGGATTTATAGCTGCAGAGGCAGAATTGGCACGGGTGAAGGGCTAAGAGAGTCACACGTATTTCCAGGTTGAACACTATTCTGCACCTACGGCGATCTGTAATCTTCAAACGATCACTTAACCCATGGACATCGCTGCGCAATGACCATGGGCTACGGACATGTCGCACCTACGGTGCTCTTTTTTAACCTCGCATGCTCTAAGCTCATGGCGTTTGCTTTTCAATACCCCAGGGGCTTTAGATTTGTCACACTAACTAAAGAAGCGCTGTGGTGCGGCATAATTCGAGGCAATATATAGACTATCGCCACGATGATTGACATATTTGAAAATCTCATATCTCATATCTCATATCTCCTTTCACTTTTCACCTCTCACTTTTCACCTCTCACTTTTCTGAACCCAGACCCTGGCAGGAGCACCAAAAAAAGCGTCGCACTCTACCAGGTCTCAGTGTCTTGCCTTCAAAACCAGACTCTACCAGGATTCCGCGAACTGCGCGCGGAAACTCTGGGAGGTCTTGGTGCT
>CAZXYQ010000295.1:0-2306 GCA_964644975.1 uncultured Rhodohalobacter sp.
GGGATCCCTCGGGGCAAGGAGGGGATTTAGGGGTGGTTAAAAAAGAATGAATCATTTGATATTTAATTTTAGGCTTGACCAAAGTACCATAACCCCCCTTACCACTCCTTACGAAGGAGGGGAGACTCTTTTATTGATATTATTTGTCGAACTCGGATTAATAACAATCTCCCTTACCCGGATTAATCACTAAGAATTTCTCACAGCAATCACGATCACGTCTGCAGCTGATCTCAGGGAATTTTTATCTGAAGCATATCATACGCTAGCTGCACGTGATCCGGTAGTCTTTCATTGCTCTCTTTATGATCCACATATGAGTTCATGTGAATCAGGTAAGTTTTTGGAATCTCAAGGCTTGTGGCAAATTCAATCGCTTCAGGTATTGTGAGATGAGTGGGATGTTCGGGGGCCCATCTGAGGCCGCTTAGTACCAGTACTTTACTCCCCTTAATTTTTTCACGTGTCTCCTCCGGCACGCTTTTAACATCGGTCATGTAAGAGAAATCGCCAACTCTGTACCCCTGCACATCAATTCTTCCGTGATTGTAGGTGAGCGGGGTGATGCTAAGATTATTGAAGGAAAAAGGCTGATCGGTTTCGTGAATGTCGATACTGGTTGAACCGGGGTATTTATCCTGTCCGAACATGTAGCTGAAGCGCTGACGAATGGAATCTGCCGCCCTGGAACTTGTGTATAGTGGTATAGACGATTTTTGAACGTAGTTAAATGAGCGAAGATCGTCCAAACCGGCAATATGATCCATATGCTCGTGAGTAATCAGAACCAGGTCAATCTTTTTTATACCTGACCGGATGGTTTGAAGCCTGAATTCCGGGCCTGTGTCAATAACAATGGAGGTTTCGTCAGTTTGCAGCCAAACAGAGCATCGATAGCGCTGATTTCGAGGATCACCATTTACATGTTCACTTCCAAAACCGCCCGCAACAGGAACTCCCATGGATGTGCCGGTTCCTAAAAAAGTACACTTCATCATTCAGGTAGTTCCTCAGCTGGTTCTTTAAATCGATCGATTCGTACCCAGAGGTCTTCAAGCTCTTTCCTTACCGCCGGTTTGACAAAAATATCATCTGTACGGCCATTTTGAAGTACTTTGGCTAGAATGCCTGCCTGCGACACCGGGGGCTTATTTTTATTGACAACAATTAGTTTTTCACCTTCAATGACGCACTGGTCCCCGCGAAAGTTCCCCCTCTCTTTTCTGATGGTGTAACCAATTTTTTCACAAAGGGTTTCAAGCTCAAGAATAAGTTTTTCGATTTTCATCTTTTAAAATGCAATGCCTACTGTAAATGAATGAGATAAATACTGGTAGTTATTTCGTCCCTCATCAATATTGTAATCTTTAAAATCAAAGTCATATCCAATTGCAAGCGTATTAGAGCCAATTACTCTATCAAAAAAGAGGCGTGCCACACCTTTGGTTGTAAACAATGAGCCACCAAAAAATGCACCCTGTGAAAAACTAAACCCGTAATTGGGTGTTGCTCTGAGCGACATTTCTACCCGCTGGCTGACCCTGTAACGCATGCTGGCGCCCGTTCCAAACACAAGCGAGCTCTGTTGGAAACCGTCTCCCTGCTGCTGTAAAGCAACGCTTTTTAGATCGGTGGTGATCTGAATGGGGAGACCCAGTATAAACCTTTGGGAGCGAACTAAGGCGATGTCATTATACAGCATAGCATTCACATTAAGGTAGGATCGGTCGTCCATACCTGTAAATGAGCCGCCAAACCCCGCTGATATATACAGGCCGGGATTTTCAAATCTTAGTCTGATAATACTGTCCTGAAAGTCAGCTCTCTGTGCGGGTGGAAGGTCGTCATCTTTATATTCGAACTCCCCAATTTCCCAGCTAACACCCAGTGTACTATATAAGCCGAGCCGGGTGTCTGTCCTTTCTTCAGTATCTCCTACTGAAAACATTTGAGCACTGGTGAGTTCAGGAATAAAAAAAGCAATAATCGTTAAGCAGGAGAGTATTTTTTTCAAAGTAATGGAATGAAATTAATCTATATTTAAGTTTAACCATAAACTAATATCCAAAACGATATGAAATTAAAAATATTCACATTCATTCCATTTTTGTTCATGGCACTTAATTTAACTGAAGTATCTAACATTTATGATCACGACCTCGTTACAATAAAGGGTGAAAAAACCTCCCTGAACAATTATGCCGGGAATGTTTTACTGATTGTTAATACTGCCTCTAAGTGCGGATACACGCCTCAATATAAAGAATTGCAGGAGCTGCATGAAAAATATAGTGATCAGGGTTTTA
>CAZXYQ010000296.1:0-2288 GCA_964644975.1 uncultured Rhodohalobacter sp.
CAAACAAGCGCACTACAGTGGAAGAACTACATTCAGCGGCTGAAAAATGGTGAGCGCACCTTACGGAGCCGATTATGACATTCTGGGATTTCGACATCTCCGCAGGACGGTTTTTTCTTGATTTCGCCTGGCTTGGCCTATTGCTCGTTGCTGGTCTGGTTTTGAGAAACCGTATAAGACTTTTTCAAAAACACCTCATCCCCGCAAACTTGCTGGGCGGCGCTATCGGCCTGATGATTGCAGGCAACGGTCTTGGTTGGATCGATCTTACTTCCGAGCGTCTCGGAATGTATGTTTACCACCTGCTGGCGCTTCTGTTCATCGGACTGAGTCTGAGAACACCTGAGAAAAAGATCGGCTTATCCTCTGTGAAAACAGGTATTCTTTTTATCAGCACCTATCTTGTTCAGGGAATCATTGGGCTGGCCATTACTTTTGGGCTGATTTTTACGTTTATGCCCGACCTTTTTGCCGGAATAGGTCTGCTTCCGCCATTGGCATTCGGTATGAATCCCGGTATCGCGTACACGATTGGCCAGAACTGGGAGCTCTACGGTTTTGAATCGGGGGGAATTGTAGGACTGACGTTTTCAGCCGCAGGATTTATTGCCGCATACACAACGGGAATCTGGATGGTTAAAAGGGGTATTAAAAACGGTGATGCAGCATATCTCGACAGAGAATCTATCCCCGGAGTAACAAACAGAACAAAAAAAGATATGGAGAGTGACCTTTCCGATGCGGGGCATTTAACATCATCCCCTGGCGTCCTTGAATCACTTTCACTGCACACAGGTTTGATTGGCGGTGTATATCTGCTTACATACGGATTCCTGATGCTTGCTGAGATTGGACTGATTGCTGTAGGCGCCGGAAATGAAGCCTCAACGCTTTGGTCGTTCCACTTTGTTTTTGCTGCGATCACAGCACTTGCGGCCCGTAAAAGTATCGATGCTTTGGGAGGCGCTTATTTGATTGATGATGTAACCATGACAAGAGTATCCAATCTATTTATGGACTTGATGATCGCTGCCTCGATTGCGGCCATCAGCTTTGCCGTTATTGCTGCGTACTGGGTACCTTTAATCGTCATCTCCGTTTCTGTAATCGCGGCTACATGGTGGATGCTTACCCGCTTGTGCAGCTCAATATTTTCAGATTTTAAACTTGAACGGACCGTGGCTATTTATGGAAATATGACCGGCACCCTGCAGTCGGGGCTTCTGCTTCTTCGGATTCTGGATGGGAAGATGGAGTCACCTGTCAGCTTTAATCTTGTGTATGGAAGCGGGCTAGCTCTTCTG
Organism: uncultured Rhodohalobacter sp.; assembly: GCA_964644975.1. Classification (GTDB taxonomy): domain Bacteria; phylum Bacteroidota; class Rhodothermia; order Balneolales; family Balneolaceae; genus SW132. Next base: position 1,305 of record CAZXYQ010000296.1, read on the forward strand.
CTTGGCTTTCCTCTTCTGCTGTTGATCAACGCGCCGGTTCACTACTTCAGTGATATCACTGCGGGGTTCGGTGTTGTGCTGTTTGCAATGGCGGTCTACCTGGGGTTACTGCTGGCGGTTCTATATTATTTGAATGGAGGTGGGGAGGGAAAAGTGAAAAGTGAGATGAAGACCTGGTAGAGTGCGACGCATTTTGGCGCTCCTGCCAGAGTCGGGATTGAGAAAAGTGAAAAGTGAAAAGTGAAAGGTGAAAAGATATGAGATTTGAGATGGGAGATATGAGATGACAGACCTGAGCACCCACCGGATCTTTCAGCGTCTGGAGTTGGGAGTCCATATCGAGCAGAAGATTTTTTAACAGAATAAATGCCTTCAGACTCGTCGGACGAAAAAAACAATCGTCCGACGAGGATTTAAACCAAGAATATGGTAGAGTGCGCCGCTTTCTGGCGCTCCTGCCAGAGTCGGGGGTGTAGATATGAGATTTGAGATTTGAGATTTGAGATTTTGTCAATTGTCAATCCCTGATTTAGCTTGACCGTTTATATTACCCTCCCTGACTCAGCGATATACTCTGCGTGAATCAGCGAGAACGAAAAATTCCCATACTATTGATCCTCCATTTTTATCTGATGGATTCAAATGTTTAGGACGCTATTGATTTTTTGACATAAAAAAACCCGGAGAGTTATAACCATCCGGGTTTAGTAATTTTAAGAATTTACAGAGTGGTTACTCAACAAGCAGCTTACCAACCATTCCACCATTAAAGTGGCCTGGAAATGAGCAAATGTAGTCGTATTCGCCTGTCTCATCAGGTACAGTAAATGTAATAGTATCGGATTCGCCATCGCCAAGCATTCCGGTTGCGGCAACTACCCAATCTTCATATTCAGGTGCAATGTAGGCGTTATCGCGTGCCTGAAGTGATGCACGTGCAAATGCCTCTGTATCAGCATCGAGTGAAAGTAACGCCAGGTTGTG
>CAZXYQ010000297.1:0-2271 GCA_964644975.1 uncultured Rhodohalobacter sp.
CCTGAAGCGGGAATTAGGATTTTGGGATGCGCTGACGATTGGTGCCGGTACCATGATTGGTGCCGGTATTTTTTTGTTAGCCGGTGTGGCGCTTGAGATGTCGGGGCCGGCAGCAATTTTTGCATATATGCTTGCGGGTGCCGTGTGTATGATTACGGCATCGAGCGCAGCTGAGCTGGCAACCGGAATGCCCACTTCGGGAGGCGATTACTTTTTTGTGTCGCGGTCGCTTGGCCCTGCACTTGGTGCAATTTCCGGTGTTGGAATCTGGCTCAGCCTTACTTTTGCCATTGCGTTTTACCTGTATGGCCTCGGAGAATATCTTTCCCAATTTTTGCCGTTTACGGCATTCTGGGGGGCAGTAGCAGGCGGAATTCTGCTCACTATTCTGAATATTATCGGGGCAAAAGAATCGGGGCGAACACAGGTGGTGGTTGTGCTTACACTGTTTCTGATCCTGGGTGTTTTCAGTTTTTCCGGCCTCTTTAATATCAATACGGAGAACTTCACTCCGTTTATGCCGTTTGGTTTTGAGTCGATTTCAGCCACTACCGCACTGGTTTTTGTTTCTTTTCTTGGCTTTGTAAAAATTGCCGCTGTAGCCGAAGAGATCAAAAACCCCTCAAAAAACCTGCCCAGGGCGCTGATCGGCTCGGTGGCACTTGTTACCGTTCTCTACATTGTGATCGTTTTGGTTATTGGGGGAATGTTTACACAGGATACGATTGCAGATGTACGGGATCCGCTTACTACCGCTGCCAGAACAATATTCGGAAGCCCCGGCGGTATCGCTATTATCATCGCAGGCCTGCTGGCAACACTTTCATCTGCTAATGCCAGTATCCTGGCTTCATCACGGATCAACCTTGCGATGGCCCGCGACCGGATGGTGCCGAACTGGCTTAGTAAAATTCATGAGAAGTTACTGACTCCCTACCGTGCAATTTTGCTGACAGGTATTCTGGCACTGCTGTTCCTGTTGCTGGACAGCCTCGAAGATCTGGCCAAAATTGCCAGTGTATTGCAGCTCTACAGTTACGCCGCCCTCAATATCGGCTGTGTTGTGCTTCGCGCATCTGCGCCCGATTGGTACAAGCCCACGTACCGTACCCCTGGATCTCCCTGGCTGCAGGTAATTGCATCGATCGGTTGTCTGGGTATTATCATCTATTCAGGAACATTTGCACAAATAGCCGTTACCATCCTGATTATCGGGAGCCTTGGCTGGTATTACGCATGGGGACGCGACAGAGTTGATTTTGACCACGCCATTCCGAATTTCAAAAAGAAATGGGAAGAGCATGGATTCAGCCTCTTCGGCCAAGAACCGGAATTATACGCGGCAGAACCGGATATTGATGAAGAGCTGAAAGTAAGAGAACTTAATTCAAGATCACCTCGCAACGTGGTTACGGCACTTGCAAACCCGGAGCATGAAGCATCCCTTCTTTCACTTTCACAGATGATTGCTGCCGGCGATATGGAAGGGGGAACCGTGGCCGGATTGAATATCATCAAAGTTCCCTATCAAACACCGCTGGCAACCATTCGGAAAAAAATTGCAGAGAAAGAGGGTGTCAGGAAAAGCATTGAGCAGGTCAGTGAAAAGTCGAAAGTAGAAGAAAAAGCGGCAGGTGATAATATTGAAGCTCTCAGAAAAACAGAGTTTACAGCTGTTACGGAAGCTGCTTATGATGTTTTTAAAGGCCTGATGGCAGAAACTGAATCTCGCGAAGCTGATATGCTGGTAATGGGCTGGCAAGGCAGTTTTGGAGTTGGACGCATCTATAACACACCGGTACAGAGAATTATTAAAAACTTAAAGTCAGATCTGGCAGTGCTCAAAGGCCGCGAATTATCAGAAATAAATTCGGTTATTTTGCCATGGGGCGGCGGCCTGCATGCGAGGCTCGGGCTCGAAGTGGGTGTGCGCATTGCACGTGCTTCAGGTGCGCATCTGAAACTTCTGAGGCTGGTGAAAGAGGGAACTGATATCGAAGCTGAAGAAAAAGAACTGCGCGAAACAGTTGCACCGATCGTCATTGGGTTTGAGCGGTTTACAATCAATATTAAAGAATCACCGGATGTAACAAACGGCATCTTCTCAGAACTTGAAGAAAATGATCATGATCTTGTTATTATCGGTGCATCACGTGAATGGGGAATTCGCAATGTGTTATTTGGAACCATTCCTGATGTGATTGCCGACGGAGCACCGTGCTCCGTTCTTATGGTGCGCCGGTATGTAACGGAAGACTGGAAATTAAAAGC
>CAZXYQ010000298.1:0-2269 GCA_964644975.1 uncultured Rhodohalobacter sp.
TATCTGATATTTGTAAAGTATAGATTTACATGAATTGGACTATATAAACCTAAATTCAGTGATTATTTCGTCAATACAAAGGCCTGAATTTCTACGATAACTGCTATGTCACAGAACCAGGTTCCGGCTATGCTTCTCAACTCCTCTCATAACTCCTCAAAAGCCCCCTTCCAGGCATCTACAATCATCACCATGGCCAGGGTATCCAGTTCGCAGTAGCTTAGCAGGGCATTGAAAACGGCATCTCTTTCTTCCTGGGTAATGTCATCGAATTGCATTCGGGCCCAGGCCGTCATTGCGCTACCCCCATCGGTGTAAACAATCGAACCTTTGGCGTTAATCGATTCAGTGGTATATTATTTTAAAAGAGAGTCAATAAAGTAAGGGGATGCCATTATGCAAAATATTCAAACCAAACAGGAAATTGGGCCTCAGTATTCACCGGATGACAGTTTCAAAGCTGCTGCAAGGCTTCATCAGTCTAAATACAGAGCCGAAATACTCAACGTAGATTTTGTTGATTATGGCAACCGGCTTACAGAAGCCGATGGGCGCCGGTTACTGAATTACTACGATGGCCTGGACGTTAGGCAAATTCTGCGGCTCAGATATCCAAAATATTCAAAAACACGAGATGCAGATATGCTGCGAAGTGAGCATATCCCATTTAACCTGTTTGCCCCCTTGGTGAACAGGCCAGGCCTGGCTGAACAGATACTCAATAATATTTTTTCAAGAAGATTTAATCCGCCTATACGTGTTGAGCTTGAATGCGCGCCTAAACCTTCAGAAAACTATCTTGACGATCACACTTCATTCGATGCCTACATTGAAGCACGTGATGAGCACGAGCAACTCACAGGAATCGGTATTGAGGTCAAATATACGGAGCGGGGGTATCCCATTGGTAGCACAGAAGAAAACCGGATGAATAATCCGGATTCTTTGTATTGGAAAGTGACACAGAAATCGAATGTCTTCAGAGATGACGGATCACAGATTCTGATAAATGACGATCTGCGACAGATCTGGCGAAACCATCTACTCGGCCTTGCCATGATGCAAGCCGGAGGTATCGATCAATTTATATTGCTTACCATCTATCCTTCCGGAAACCGTTATATGGCGGAGTCAATTTCTCGCTACCGGAATTTGCTGACGGATGAGGGCAAAAACAATTGTTTGGGACTTACATTTAAAGTTTACATCGCCGGCATAAAAGGAGGTGATGAAATTATGGCGTGGAAGGATTTCCTTCAAAATAGATATATAGTGAAGCCTTCAGACGAATCTTGAGCTACAGAGAGAAATTGTAATAAAAAAAGATTGGACAAGATTTCATCACTACTAAGCACCAGGAGAAATCTGGTTGCGTATTGATTTTAGAATTTTTAGAATCGTGCCATCTTCAAATCTTGAAGCCAGTGTCCCGTCACAGAATCTGTCGTTTCGTACAAAGGCTGTGATCAGTTTGCATTTTGTGGGAATGTCGATTGAATCAAAATCCGTGTCCGGATTACCAGCAAGTTCTCTGCCCTCATTCCAGCTGCCCCAATCAAAATCAATGATGATTGGTATTTGATAAACAACTTCCAAAAAGGTATAAATTATCGGGGCTTCTTTAGGCGTCCTGTATAAAAGTTTATGGTCGTCAGTATATGAAACAGCCTGGGGTTCGGTAAACGTTTCTGTTTTTTTAATCTTCGGGATCAGATCCAGCAGGGGCTTCCAGTCCTCAGGTGCCATCGATTCAATTTTCACTTTATAATTATCAATAGTCAGATGTTGCATGGCAGAGTTTGTCTTGTCTTTTATAGGGTTTACACTGTATATACTTTTCAACTATGCACAGCCCGGCTGTGAAAAAGCCGGATTCGATTTAGGTACAAAGTAACGGATGCCCTCCACCGAGGTTTCCTCATACGTGAAAACCGTGAGTAGAGGGCTATCATGTCAACAATGGTGTCACTGTTAGCCATAAGCTCGTCTATCTTGATGATAGTACCGGCTTCCCGGCACTGTTTAACGGTTATGCTGCAGGTAAGCTAAGAAGTAGGTGTGACGGCGTATTGTCATGGTTATTCTGATTGTATGAATCGAGGCATCATTTATTGACAAATAAAATTTATTCTCTGTTTTATTTTGGACTTTTCAAGTGCCGAATAAATTTTATTCTGACAAAAACCTGTTTTAATTTGCCCTAAAAGTGTAAATCGATTAATATAAAATGAAAGTTGCTGGTGGTGGGTATCAGCCAAATGCATGTTAG
>CAZXYQ010000299.1:0-2249 GCA_964644975.1 uncultured Rhodohalobacter sp.
TAATATGTGAATGAGGCTCTTATTTTCAGGGCCTCTTCCAGCCTCTTATCATATTCCGAGGCCCGTATTTCAATACAGCCAAACTGTGCGAGGTGATCGGTGTAGAACTGCGTGTCCCATAGCTTAAAGCTGTTATTACCGAGAATCCGATGGCAGTGCCAAAGCGCAACCTTGTCGGCTTCTTTGTCGTTTTTGAACATTGATTCCCCAAAAAATGCCCCTCCGAGCGACACGCCATAAAGGCCGCCGGCGAGCTCATCGTTGCGGTTGTACATCTCCACCGAGTGTGCGTGACCGGCCATGTGGAGTACCTCAAACGAGCGGATGATGATGTCCGATATCCACGTGGTATTGCGGTTGGCACACTGTTTCATCACTTCGGTGAACCGCGTGTTTATTTTGCAGCTGAACCGTTCCTGACGGATGATTCTCTGCACATTGCCCGACACGCGGAATTTCTCCATCGGGATGATTCCGCGCTGCCGTGCGGAGTACCAGTTTACGGAGCTATCATTCCTTGTTTCACTCATCGGGAAAACGCCTCGGCTGTATGCTTCAAGCAGCGCTTCAGGGGGTATGATTCGGTTTTCTGATGAAGAGTCCATAGGTGCAGGCTGGTAGAACAGGTGAAAATCAATTAGAGAAGTCAGGATACCGGTTTTATCTATCTTCTGAAAGGGTGAGTTGAACCGTTGAGTATCACGCTTTGCGTGATGTTGAATATTATAAATGCATGATACCCGGCATCGCCTTTTCAAAACACCTTGTCCAAAAAACCCACCTTAAACAACGCCAAAAAAACTCATCCCCATCACTGCAAAAGATCAGGTGCAGGAAAAAGGATCTGAAAACATTTCCACCGTTTTTGGAATCCTGTAAACGTTCGGAGCCGCTGACGTAATTACCCGCAACTCTGCCAGCAGCTTACTGCGTTCGCAGTCTATCAGGTTGCTCTTCATTACCGACAAAATCAATTCTTTAAAAACAATCCTATTTAAAAACTTTTGAAAAATGTGTAAGGGATTCCGGAAATATTGCTCATAAAAGAAGAGAGCATCAACGACGAGAGATACAATAACAAATAATTCTACATGGAGGGAGGGTTATATGGATCATCATCTGTTTCCAAAAGAGATCATCGAAAATTCACAAGAACACAATTTTTCAGTCCATTCGGTACGCTCAAGAATCATCTATTCAACGATCGTGCTGTCACTAATCGGGATGTTTGCAATCCTTCCATTTATCTACACCGATGTTGGTGTTCGCAGCCAGGGAATGGTGCGGCCGGTCACGGAAGTCATACAAATCGCATCTCCGGTTTCGGCACAGATCACATCCCTCTATGCAATGGAAAACAGCCGGGTGCAAAAAGGAGACATTATCATCAAACTGGATGATTCAGATATCCGGCAACAACTGAATTTTAACCGATCGCGCTTTAAACGGCTTACTTTATTCATTGCAGATATAATGACGCTTACGGAATCCGCATCCGTCCTCTCCGTACCGGTGGATGATTTGAAAACTGCACGATATAAACGAGAGGCGCTTGAATACCTGCAGCAGCTTGCAAGCCAGCAGCAGCTTATTGACCAGCAAAAAAGGTTGCTTGAACGTGAAATGAGTTTGTACAAAAGAGATGCCATCAGCCTGGCCTCTATTGAGGAACGGCAACACAATCTCCAATTTGAAGAGAACAAACTGATGCTGCTTGCTGAACAAAAACGCAACAGCTGGAAACGGGAGAAGTTGGTATTACAGAAAGAGCGCGAAGAGATTGAAGCCGAATTCAGCCAGCTTTCCAGCGAAAGTCGCCGGTATGTCGTACAATCGCCCGTAACCGGCACACTTCAAAATACAAACGGTTTGTTAGAGAGCAGTTTTGTATTTGTGAACCAGGCGATTGGAGAAATATCGCCTGATACAACCCTCCTAGCCGAGGTGTACGTCCGGCCAAATGAAATCGGTCTTCTTAGACCAGGTTTACCCGTGCGATTTCAAATTGATGCCTATGACCACAATCAATGGGGCACGGCTACCGGAAAGATTGAAAGCATTTCAACGGATATACTCGTAAGCGAAAATACGCCGATGTTCAAAGTTCGCTGTTCAATCGATCAAACCTACCTGGAGTTATCAAACGGATTCAAGGGTGAAATTAAAAAAGGAATGACCTTCCAGGCCCGGTTTGTAATCAATCGAAGAAGCCTGTTTCAGCTGCTATATGATAATATGGACGATTGGCT
>CAZXYQ010000300.1:0-2243 GCA_964644975.1 uncultured Rhodohalobacter sp.
AATTCTCACAAGCAAATATTGAGGGTGCAATTAATATTGCACACACAAGATTGCTGCCTGCACTCGATTCGCTCGATAAGAACAAGAAGTATTACGTGCACTGCATGACAGGCGGTCGCTCAGCAGCAGCATCTTCACTGCTGAAAAAGAACGGATTCAACGCCGTACTTATCGAAGATGACTTCGAAAAGTATAAATCAGGTGAATTAGTAAACGCCTGATAAACTGACTGATTGAAATGGCCGGCAGTGTTACAACTGCCGGCCTTTTTTCAATACGATGAGACAATCGCTACAACATATCAAAAGAGTATTTCCCCTGCTGCAGGATTTTGGGGATTATAATAAGCAGGCTTTAAAGGGAGACTTTTATTCGGGTATTACTGTCGGAATCATGCTGATTCCACAGGGTATGGCTTATGCACTGATTGCAGGCCTGCCTCCACAATACGGACTTTATGCCTCTGCCGTACCGCTGTTGATTTATGCATTCTTAGGAACGTCTAAGCACATGGGAGTGGGTCCGGTAGCATTAATTTCACTGCTGGTAGCTTCGGCAGTTGCACCTATTGCAGAAACTCCTGATGAATATATAGCGCTGAGCATTCTATTAGCAATTATGGTTGGCGGGCTACAATTACTGTTCGGTTTGATGAGATTGGGCTTTTTGGTAAACCTGCTTTCCCATCCGGTATTATCCGGTTTTGTATCTGCTGCGGCAATTATTATCGGGCTTAGCCAGCTTCACCACATTTTAGGAATCAGTTCGGTTACGGGCGGGCTTCATGAAATTATCTATGGGTTAGCCACACAGCTGGCTAGTGTTGAGCTCATAACGCTTGCCATCGGTGTTGCTGCAATTGGAATGATTATTTATGCAAAAAAGAAATTTCCTGTACTTCCGGGACCGGTACTGGCTGTAGTTGCGGGTATCCTGTTTATCTATTTTACGAATTTAAATGAAGCTGGAGTATCAATAGTAGGTGAAATTGACAGGGGCCTGCCGGCATTGGTTATTCCTGCACTTGATTGGGATATGATGATGCAGCTGATGCCGATGGCAGTTGCTATAGCTCTGGTGGCGTTTATGGAGTCTATTGCCGTAGGAAAAGCGGTGCAGCAAAAATCAAAAGAGTATAAAATCGACTCTAACAAAGAACTGATTGCATTAGGGGCAGCAAACATTGGAGGGTCAATTTTCCAGGCATTCCCCGTAGCAGGCAGTTTTTCACGTACTGCGATTAATTATGAAGCGGGAGCAAAAACGGGTGTTTCAGGAATTGTAAGTGCTGTGGTGGTAATCCTGACGCTGCTTTTCTTAACTCCCTTATTCTACTATTTACCCAATGCCGTTTTGGGAGCAATAATCATTGTTGCGGTTATTGGATTGATTGATTTTAAAGAGATTAAACGGCTCTGGAGCATTGGCCACTACGATCGCTATATGCTGTTGGCCACATTTGCCGGTACACTTTTTATCGGCATAAAAGAGGGGATTTTACTTGGTGTGACTCTTTCTGTCATTATGCTTCTCTACAGATCGGCAAGGCCAAACCATGCTGTAATCGGTAAAATTCCAGGAACCCCGGTATATCGAAGTGTAAACAGGTACGAGACTGAAGAAGAGCCGGATGTGATCGTATTTCGGTTCGATGCACCACTTCATTTTGCTAATGCCGAATACTTCAGAGAAAAAGTGAATGCACTTGCTAACCAAAAAACAGATACCAGGTGTATAGTCCTCGACCTGAATGGAGTGAACGAGATCGATTCAACGGGACTGGATGAGTTGCTGGAAACAATGAAAGATCTCCGAGAGAAAAATGTTTCCGTTAAACTGGCTGAGGTTAAAGCCCCCGTGCGCGATATGTTGAAAAAAAGCTCAAAAGAAGATGATCAATGGGCTTTTTACATGAGGATTGAAGATGCCATAATGTCTTTAACAGATAGTGATAAAAAGGAAGATGGCACAAATTATACTATTCATATAGATACTAAATAAGGAAAGTTAAAGCGATGGATACCGAAATTATTATTGTTCTCTCTATCATGGCTTTTACCATTTTTTTTCTGGTAACAGAAAAGCTGCGTATTGATGTTACCGCCATCATTACGATGTTGGCATTGAGCTGGAGCGGAATACTTACAAGCAGTGAAGCATTATCCGGGTTTTCAAGTAATGCGGTTGTAGCGATGATTGCTGTTATGATTTTGGGTGAAGGAGTTGCCAGGACCGGAATGATG
>CAZXYQ010000301.1:0-2241 GCA_964644975.1 uncultured Rhodohalobacter sp.
ATAGGAACCGCTCTCTGTGTTAATTTCTGATATAAATTCAAACATGGCGCTAAAGATAGAGACCTTTTAAAGATTTTTAAATGATGAATATTGAATTATCGAAATTTGTACCTTTACACCCCTGAAGCACGGATGATTTTGAATCATACCGCGCCAAGTTATCTCAACTATTTTTAAATCAGAATATGAATACAGAAGCAATTTTATCGGAAGTAAAATCTATCATTCAATCAGGTGAAGAACGGGATAAAATACTGAAACAGATCTGCGTGGTTCTGGATCGTGAAGTTGATGTTTTTGACTGGACCGGTTTTTACCTCGCATCAGAAACAGAAGAGAGAATGCTTGAGCTCGGCCCGTTTGTGGGTGAGGAAACAGACCACACAAGAATTCCATACGGAACCGGAATATGCGGACAAGCGGCCGAAACACTGGATACTTTTGTGGTACAGGATGTAAACAAAGCAGATAACTACCTTGCCTGCAGCGTAGATGTAAAATCTGAGATTGTAGTCCCGATCATGAAAGGAGATGAATTTGTAGGCGAGCTGGACATCGACTCTCACACAAAAAATGCGATGACGCCAGAGCTGAAGAAGCTATGTGAAGATATTTGTAAGGAGCTTGGGAAGTTGTTTTAGTTGGGTGGGATTTTTGAGAAGTTGAGTTTCATTTGGGAATCAATCGTGACGTAAAATAAGTGAGGCAAAACAAAGTCCCCCTTCAAAGGGGGACTTTGTTTTGCCTCACTTTTTATATAAAACTCAAACAAACCTGCACTTCAGCATCAAATCCAGTTCAGCAACTCTTCTCCGCTGCTGCGAACTTCAACGTACTGTTCAAAGATTTCACTCAGGCTTGAGTCTTTCTGGAGCTCCCGGCGTGATTTGGCATCAAGATATGCGAGGATTTTCCCTTTGTGCAGGATTGCAATATCATCACACAGATTTTCGACTACTTCGAGTATATGGCTTGTAATAAAAACGGTAACTCCTTTTTCGCGCAGCTTTCTTATGATGGTTTTCATTCTGCCAATTGAAATAACATCCACACTTTCAAAAGGCTCGTCCAGAAATATCAGTTTCGGCTCGGTTAAAATAGCGGTGCAAAATGCCAGTTTCTTTCTGCTTCCCGATGATAACTGTCGCACCTTTACATAGGTAAACTCCTCAATTTCAAAGTATGTAAACAGTGATTTTATCTTGTCGTTAAGGTCCGGACCGCTGGTTCCATACATCTCACAAACATACGTTGTGAACTCGTAGCTGGTAAAATTTTCAAAAAGCAGCGGCGGCTGAAGAACCGAAGCCACATCCTTTTTGATTTCAATTTCATTAGCAGTATCAAGCTGCAGGCCATTAATCTCAATTTCACCTATTTCAAAATCCAGAAGGCCTGTTAATACCCCAATCAATGTACTTTTACCGGCACCGTTTGGGCCGATCAATCCAAATATGTTGCCTGCCGGCACGTCAAGATTCAGGTCTTTTAACACCGGTTCTTTGTCGTACGATTTAGTAAGGTTTTTGATGATTAAAGCTCGTTCCATAGCTGAGGAATTAACCGTTTTTTAAATATTGCCGGAAATTTTTTCAAGTTACGCCGGATAATTATCAGAACATACACATTTGCTGCAATGATTGCACTAATATGAAATAATTGTATTGATTCGTACACAGGAAAAACTAAAGCAGATAAAAAGAGTATGCCAAATATGCTTAAAAAACTCAATGACTGCGCCACAACCGGATTAGACATTGAGAACATCGACACACTTTCAATTTTTTTGTAATGAAGCAGTGATCTTTTCATCAGGTAATTGAAAAAAATAAGAAAGATGAGTGTAATACCCATCATAACCTGAATAAGGTGTATGGGAGATTTAAAGAAGAAAAGCACACCCACAAAGCCCGCCGTTGCAACAAAAGCTCCAACAATAAATGCAGCATTCAGTTTTTCAGCTAACATGTTGGTCCTCTTTACAGGAAATTGCAGCGACAGCAATAACTCCCTGTTTTCGAATCCAAAAAGATTTGAAATCATTACAACACATATTATAACCGGCATCATTGTGAAAAACATCGGTACTATATAGTTTGCACCGGGAAGGCCGGCATCCGCAACAACTAACAGGTAAAATGCCGGAAACAGAAGTGCAAAACCTGCCTGCGTTTGTGCATACGGATGGCTCCAGATATAAAATTGACTTTTCCCTCCTTCATGCCCGAAAAGTGTAATAAA
>CAZXYQ010000302.1:0-2230 GCA_964644975.1 uncultured Rhodohalobacter sp.
AATAAAGGCTATAATTCATCTCAAGCATTTATATTTAAGCAGAGATGAGCATAATTTACTTGAAGAGTTTTTGGTAAAGTAATGTGAAAAAGCCAAATAGTATTCAACTTACTATTTTCGTTTCTTACTTATAAGCCATGTATGATAAAGGCGCTATGAATAGCAGAAATAAACTTTGAAACAAATGGATACACAAACATCAAAAATTGAACTTGCCAAATTAATTCTAGAACTGGAAGACCCATATCTGATCAACAAGATATATGAACTTCTACTCGATGAAAGCAGTCAGTTTAGGAAAAGTCTTTCTGAACATGAAAAGGAGGAAATAAAGCTCGGTATTGAGCAATTGAACCGTGGTGAGAGAATCTCTTTTGAAGATTTTTTGAAAAAAGTATCATGAGCCTGTGAAGGTATTTTTATCACCACTTGCAGAATTTAAACTAACGAAACTTCTTCTCCTTTTGGAAAAAGAATGGGGAAAATCTGCTAAAGATAAATTCCTGAATAAACTTAAAGATAAGTTTACACAAGTATCTGGCCATCCTCATAGTAATCCTAAAGCGGAAGATTTTGACGATATACACTGGTGTGTTGTCACACCCCAAACTTCGTTTTACTACAGGGTTTCAGAGAAAGAAAAAGAAATTGAAGTTATAACATTTACCGATAATCGACAGAATCCAGACAGCATTATCAAAGAGATCAGAAGTTATTTTAAAGTCTAAATTTTTACGCGTTGGCCAAAATGTAAGATTACCAATATCATCGTCTATAAATCCTCAATTTTCTTCCGCACTCTCCTCTTAACCAATTGATTCCAATACCCACACAAAAATCTTCTGTTGAACTTACCGAATCGTTTGTATATATATGACTGATTGTATAGATGAGAGGCTTTCAATTCTAATCTACACTGTTAACTAAATACGGAGGTTCTATGATTTTGTATGTGGAGCTGTGGAATGCACGGCAAACCTGGCTTGATATGTCAGAACAAGAACGCGCGGCTTATATGAAAGAGGTTGAGCCGGCGATTGAAGAAACAACGACCTGGGGACTTGAATTGGTTGGGTGGTCAATAGTAAATCAGAAGGGAGGCCACGATGCCGGTTACCGGTATATTTCCGTTTGGAAAATTCCCGATGAAGAAACGGTTCACAAACTTGAAGCAACTGTAGAGCAAGCAGGCTGGCACCGGTATTTTGAACAGGTAAATGCATGGGGATCTCTGGCCGGCCCGGATGAAGTGATTGGAGATATGATTCAATCTGGTGCATGAAAATAAGAGCCCGGATTCAAAAACCGGCAGATGAAATTTCTGTCGGTTTTTGAGTTTTGGAGTGAGTGCTTTTTGACTAATTTTGAAGTTACACGAATAAAAGTTTACACAACTCACAAAATTGAAAGCAGAAGAAGTCAGGCAAAAACTTAAAAATCTCGCAAATCCGGAAATTGCAGAACACTCGCAGCGGTTTTTTAAGACCGGGCCGGGTGAGTATGGCGAAGGGGATCGTTTCCTGGGAATACGTGTGCCCGAACAGCGCAAACTGGCAAAGCAATACATAGGCCTGTCCCTTGAAGAAACTCAAAAGCTGCTTCGGTCAGATTTTCATGAGGAGAGGCTGACTTCCCTGTTGATTCTGGTTTACAAATTCCCGAAAGCAACCGATGAAGATAAAGAACGAATTTACCGGTTTTATATAAACAACCTGGAGTATATCAATAACTGGGACCTGATAGACAGTTCCGCTCCTAAAATCATGGGAGCATGGCTGATTGATAAACCGAAAGAGATACTCTATGAGATGGCCAAATCCGAAAATCTTTGGGAAAGGCGAATCGTCATTATGGCAACCGCTTACTTTATTCATCAGAATCAGTTCGAAGATACCCTGCAGCTCGCCGATATCCTTTTACAGGATGAACACGATTTGATCCACAAAGCGGCCGGATGGATGCTTCGGGAAGTTGGCAAAAAAGATCAAAGCCTGCTGGAGGATTTCTTAAAAGACCGTTACTCACAGATGCCCAGAACCATGCTGAGATACGCTATTGAAAAGCTGCCGGAGTCATTGCGTAAGTCTTATCTTGAAGGGCGGATTTAATTTCTTGATTATACAATTAAAAATTAAATGTTCTTTGCTTTTGTAGCTTCAATGTATTTTAAGCAGACTGTCGAATCTTTGATATTTGGGTATTCAACAGAAGAGTTGATAGTAGATGCTAG
>CAZXYQ010000303.1:0-2213 GCA_964644975.1 uncultured Rhodohalobacter sp.
CAGGCACAAATTCCAGCAGTCCGTACGCCTCCTCCTCAATCATCCGTTTTTTGATATTGGAAAGTGATTCAAACGTTATGGGCTCCTCATGTTCTTCAGAGTTCTGAAGGATACTGTTAATCCTGACCAGTGCCAGGCCCGCAGTCATCTCGGTTATCATCTCTTTTGAGAGTTTCGACACAATTTCCCGACTCTGATCGTGGTAGTTGAGATAGGCACTGCGTTCGTTCTCGTTTGGAAGCGGCACGTGAATATCCGCAGTATAGGGGTGCTGAACCAGCCTGCGGTTCAAATCAGCCATATTTTCGGTAAGCAGAACGGTTGTAAAATCGCCCGCCAGGAAAAGCGGATCGTGCGCCCACTTTAGCAGGTAGACCAGCGCGTTCCGGTCTTCGGTGCCGGAATTGCCCGCATCGCTCATTGGCACAACCGTCTCGGCGTGATCGATAATAAGTGCAACGCTGCGTTTATCGTTTAATCGGGTACGGATATACTGTTCCAGGACAGAAAATGCCCCTACAGGATCTTTGGGAAGTCTTTTGCTATACTCGGTTCCGGCAATGGTATCACGCCCCGTCAACGCCCTGTTAAAATCAGCCTGCGTATTTTGATCTCTGAAATAGATTCCAGTGGCGCGATCGTAGAATAGAACCAGCTCTCTTGATCCAAAAAAATCGTCGGCCAAAAATGTCTTCAGCCGGTCAAAACGTTCCGGTGTGCTTTCTACACGCACCATATCATGAACGTTTCCGTGAATAATAAACTGATTAATTGTGCGGCTGAGATATTTCTTCGCCAGGTTCGAGGCCCATTCGGGGTATTGTTCGAGCATATCGGTTATTTGCGTTTATAAAAATCCGTGCCGGTGTTGTTTTCAGAAATTTATGTCAGCAAAGCCATAAAACGGCTCAAATCCTTAATCAGGATCTTTAATAATTAGCTTTACAGTATCAAGACGGTTTGGCGTAGCCTTACTGATAATAAATTTATTCCCCTGCACAAACAGCTCCTCATTCACTTTCGGAATTCGGCCTATATGATTTATGATATAGCCGGCCAGCGTCTCAAATTCGTCGCTGTTTTCTTTAAGTATGATTTCAGGATATTTCTCCTGCAGTTCATCCAGTTCTACATTACCACTCAGAATAAAGGTATTTTCGTTAATACGTTTAATAAACTCATCCTCCCTGTCGTATTCATCCTGTATATCGCCCACCACCTCTTCAATCAGATCTTCGATGGTTACCATACCGGCTGTTCCTCCATACTCGTCAATGACAATAGCAACGGAGCTGTTACTTTGCCGGAATTCGGCCAGCAGATCCTTCGATTTCTTACTTGACGGGATCAGCTTTACAGGCCGAATGATATCCGCGATCGATTTCGGGGAATCAAAAAGATCGTAGGCAAATACCACGCCTGTAATGTCGTCGATATTATCTTGGTAAACCGGAATTTTTGAGTAGCCCGACGCTATAAATATTCGCTGAATCTCTTCAAGCGTTGCATTTTGATCTACCGCAACCATCTCGGTTCTGGGGACCATTGTCTCTTTTACCCGCTTGTTGGAGAGCTCAAGTACATTATGCAGAATCTGAGAATCTTCCTGGTCAAAATTTTCACCTCCGCCGGTATCGCGCAGTTCTTTCAGAATCATCTCAACATCCTGACGCCGGAATACCTTTTCACTCCGTTCACTGCCTGTATTGAGAAGCCGTATAAGAAAACCGGATGCAGAGTTCGAAAGAGTTATAAGCGGCCTTAAAACGACATTTAAAAACCGGAGTGGAACCGCCACTACTTTCACCATAAAATCAGCCTGAATACGAAAAATAGCTTTCGGCAGAATCTCACCAAAAATCATAATCACAACGGAGGCAATAACCGTTTGAATCAGCAAAACCAGCGCTGTAGATGGCACGGTTCCAAACCACGACTGGTATACATTACTTACGGGTTCAAGTAAAAAAATAGCCATGAGCGTGGCGTACAGCACGTTGATGATGTTGTTGCCCACAAGCGTGGTGGTGAGGAACGTCTCGGGCTTTTCGTTAAAAAAGGCGAGTGAACGAGACACGAGTGATCCTTTTCGGCTCTCAATCTCCAGCTTAAGGCGGTTTGCAGAAACAAAGGCTATTTCTGATCCGGAAAAGAAGCCACTGGCTAAAACCGTAATTATGATGATTGGTACTTCCAAAAAATTGATTTAGTGC
>CAZXYQ010000304.1:0-2205 GCA_964644975.1 uncultured Rhodohalobacter sp.
TGTCCCCTCCCAAGAGGGGAAAAAGCACCTCTCCTCCAGCGAAGGAGACAGCGATAATCGCGTTCAGCGATTTTACAAAGGTGGGTTAACGCACCTCAAATCCACCCGCAATCACGCAAAAAGCCTCTCCCCTCCATGCCAAACCTGGTCCCGGCTTTTTTCGGGGCGGAGTGCCTTTCAACGGAGGGAGGGGAGAACGAGAGGGGTGGGTCACGCCAAATCGATATTATAAAACGTACCCCGGTTTTCTTTCTGCTCCATCGACTGACGAATAATCAGCCAGGCCACGTTTATCATATTTCGCAGCTCTCCAAGCTGCGGAGAGAGCGTAGTGGTTTTATATAGCCGCTCCGTCTCTTCGTGGATAACTTTGAGGCGCTCCTCTGCCCGCTGCAGCCGCTCATCAGAGCGCACGATCCCGATGTAGTTATTCATAAGCTGCTTCACCTCTTTCCGGTTTTGATTGATGAGCACCCACTCTTTTGGCTCTGTGGTTCCCTCGGTTTTCCAATCGGGGATCTGGATCTCCCCTTTTATCGGAAGAGTATTCTCTTTGCCACGGAGATCCCTGTAACATCTGTCGGCGAATACCAGTGCTTCCAAGAGGGAATTCGACGCCAGTCGGTTCGCTCCATGAAGACCGGTATGGGCAACTTCACCACAACAGTACAGGTTTTGAATGGACGATCGTCCCCACTCATCGGTTTGAATACCGCCGCACAAATAATGTGCCGCCGGAGCCACGGGAATCATGTCCACGGCAGCATCAATGCCATTATCGAGGCAGGTTTTGTAGATCGTGGGAAATCGTTTTTTAAATTCTTTGATATCCAGATCTCTGCAATCCAGGTAAACGTGTTCTGTTCCGCGCGCCTTCATCTCCGTATCGATAGCCCGCGCAACGATATCGCGTGATGCCAGCGAGCCACGCTTGTCATATTTTTTCATAAACGGCTCCCCTTCAGCCGTCTTTATAATAGCGCCAAATCCCCGCACTGCCTCAGAAATCAGGAATGCACGTTGGTCGCGGCTTCCATATAGAGCGGTAGGATGAAACTGGATGAACTGCATATGTTTTACCGACGCTTTTGCCCGGTACGCCATTGCAATTCCATCTCCCGTTGCCACCGGTGGGTTTGTGGTGAGCTCGTAGACCTGACCGGCACCGCCCGCTGCCAGCACGGTTGCACCGGCCGATATCTTTTTCACAGAGTTCGTTTTAAGATCCATAACGTACGCACCGTAACACCTGATATCGTTTCGTCGGCGTCTCACCTTTTCGCCAAGATGATGCTGCGTAACCAGATCCACGGCGAAGTGCTTTTCAAAAATCGTACCATTATCTAGCGACCGAATCTTTTTTACAAGTGATCGCTGAATCTCATAGCCCGTCATATCCTGATGGTGTAAAATACGATGCGCCGAGTGCGATCCTTCCAAACCAAGCTGGTATTCTCCATCAGGGTCTTTATCAAAGCGAACGCCCATATCCACAATCTCCCGCAGCCGGTCCGGCCCCTCCTCTACCACGATCGACACAATGCCGGGATCATTCAGGCCATCTCCCGCGATCATCGTATCTTCTTTATGCTTTTCAAAATCGTCATTTAAAAAATCGGTCACCACCGCAATACCACCCTGGGCATACCGGGTGTTGCTTTCTAGAAGAGTGTCTTTTGTTACAACCGTTACAGTTTTATCGGGAAAGGTGAGAGCTGTTTTTACCACAAAACTGAGACCGGCAATACCGGAACCGATAACGAGAAAATCTGTTTTGTATAGTTCGTTGTTGGGATATGCCATTAAAATCTATTTCAAGGAGTATTTTCAACTTTTACACAAAAATGCACTGTTAAAAAGAGTAACCATTTTTCTGTTCCTACCAAAGAAAACTATTCTATTAGAAATAGTTCTCCGGGCTAATGGTTTTTAAATAACGACTCGTCTACTGATCAGATTCCCCTCGATGGACGAAGTACAAAAGCTCTATAGGTCGTAATCAGACAGGGTATCAACGTGGGAACAGGCGGCTGTTAGGCCGATCAACAGTGGAATAAGTAGATGTGTACGCATGGATGAACAGGTATGCTGTAGGTTAAACACAGATTTCACCGGCGGAGAAGAACTTTACGCATCCTGTTTTATCAAGCCCGGTAGAGTAGAGTCAGGTTTGTCATTATTAGGTTGAGGTTTGTTTTCTCTGTT
>CAZXYQ010000305.1:0-2199 GCA_964644975.1 uncultured Rhodohalobacter sp.
TTAGCATGAAAATGTGGCTAAGAATTTTAGGTAAAAAATTTGATTTAATCTTCTCACAGCCTCTCGAAGGGTGAATTTCCTGATCTTAATTTAAGAATCGAAACTGGGTTTACAGACCGTAGCCGCCTCGCCATTTAAAAAGATTCTCCACCTCTCCTCTGAACTACATTTTTTGTATCTTCTCCATCAAGACAATTTAAAATAAAACCGTTTCTATGTCATCCAGGTTACTACGCATCGCCCTGATTATTTTAATCCCGTTTATTCTGCTCTCAATCTCTTCGAGCTGGATATTAGAAGTTCTCTGGCTTAGTGAACTGGGATACTCCCAGGTTTTTTGGACGCTCAAAACAACCCAGGTCATCCTGATAACGGTGGCGTTTGCAGTTATCGGAGGGTATCTGGTACCCAACTTCCGCTTTCTTGCCGATCAGCTAAAACAGATCAGTTTAACAGGAACACCGCTACAGGGTGTGGATTTTGACATTCAGAGCCCACAGCAGCAAAAGCGAATCAAGCAGTTTTTTACACTTGGCGCTCTGGTTATCACCCTCATGTTCTCCTTCGGTTTTTATATCCGCTGGGATGAGTCCCTCCTATTTGTCTGGAATGTCCCTTATGGCGAAACCGACCCGCTTTTCGGCAGAGACATCGGTTTTTATCTCTTTCAGCTGCCTTTTTGGGAGCTTCTGCAGACGTCCATGCTGATACTCACGTTTTTGACAACAGCTATTCTCGGTATCGTCTACCTGTTTACGGGCCTGCTTGGCATGCAACCGGGCAAAGGGTTTACCGCCTCGGAACCTGTACTTAACCATTTAAAATTTAACGGCGGACTCTGGTTGCTCTTCCTCTCCTGGGGGTTCTACCTGGACCGCTACGGCCTTCTGTATAAAACAGACGGAATTGTATTCGGCGCCGGGTATACCGATGTAACCATTGAACTTCCTGTTCTTTGGCTGCTCTTTGGCATTACACTGGTTCTTTCACTGATGCTGATTCTAAGCCGGTGGGTAAAACTTGGGAAAGTTGTTCCCGGCCTTGCCATTTTAGGTGTTATCGTGTTTGCCGGCGGTAAAATTGTGCTGCCCGGAGTGGTTCAGAGTTTTAGCGTGAACCCCAACGAACTGCAGCTCGAAACTCCGTATCTCGAAAACAATATCAAAATGACCCGTATGGGTTTTGGCCTCGATAATGTACGTGAGGTAGAGTACCAGGCCGACGATACGCTCACCATCTCAGACATTCGAAATAACCAGGATGCCGTTGACAATATTCGCCTCTGGGATCCGCGCCTTCTCATTGCAACCTACAAACAACTCCAGGAGATCCGGTCGTATTACGAATTTTACAATGTTGATAACGACAGGTATATGATTGACGGGCAACAGACACAGGTAATGCTCTCTGCCCGTGAGATCGCCCGAACCCTGCCTAGCCAGTCAGATACCTGGGTGAACCGCAAAATGCAGTATACGCACGGTTATGGCCTCACAATGAGTCCCGTAACCGAAACCACGCGCCAGGGAGAGCCGAGGCTGATCGTGAGAGATCTGCCGCCGGTTTACTCTTCTCCGGATCTGAGAATTGACAATCCCGCTATTTACTACGGTGAAAACAGTTCCGGATACTATATCGTAAATACGGGTGTGGAAGAACTGCACTATCCGGCGGGTGATGAAAACGTCTATACCCACTATTCTGGACAAGGGGGAATTGAGTTTTCCAGTTTCTTCAGAACGCTGCTGTTTGCGTGGGAACTGGGCGATATCAACATCATACTATCCGATTATATCCACAACGAAAGCCGGCTTCAGATCTGGCGCAGCGTTCAGGAACGGATTCAAAGAATTGCCCCGTTTCTCACGCTCGACCGCGATCCATACCTGGTGAAGAATAACGGCAAACTCTACTGGATTCAGGATGCATATACAACGTCATCTCATTTCCCTTACTCCACAACAAAACGTGGTGTAAACTACATGCGCAACTCCGTAAAAATTATTGTGGATGCCTATGAAGGAACGGTCGATTTCTATATGGTGGATGATAATGACCCGATACTCAATGTGTATGCATCTATTTTTCCAGATCTCTTCAAACCGAAAGCAGATGTGCCGAACGGGATGGATGCGCATTTTCGATATCCGCAGGATCTGTTTGAAATTCAGATGGAGACCTTCAACCGCTATCACATGA
>CAZXYQ010000306.1:0-2198 GCA_964644975.1 uncultured Rhodohalobacter sp.
TTTTAAGTCCAACGCGTCTACCAATTCCGCCACCGAGGCTGAAATCATAATTTTTCGTAAGCATTAAATATAAGGGTTATCCGGTCACTTGTACAACGTTCAATTTTCTTATTTCACATTTTGCCAATCAGCGGCCTGCCAGTATTTCCGGCGGTTTTTTGCCGGAATCCTGGTAGTGTCGCGGTGAGACATTTTTTGGGAGAAGGAACAGGAGCAAGTAGATTCCACTCCTCCAATTTGCCCTGTCACCCCGCCGGCCTCTTCCGGGGAGCGTAACGAAGTGGAGTCGAATGGCCTCCTTAAACGTGGCAGAAAGTGAACTAATAGTGATCTCTTTTTTTCAATCCGATCAGCTTCGGAAAAAATCACTACATCTCTCAAGAATCACTTACAAAACCTCTATAAAATCAACAGATAAAAAGCGAGAATGGCCAGCAATACAAAAATAACTCCGCCAATAAGCCAGGCCAGGATTTTTCCGGAATTTTTCTTTGCCATTCGCTCGCCATATTTAGTATAGCGGGATGTAGAACCTTCCATATCTATAAAGAATTTGGTGACTGGTTTCTATTAACTTAATAAACTTTGGGCAGATCTTTTATTGTTTGGAGCAGGAACAAGCAGATCCCTCTTTTTCTCTGCAAACCTGGCATCCCCTGGCTTAACGAAGCGGCATCGGGTGGGGGCTTAAATTTGGCATTCTTGGAGATCTCTTTTTGAGCCTGAAATGCCCCGTAATTCGCTTTTTTAATTTGTTCAGCGTCCTTGCTACCTTTCAGCAAAAAGGAAAAGTTGGCTTTTTATATACGTAAAGCGTTTAAAACCGGCCCGGTTCGTTTGAACCTTTCAAAAGGCGGTCTGGGAATTTCCGGTGGTATTACGGGTGCCCGTGTCGGGATCAACTCCAGGGGAACCTATGTGCATGGCGGTCGTCACGGACTCTATTACCGAAAATATGCGCGGAAGGGGAAGAAGAGATCAGCCGGCGGCGCAGGCAGGGCGCAGCCGCAAGGCAGGAGAAATCAATCCGGCCCTGTTAATCTTTTTGTGGATACGGGAGTTACATTTGCCTCTGAATCTGCATCCGTCGCAGAGCGAACGGCCAGCCGCAGCGAGCCAAAACTCCCCGAATTCAAAATATTAAACACTCCGATTGAAGCCGCTTTGGTTTTAGCATTGATTGTTTTTCTGTTTGGTGTGATCGGCGGAATGAACATTTTGGTGATCGGTGCGCTGGTGGTTGCACTGGCTGTTTTGGGGTGGAGTGTGCGCGAACTTTTATGGCGCAAAAAGGTGAATGAGTCTCTTGATAAAATATTGAATCACCTTGAGCAGAAGAAAACTCTGCCGGAGATACCGCTGCTGAAAAATTCCTCACTTCCCGGCCGGTGGAGAGAACGGTTCAGCCTGCACCTGCATGCCGCAGCTTCAGAACTGGCGATGCGTGATGAAGAGATCGATACGCTTTCGGTTTTACAGCATATGGATGATAGAGTACCTGCAGATACAGATAAAACCCACCGGTTCAGGGCAAAGGTGTTTGGTGAAATTTTGGATGAAATGCTGGAAGATCACCTGCTGAGTGAAGATGAAGAAACTGCCATTCGCCGGCTGATGGATCAGCTGAACCTGCCGGAAGAAATCCTGAAGGCTGAGCAAGACCGGCTTGAGCATTTCAGCAGAGTGCGTAACGAGATGGAGCGGCCGCTTAAAACGACAGATCCCGGAATTCCTCTGCTGCGCGGTGAGGAGGCGTATGATGTTTTTGAGAATGCGCGCATTTTAAATGAACGGGTGCTGAACCGTTATCAGCGGGATAATGTGCAGTATCGTGAACTTGGCTATGAGATCGATATGGAAGGAAAGCTGATACTAACCGATCGGCGCCTACTGCTGGTTGAACGCGGATCACGGGAATACCGCCTGAACCGTGTACTGGACCTAACCGTGGATCCCGAAGCCGGAATCACCGAACTCACGCTGAACAACCGCAAATCGCCGGTTATTATCTCCACCGAAAATCCGCTTGTATTTGCCGCACGGGTGGAGAAGGTGATAGAGGAGATTGATGCTTGATTTTTGGACTCACCTACCGGCCCCTGACATTACCCATGTAATTTATAGAAAGCTGAAAATATTTAAATTGATTTTTATAGGACCTCGAATTTATTGGCGGATTGAGGGAGTCTGCAGATCTG
>CAZXYQ010000307.1:0-2182 GCA_964644975.1 uncultured Rhodohalobacter sp.
GCATCCCCAAGCTTTTCATAATCAGTATGAATAGACGAAATCGTAGGGTTGGTGTACAGGTTATTTGGGAGATCATCATATCCGATTAAGGCTACATCATCCGGTATTGCATACCCATAGCTTTTAGCTTTCTGGAGAAATCCAGTTGCCATTGAATCATTTGTTGCAAATATCGCATCCGGTTTTTCACCCTCTTTATGGAATTTTTTACATGCTTTCACGCCAGACTCGAATGTGAAATCGCCCGTACAAGTCCATAGGAGATCTATATCTTTTTGTTGAGATATGTAGTCTATAAATCCATTTTTTCGGAATCGGGATTCTGACCTCTCAGCAGGGCCCAGGATAATGCCTACCTTTTTGTACCCGTTATTCTTTAAATGTTCTGCCGCTAAGTATCCCCCAGAATAGCTGTCGAATGTCAGGGTAGGAAAAACAGGGTTCTCTATCAAAGAATTAGAAACTATCGGCATGTCTTTAGGAAGTGCAGAAGCAAGTTTATTGTAATCGTGTATCAGAAACTCAGGTATAAACAAAATAAATCCATCAAAATACTCTGAGGCTAAATCCTTTGTCAATTTTATTAAATCATCTTCATGGCTCAGCAACGCATTAAGAAATAAACGAACATTGTTTTTCTTAGCTGATTTGTTCAATCCGTGAAAGAAACTCGAATAAAATTCACCTTCGTGAAAACCGGTAGCTAACAAGGCTATATTTAAATTTTTCTTCGATTTTGATTCCTCAACTTTCCCAACATTATATCCCAGTTTTGCAGCACTTGTCAGAACTTTTACATGTGTATCAGAACTTATCTTGTCTGAATTATTCAATACACGCGACACAGTTGATATAGAAAAACCGGTGTCCTCAGCAATTTTTTTTAAAGTAACCTTCATTGTTAATGTGGATGAGTTGATGATTTTTTAAGATGATAGTAGGTCATGTGGTTATTGAATTGATTGAAACAAAAATTTTCAGTTTGCACGATGCCCCCTTCTTATATCCTGCACACTTTCACCTGAAAGTTCTAAGATTGCTTTTTCCTTAGAAATTCTGATAAGAGCAGTCATAAACTATTTTTTCTATTAAATAAGGTGTTGAAATGCTCTTGAATTTGAACGTCATTCATTTCTAATAAAACCGCAATTTTTTTAAGTGTGTCAAATTGGAAGTTGTTTTATCCGCTTATAAATCCCTTGCCAACTGCCGCATATTCAATTCGCTTTCTACTCTTCTTAAATAGAGTTGCCTTTTGTAATTGTTAAAATATTTCTAAATAAAATGTGTTTTTTTTGCATTCACATGCAACGCGCAAAGTTGTCGAATGGGGTCGAAATATAATGATTTTACACCGTATTTAACAAATAGGTAATGTTTAGTAAACACAAACTTTAAACGTGAAGATAAATAATATGCAAAAAAAATTACTTTTAATATAATATTTGCATATCAGTTTGCACGGATGTTAATTTTTACTATTTTAGACTGTATCAACGCAATAGTATTCTCGCATCAAATCGCATATATCGCAAAAAATTTTACTAATTTTCAAGCTTATGTATACCAATCTCACTACTAGTCGGAAGCGGTACCATCCTCTATGTACCGTGCTCATTTCAGCATTTCTAGTCTTTTTCTTAGGGGCAAATTCGACGAATGGGCAAAGCATGCCAGGTTTTGCTGAATCTTCTTCAGGTCAGTCAGTTACAGTAAATCAATTACCAGGTGATGCCGTGCAAACTGCAGTGCGGGGAACTGTAGTTGACGAGCGGACCGGGGAGCCGTTACCCGGTGTAAATATTTTGGTAGTTGGCACTGATAATATTGGTGACATAACCAATAGGGATGGTGAATTTCAAATTAACGTGCCAGAAGGACTAAATGAACTTCGGTTTTCGTATATAGGATATTTGACGAAAGTTGTGCAAATAGATGGGCAAGAAGTCCTCGAAGTTGCTATGCAGCCGTCTGTGATCTCTTCAGATGAACTGATTGTGATTGGTTACGGTACGGCAAGGTCCATGGACTTAACCGCGCCTATTTCCACAATAAGGGCAGAGGATATCGTGAGAAATACAACTACAAATGCGGTATCAGCACTTCAGGGAGCTGTCCCTGGTCTGCAGGTTACGAATGCAGGCTCACCGGGTGCCGGACCCAGCATACGAGTTCGTGGAAT
>CAZXYQ010000308.1:0-2176 GCA_964644975.1 uncultured Rhodohalobacter sp.
TAATGTCGCAATGAATCCACTCTATCCCTGAATCCGTACAAATTTGAACCTGTTCGCCAAGTTTTAAAAAATCTGCCGCAAGTATTGATGGTGCTAAAACAGGAAGTTTAAAATCCATCTCAGTTGTTTTGATTGTCGTCGTTGTCATCATTATCGAGTGTGTCAGGATCGACAGTCTCGAGAGGAGTTGTTACGGTTGTGTCGGCACCCACAGCACCTGCTTCTGTTTCTTCACGCACATCAAATCTTTCAGATACAACCAGTGTAAGGGTTTCACCTTCGGTTAACTCTTCCTCATCAGGTGAGAATGATAAAATGGTGTTTGGTGTGGCTTCCCGGCTCGGTTCAAACCGAATTTCACCAACCCGCAAACCGGCACGTCGTATTTTTTGCTGAGCATCGGTTAACCGGTCGCCAACTATATCGGGAACACGTACTTTTCTGTCGCCCAAACCATCACTTACTGTCAGATTTATTACTTCTCCGCGGGCAACCGTATCGCCGGGTGCAAGTGATTGACGCATCACTGTATTTCGGAAACGGGATGATTCATAACTGATGGTTCCTACCACAAACCCGTAATTTTCGATCTGAATTTGTGCATTTCTCAGCGACATATTTTCCAGATTCGGCACAACCGAGGTCGGACGTACAGCAGTGTTAACCGTCAGATATATTTTGCGATTTGGTTTTACAAGCTGAAGCGGGGCAGGGGCCTGATCAATTATATAATCAGCCGGATAGGCAGAATTAGCTCTTCGATCCAAAACCTCGTGCCTGAGGCCATAACTTTCGAGAAGCTCTTCAGCTTCCTGCAATGATATTTTTGTTACATCCGGTACGGTGATTCCTTCATTATAATTTGTGTATGCAGGCATCACCCAGAAATTGAGTATCAGCAGTACAGCCACTCCAAACAGAATCAAGCTTCCGGTTGTATAATAGAGCTTTTTGCTTTTTAAAATTTTCCAGATCAGGTCCATAACCTTAAAAATACGATTTTACGAGCGATGTTAGAAATTGAACCGGAATTGAATTTGCCGGCCGGGAACAGCACTTGGAGTTGTTTCAATTCGATTTTGTTTCAGGGAAAATGTAAAAAAGGCGTCAAAAGCTGAAAGAACATGATTGGATATCAGTACCAACATAAAAGATCGGGATACTCTGAAATCATTATTGAAACGTTCTGCCCGGTCAGCACCTTCGAAAAAGAACGGGCTGGCAGTTCCTCCGGCTCTGTCGATAAGAAACTGATTGGTGTTATAGTCGCTCCAGCCGGCCTGGAACTGGTAATATTTTGCAACAAGCTCGTAGTACTGCTGTGATCCGTAGGCCGGCAATACGTGAGAAAAGTTATTCGCTGCCAAATCATCGGTGGTAAAGTAAGGTGTGTTTCTCTCAACACTTCTCAAAATATTGATATCTACTTTATCCCAATCCTGACTGGTGTTAAAAGTAGCAGTTGTACCTTCCATCATATCCTGGAGATCCCCAATGAATTCATTAGAGATCCCGTGATAATCATAGTACTCTACAAGCCAGTTTGCGTACTGAACAACACTCCAGTTGTCATCCACGTAACGCTCGTAATTTCTTTCACCGCGTACACCCCGGTTGTGATAATCCACGATAAGGTAGAGCGATGCAGCTTCAACCGCCACGTAGAAACCTGTCCGGAACCAGCTTCGATTGGCAGCTTGTGCACTGCCCGGTAATAGTGCTGAAGATAAAAATGCAAGCCCCGGCTTCTCAGTAAAGGTTCGCTGGAAACGGTTGTCAAACTGTATAGATGATTCAGAAAATGTGGTTAAATGCCTTACAATATCATCTCTTGTTAATTGCTCGCTTTTCTCAATATCGGTATCAGAATTCAGATTAGATAGAGTTGGCTGGGCAACTAAAAGTATGGGTACAAAAACTATAAGGATGGCAATAAATGGAATCTTTAATCTCATAAGAATTCAAAGTCGAATGTTAATCCAAAATAAAACAACAATTCACGTCCGTATGATACTGTGTTATCACCGGTGCCGGTAACAAAATCTTCAGGGAATGTAACATCAAAACGGTTCAGTCCATACGTAGTATTTATAAAAAACTTCATTGGAAACAGGTAATAGCTGTTAAAAGCAAACCTGAGTTCGGCGCCTAATCCGGATTTTAAATTATCACCGAT
>CAZXYQ010000309.1:0-2166 GCA_964644975.1 uncultured Rhodohalobacter sp.
GTTCGCCATCGCTCATCGATTCTGTATAAACCGGCATCCCGTGCTGCCAGCTTTGCCTCCCGAAACTCAGCGCCGGTAACGCGGCGTTCGATATCATTGTAGCGTCCCGGTTTGCGCACCACCTGGGCATCCGGATAGTATTGATCCATTACATTGAGATAAGTATGAGGCGATATTTCATCTGCCAAAAAACGAAAAATCTCATCAGCACCGGCCACGCGGTTGGGCATCACAAGATGACGAACCAGAAGTCCGCGCAATGCCAGCCCGTCATCGTCAAATTTCAGATCACCCACCTGGCGGTGCATTTCAATCACTGCCTCTCGTGCCACTTCAGGATATGTACTTTCCGTCATATAAAATTTCGACAGATCCGGGTCCCAGAATTTGAAATCGGGCATATAGATGTCCACAATTCCCTCCATCAGTTTTAGCGAGTGGATCGAATCATAAGCGCCTGTATTATACACGATTGGCAGGCGCAAACCTTTTTCGATGGCTGGCGGTATGGCTTCGAGCACCTGCGGAACCACATGCTCAGGCGTTACAAAATTGATGTTGTGACAGCCGCGCTCCTGAAGTTCTATCATCATGTCCGCAATTTCATCAGCCGTTACCTTTTTTCCGGCCCCTCCCACGAAAGTTCGTGGTTCTGGCAAAACACACATTTAAGATTGCAAAATGAGAAAAAGATAGTTCCTGAACCGTTCCATCCTCGAAGGCAGTCTTCCTCACCAAAATGAGGAAAGTAACTTCCCACCCATGCATGACGGCCGGTTTTACACTTGCCGTGTTCATCTTCCATCCGGTTTACGTGGCAGTTACGCGGACAAACATCACAGTTTTCAAGTACACTCAGCCCTTCTTCAATTCTCTCTTTAAACACATTCCTGTCAGATTCCCACAATTTCAGGTAAGCAGGTACAAAACTGTCCCTTGATATCCTCCATTTTTTATCGGCAATATAATCCGGCTTTCCGTTTATCATTTCTATTTTTAAGCACTTGAATTACTCTTAAAGTTATAAAAACGCTGAAAACATATTCTCCGTATAAAGTGCAATTCAAAGTAAAGGAATCTGCCTGTCCGATTTAATTATTTATCCGCAAGAATCGGGTTTTTAAATCTATTCACTCTGTTTAGATTCCTTCACAAATAAAAAAATGCCGGAATACCTACATCAATATCAAATTGCAGCTACTGCTATTTCCTACATACGGAAAAATCAAATCATGCAGCCCTCGCTTGATGAGATTGCCCGGCATGTAAATTTGAGTCCCTGGCATTTTCAGAGACTTTTTACGGAATGGGCAGGAGTTAGTCCCAAAAAGTTTTTGCAATACACTACACTAAATTATGCCAAAAAACTGATTCGTGAGAGAGAGAATTCACTTTTTGATATAGCATATGAAACAGGACTCTCAGGCACAGGCCGGCTCCATGATTTGTTTATTAAAATCGAATCGATGACTCCGGGAGAGTTTAAAAATGGCGGTAAAGGGCTATTGATCAGCTATTCGATATCACACAGCAGATTCGGCAAGTTACTGATTGCTTCTACAGAAAAAGGAATATGCAGTGCTGGATTTATTGATGGTCCTGTTGAGAGAGCGGTGAATCAGCTCAGAGAAAAATATCCGAATGCTTCAATTACAGAAAAGAAGAAACCGATTCACGACAGAGCACTATCCATCATTAATAACCCTGATCATGACCCAGGGAAAATCACTCTGCATCTGCGCGGAACTAAATTTCAGCTCAATGTATGGCAGGCGCTTCTTAATATACCATCAGGTGAGCTTAAAACATATCAGCAGGTTGCGTCCTCGATTGAAAATGAAAATGCTGCAAGAGCGATCGGTTCAGCAATCGGCAAAAATCCTGCTGCAATACTTATCCCCTGCCACCGTGTAATACGTGCTGACGGTGAAACCGGCGGTTATATGTGGGGTGAAACCCGAAAACAGGCAATCATCGGCTGGGAAGCTGCGCAATGAAAGTAAGTTTTACGCTGATCATTTTGTATGTTTTGAAAAACGATGGAAGTAAACCAGTTTTTCAATAATAACATGTCAAAAAAAATCTATTTCATTTCGATAGTGCCGCCTGAAGAAATCAGGAAAAAAATAAAATCTCTTAAAGAGGAGATGCGTGAACGGTTTCATG
>CAZXYQ010000310.1:0-2163 GCA_964644975.1 uncultured Rhodohalobacter sp.
AAAGATGTGGAGCTGAGAGATGCGATTGAGGAGTTTGAATAGTTTTTTAAGATTTGTGATATATAGTGAAGCATTGCTAAACCGCTAACAGGGTATATTTTTTAAGCATGTGGAAAGATGTATTCTTCATCTACAATACTAAAGAGAGAGTTAATTCAGAGATAGTTTTGCAGAACCTGGTACATTCATGAACTTCTCTAATATCTCAGTTAATTGACAATACGCTTTCAAATATCTATTCTGATTTCAATTGGTTGTAAACAATTGCTTTTTCCTGATTCATCAAAAAAACTTACTAACATACAACCGTCTACGATCGGGGTTCCTGATGAAGCCATTTCTTTTATATTTAAGAGCCGTTCTTAAGCCATTCATATGGTTTCTTCTAAGTTATACTGTTCTTTTTACAATGGGAGTGTCAAGCAGTATGGCGCAAGAACCGAAACATCCACATCAGTACAGCATCATGGAGTGGAGCCGCGATGACGGGCTGCCAAGCAATTACGTTGCAGATATTATCCAGGATGAAAATGATTTTCTTTGGGTGGCAACCAATTCCGGATTGAGCCGTTTTGACGGTGTATCATTTTCTACTATTAACAGGACCTCTCATCCTGTTTTACTTTCAAACAGTATTACCTCCCTTTTCGAAGACCGGGAAGGCAATATTTGGTTTGGTACTCATGGAGGCGGATTATATACCATAAGGCCGGATACTCTGGAGCGAATTACCGATGAAATGGGGCTTCCATCTAACTATGTACGCTCAATAATTCAGGATTCATCCGGAACGATCTGGGTTGGAACCGACGGAGAAGGGATTGGTAAGGTATTGCCTGATACAGTGCTGACCTTTTCTGAAGAAGCAGGATTAAATCGCCATGTTCATTCACTTGCATTGGATGAAAACAAGATTCTGTGGATTGGTACAGAAAGTGGCATTTACAGACTGATTGATGGTTCATTTCAACTTCATCAATCAAATAATCAGCTCCTGGGCCATAACATATCATATTTGCTCAGGAATGGAAATGAAATGCTGGCTGCAACGCCAAGTGGACTTGTTGCAATTATAAATGATGAAGTAGAACATCTGACCGGCTTTGATCAAACATTAATTGTTAATTCTGTTTCAATAGATCGGAATAATGATATTTGGATATCCACTTTAGGCAGCGGGGTGTACAAAATAACTGCTGATTCCGCGATGAAGTATATCCATGGAAATCTGTCACGCTCCCTTGACGCACTCCGTATATTTATAGACAGAGAGGATAATATCTGGATTGGGACGCGGGAAGCAGGTCTTCTGAGGCTGCGAAATGAGCTCATCACTACTTACTCCACCGAAGATGGACTACCGGACAACAAGGTTTATTCTGTTACAGAAGGAATACCAGGTGAAATATGGTTAGGTTCTGCCGAAGGGATAACTCAATTCACACGGAATGAAGTAAAAACGTTTACTCCCGGGTCATCGGTGCAGGACCGTTTGATATTCACCGTTCAGGCAGATGAGGAAGGTGCTGTTTGGGGAGGTACCAGAAACGGCAAGCTTTATTATTTAAAAGAGGGGGAATTTCAAGAAATTGACCTGCCTGTAGTGCCGGGTGTTGTAGTTATTTCCACGTACAGATCATCTGACGGGACTCTCTGGGCAGGAACCAACTACGGGTTGTACCGTGTTCAGGATGACGAAATAACCCGATTTTCTATCAACCATGAAGAACTTACCAACAATGATGTTCGATCAATCACTGAGGATAAAAATGGTACCATTTGGGTTGGTACATCCTTCGGGCTGAACGCTTATTCCAATGGAGAATTCACTCACTATACTAGCGACCATAATTTTTCAAATCTGTTGATTGTATCACTCCACGCTGATTCAGCAGGAGATATCTGGGCCGGCACATATGGGGGCTTGCACAGATTAAGAGACGGGGAAATCACCGCTATCACCCAGGGCGAAGGATTGCCAAACGATCGTGTCTATACTATAATTGAGGATGATTTCGGTTACTTTTGGCTGGGGACACCGGATGGGATTGTACGCATTAAAAAGTCGAATGTGAATGATTTTCTTGATGGGAAGCAATCTGCGCTTTCCTTTGATCTGTTTGGCCGTGCAGAAGGCATGAAAAATGAACTTGTAACCGGCTC
>CAZXYQ010000311.1:0-2148 GCA_964644975.1 uncultured Rhodohalobacter sp.
TTCAGGATGACGTGATTTTGGTTTTGTAGGTGGGGCGGCGCGACTCGTTGCTATGCAAAACACGAAATTGAAAGCGCCGCCCTTCTTCTTATTCTGGCAATCCGTCATTCTGAAGCGTACGGTGTCTTCCCGTACGGTGAAGAATCCAGCGATGTCGAGTGTGAAACCATACAAAGTCATCACGGATGGGACATAGAATAAATTCCTGCATTCCGACTATAACGGTTGAATAAGTAATAATTTATCCTACCTTCACCCCACTCAATCCAAAGTCACAAAAATCGATGACCTGGGTTCGTTGTTTACCGCTTTGCTTTTGTGTCCGCGGCCGGTGGTGTCTTCAACGAGCAGGATATCGCCGGTAGTGAAACGGCGGACGGTGCCGTCACCGATTTCCACATCAACCGAACCGTCGAGCATGATGATATACTGACGCTGCGGGGCGTTGTGCCAGCCGTAATCATAATCAGGCCCGGTTCGCCGGAAAATGATACCGGTGGCGTTTACCTTTTCAGATAACTCACCGATATCACCTGCATCATTCAGTTCAATTTCAAAATCCTCAAAGTGCGATTCCTGATCTGCACCTGTGTATAATAGGGTGATTTTCATATTTTTTTACTTTTATTCGTCATACCACGCCCTGGCGTGGCATCCCCTACCTTATTCAACGACTGGAGATTCCGGATCTTCGCTTACGCTACGTCCGGAATGACGCCCTGCATGGAGTTCACTGGGGAAACCCCTGGTTAAAGTTGACAATCTGAAGTTTCAAACTTTAATCTCGGGCAGACGTTTTTCGATCATCTCCCTTTTGGATTCGAGCCATGGCGGAAGTATCAGTTTTTCACCCAGTTTGTCGGGATCTTCATCCACGTCATAACCCGGTCCGTCGGTTGCGATCTCAAACAGAACACCGCCTGGAGTCATAAAATAGACCGAGTGAAACCAGTGACGATCAATAACCGGTGATGGATTGAGTCCCATATCAAGCACTTTGCTTCGAAGGCTTTTGAGCTCATCATCGTCAGCGGCTCTGAAAGCCACGTGATGTATAATACCACGGCCATTTGCCGACACTTTCGATTCTCCTTCTTCAAGAATCACCGAACCACCGATCGGTGCATCTGTTTTGTAATGCCACCGGTTGCCGTCGTTAGCAGTTTCTTTGAATCCAAAAAGGGTTGTTAAAATTTCGGCTGTGCTCTGATGTTCTTTCAGAAACATAGTGGTGCCGCGGAATCCGCGTATAGTATGCTCAGCCGGCACAGAACTATTTTCCCAGCCGGGCAGCTGATTCACCTTCTCATCAAAAACAAGCTCCAGTTTCATCATGTCCGGATCTTTAAACCCAATCGCCTGCTGGCCAAAGCGATCATAAGGCCCGTCAAAATCGATTCCCGTTTCACCAAATCTTTCAGCCCAATATTCCATTGATCCTGAAGGAACGGCAAGTGCAACCTTTACGGCTTCGCCCAAGCCCGGTTTGCCCTGCTGAGCCATGGGCCATGGGAAAAATGTGAGTCCCGAACCCGGTGAGCCATCAGCATTTCCGTAAAACAGATGGTACGTGCCCGGATCATCCTGGTTGACAGATTTTTTTACGAGGCGCATTCCAAGTTTAGTTACATAAAACTCAGCATTTCGCTGTGCATCACCTGAAAGTGCTGTGATATGATGTATTCCTTTATTGTGAGTATCCATAATTCAGTTAATATTCTTAGTTAAATAGTTTAATGTTAAACTAAATATTATTTCATTGAAATGCAATAGTGTGACATGTGTTGGCAGTTAAAGCACATTGCACAGTAAAGAGCTTACGAGGTGCCGGCTAAGAATCCAAATTTCAGATACAAGATGAGCTTACTTTTGAGTATCTCCTTTCTCGGGTTGATAGATACTGAGAGATATTTCAAAAAAAGCCACGAAAACACTTAAACACAAATGTGTTCATCTGTTTTCGTGGCAGAAATTTGACTGGAATCGTTACTTAAAACATCCAGATAATAATTAAGCCTCAGCCATTGGCAGATCAAATATCTCTTTCAGGCGCATTCTTTCTTTCTCTACAATTCTGCTTAATGATTCCAAATTTTCATCACCATAAGCTTTACCGGACGCGATTTCCATGCATGCATCCATCCCCGC
>CAZXYQ010000312.1:0-2133 GCA_964644975.1 uncultured Rhodohalobacter sp.
ATCCGCCATCTTTATAGTACACTTCACCACCTACTTCGTTTGTGAACGAATCCATGATAAAATTACCTACAAACGGATTGAATAACGCCTGACCATTATCAGATCTTCTGAAGTGTGCGTCACCATAGTTCATTGTCATGTGACCAACCTTGATGGTTACCTTGTCCATGATGTTATCGAGGAATCCTTCCCGAATAAAATCGAGACGGTCTGCCTGCAGATAACCACCTTTCACCCATGCTTCGGTGTGATTTCTTGAAGAAAGGTAGGTACGTAAGTGCATGCGAAGGCCTCTGTGCAGCTGAACATCGATATCAAGGTTTGAAGTTGCGAGGTTAAAGTTATGCTCCAACTCAGGCCCGGGGCCATCGTTTGTTAATGCCTGGAACTGAAGTGTATTTGAACCTCCAATTCGGAGATTGAATCCATCATACTCCACATCTGTTTCTTTTGAAGTTTCAAATACGTTTAGCCCGGTTTTATCCTGCGCTCTGAAATATTGCAGGTCGCGTGATTGTTGTGCGTGTATGGTAGTTGATGCAACCGTCAGGGTAAGCAGCAGGGTAAGTATTGTTGAAATTGTTGTTTTCATTTTACTTGTTTTTTATCAATTGTAATTGTTGTTAATAAATTTGATTAGGATTTAGCAATCATCATTTTTGATGACGTTGAAAAGATCAAAATAACTGCAAACCTAAATAAGAGGAGTTTATCTGATTCTCAGATGGGGGATACCCTTAGCAGAATAGGGGAATCCCTTAAAGCATTGCAGAGAAGAGTGTTAATTCTCTAAATGGGATGGGTTATTACAGTGCTGGTAAAAATCAGTACTGAACTAATAAATTCTACTACCTGGAACTTTCTTCTACCCAGCGAACCGCATGGCGCATCAGTTCATTGGCAGAATCGATATGCAGTTTTTCTTTAATGTTAGCCCGGTGGCTTTCAACTGTTTTTACTGAGATGTGCAATTTTTTACTAATATCGCGGGTTGAATGTCCCTGACCGGTCAGTTCAAATACTTCCAGCTCACGGTCGCTCAGCAGATCAAGCGGGTTATCACTTTTTGCTGTTTTACCGGAAGTCAGTTTCATCAGCAGTTTATTGCCAATTTTATCACTTAAGTAGATGCCGCCGTTTAACACCTGACGTACGGCAGACACCAATACTTCCCCGGCTTCAAGCTTCATCAGGTAGCCTTTGGCTCCGGCACGTAGTGCACGCTCGGCATACAATTCCTCATCGTGGCGCGATACAATCAGTATTTTTAGTTCGGGCATTTGGTGCAGCAGATTTTTTACAAGCTCAATACCGTTCATACCGGGCAATGAAATATCAATAACTGCTGCATCAGGTTTTAATTCAAGTATTTCATTTAACGCTTCTTCAGCTGATTCTGCCTGACCGCAAACATCAAATTCAATATCAGATTTCAAAGTCATAACCATTCCTTTTCTCATCAGGGGATGGTCATCAACGATATAAACTCTTTTTTTGGCAGACATATAGTTTGTAAAAAATTTGTAAGAGGATGTAGTAATTAATTAGATAAATACTGAATGATGGTACTAAAATCTTTGAATATTTGTAAGAATAACATGAGTTCGATATAAAATCATTGGAATAAAAGTGACGTTGATCAAAAAAGGCGTCATCCCGGACGCAGCGTTAGCGAAGATCCGGGATCTCCAACCATTGATATAGGCAGGAGATGCCACGCCAGGGTGTGGCATGACGAAACTTATTATTATATCAAATAACACTCGTATTTTGTGGACAATCTAAGACTGTTTTTCCAAATTTTTATATCGTACTGACGTTAAGAATAAGATCATAATTTAATCATAGTACAGGTAATAACGGCACCACCGTCCGGGCGGTTACTTATTTCAAGGGTACCGCCAATCAGCCTTGCTCTGAACTGCATAATGCGGACACCAAGCCCGCCTTCCGAATCCCAGTTTTCCGGAAATCCCGAACCGTTATCCATAACCCGCAGCCTTATATGCCTTTCGCTTGATGCTAGGAGGATCGACACTTTAGTTGCATTACCATGTTTAACGGCATTACTTACACCCTCCTGGGCAATTCTGTACATGTGTATGGCCTGGGTTGCATCTTCAAAAGCCGGAT
>CAZXYQ010000313.1:0-2108 GCA_964644975.1 uncultured Rhodohalobacter sp.
ACATCAAACCGATAGAACATTCGGTCCCAGCCGGCCGGCCCATCAAACCGCCAGACGCCATCGTGAGGAGACGAATCAGCAGGATCGATCTCTTCCGCCAGGTTCTTCTCATCATCATACAACCTCAGCGTCACCGATTGTGCGGTGGGCGCCCAGAGGTTCAGGCTGATGGAGTCATCGCCATATACCGGGCCAAGATTGCCATCAAAAATAAACAGGTCGTCGATCACTCCGTGAGTTTGTACTTGCGTAGCACTGAGCGGACGGCCATCTTCATCTTTGGTTATTGCCACCAATTGTCCTTTCAGCGCCTCATGAATCCGGTTACGGTCAGCAGTGAGTGAAAACACGGGGCGATGGGAGATGTGACGAAATTTGTCCTCCAGTTCATTGGTAAGATCAGCTTCAAGTGATAGTGAAATCGATTCCCCTCCCGTAACTTCGGAACCGGTGATTTGAATGTCAGCATCCTGACTATAATAAAGCTCGAATCGGTCCGCATTGCCACCTGCATCCCAGATCAATCGATCGGACGAAACCCAGTGTGCGGCAGCGCCATCAATAGAAATTTCTGAGGGTTCAGTTTGATCGATCTCCTGCTGCTGTTCGGTTTGATGTACTGATGAGCAGGCGGCGATTAGAAAAAGAGCAAAGAAAAATGCTGTGATGTTGTGAGTATATGTCATGCCGAATGGGAATTTGTTGGCAGTAATTTTTACTATAACATACGAAAAGTGAAGATGCCCGGGCAATGGAAAACTGTTCGCAGATAATGTATTCCGTTTCCTAACTAAACTTATGACAGAAAACCAGATGAAACATCCGTTCAGGAAAATAAAGAGCACTCTTCGTCAGTACAGGGAAGCCCGGAAACTGATGCGCGCCCCCGGGTACCGCTTTGTGCGAGCATTTTCGCCGGGGCACTATTATTCGCCAGTACCGAGTGAGGATGATATTGAAGAGATAGTTTTCTACGCAGATAAAAAAAACGTAAAAGAGCTTCCGGGGATTAATTTACGAGAAGTGTATCAGATCAGCCTGATAGAAGAATTCAGAAAGATTTATGGTGAGTTGCCGTGGCCGCATGAAGGTGAGGATGCCGATGAAAAGTTTCGATATCGGTTTGATAACATCTACTTTAGCTACGGAGATGCCGTTACCTTATACCTGATGATGAGACATTTTGAACCAAAGCGGATCATTGAAGTTGGATCCGGGTTTTCATCAGGCGCCATGCTGGATGTGGACGAACGGTTTTTAGATGGTGAGACAGAGTTCACTTTCATAGAGCCGTATCCGGAGAGGTTACGAGAGCTTCTGTTTGATGAGGATTTAGACCGGGTCTCAATACTTAATCAGCCCGTGCAGAAGGTGGATCTATCGGAATTTGAGCGGCTGAAGGATGGGGATATTCTATTTATTGACTCCTCCCACGTATCCAAAACCGGCTCTGATGTGAACTTTTTGATCCATTGCGTTCTGCCGGCATTGAAACCTGGAGTGATCATCCATTTTCATGATATATTCTGGCCGTTTGAATATCCCAAAAAGTGGCTGAAATCAGGCCGTGCCTGGAATGAGGCCTACCTGGTTCGTGCGTTTCTGCAGTATAATGCTCAGTTTGAAATTCTCTTTTTCAACTCCTTCATGGAACATCAGCACAGAAAAATGCTCCGCGAAAAGCTGCCGCTGATGCTGCGTCAGCCGAAAGGGAAAATGACGTTTGGCAATTCAAGCCTGTGGCTGAGGAAGAAGTGATTGGGGGATAGTCTCCCTTGCCAGTGCTTTCCTGGTTTCGGAGTAAATTTCCCGGGGAGTACTCCGCCGGCTGGCGGAGGGAGGGGTGTCAATCAGGTTGTGGAAAAACCGATGGACACCCTGATAACCTGAGTTCGATTTCTAAACTCTTATCATATAATCAAGAAGAAGTCTCCCCTAAAAAGGGGCTCATCTTTTGAACACGCAGCGTAAGCGTAGTGAAATTTAGAGGGGTGTTCATTGGTTTTTACCAATCGATAAACATCCCACTCACTCCCCCTTTTTTCGCCGTAGGCATCCCTACTTGGGGAAAGGGGGATTTTTACGATTATAATTTACAAGTTGAACTC
>CAZXYQ010000314.1:0-2094 GCA_964644975.1 uncultured Rhodohalobacter sp.
ATGAACGAATGCAATAATGGCATGGACAACAATTGATTAAAGCCTACCAATGCATATTATATGGGTAATGTCAGCCCTTTGAAGGGGGCAATAGTTTTGCTTCAGAACCAATTTCAGAGCACCTTAAAGCTCAGTAAGTCATCCCCCAGCTCTCCGCCTAAGGTGGATCGCATCCGCTCCGTCAGTTGACGGAGGGACTTTTACCTTTTCCGACCCAGAGGGTCGGGGAATTAAACCACTTAAGATTAATTTTCCCTGATTACCATCTCTTCTGCTTTCGGAAGTGTAAGCGCTGTGACTATTCCGGCTGCCATCAGAAATGCGAACAGACCAATCAGCCATTCAACTCCCAAAATATCGGCAATGAAACCAAGTCCGGCAGAAAGCACGGTAATGATACCAACAAAGGTATTGCTGACTGCAACATAGAGCGGGCGATCTTTTTCGGGGGCACCATCCACAAGGTACGTTTTTCTGCCCATCCTGATTCCGGCATGTGCAAATCCGCCGATAAAAAATACGGATGAAAATATAGCCGGAGTCTGCATGTGATCCGGTAAAATCAGAAAACTGAGAGCTATCAGCGCGCCAATCACCCCGATAAACCCACCTGCTGCCATGACCAATTTGCTTGACCGGTCTGCAAACCTGCCCCAAAAGTAGCTGCTCAGTACCATTGCGAGGCTATTGGTGATCACAAATAAACCAAGTCCACTCACCTCTGTGCCTGTAATATCTCGAGCAAATATGGAGTAGAATGGAATCACCAGCATTACGCTTAGCAGCAGGGATCGTGCAATAACAAATCGCAGAAACCGCGGCTGGCTTCGCAGCAATCCCCAGCCTTCCCTGGCTTCATTTATCGCCGTGCGTGACCCCGCCGTAGCACCCGGTTCTTCTTTAATGATGAAAAACAAAAGCGAAGCCAGAAACCACAATATCGCAGCGGAAATCAACAGCACAGCATAAACTCCGGTTCCCTCATCATCGCCCACATATTGATAAATTAGGTAACCGGCACCCAGTGAAAGTATTCCGCCGATTGTTGCACGCAGTGAGAGCAGTGTACCCCTTTTTCCTTTTGGGATGGTTTTGGCTAATACATCTTTAAAGCTCACCGAACCTACACCGCTTGCCATACTGAAAAGTGTGAGAAGCAGCAAAATTGTAATTCCGCCGATCACACCCGAAAACAATACGGCAACCAGAGCCATCAGAAGCAGAGCAAGACCCTGAACTATACCGGCGCCGACCCAAAAGCTTTTTCTGATCTCAAATTTTCTGATTCTTCCCGATATCGCAAGCTGTGGCAGCAGTGATCCTCCCCTGTTCAGTGGCACAAGAAATCCGCTAAGTGATGCGGGTGCTCCCATTGCCGAAAGCAACCAGGGCAGCACCAGCCCGGGGCTGGCAATCTGCTCAGCCAGTTTAGTGCAGGAACCGTTAAACACATTCAGAAAAAAATTACCCGGAGCCTCCTTGCAGGCACTTTCGGGAATATCTAAACATGCGTTATCATCATCCTCTGTGATGAATTCGTATAAATTGCGGGGTATTTCTTTTTTTGTGCCTGAATCCTGCATTGAGTAATAGTTAAATTTTGTCTGATCGATTGCATAGCTAACATAAATAATCATAAAATCATCTACATAAAATATAATTACTTGATGCTATTTTGGGTGGGCTGATATACCCCTTTAAACCCTCCAAGAGTTCTCGCAAAGCGACTCCAATAGAGGAATCTCTTGGAGGATGGCTCCGAATAGTGCACAAGCCAGATTCTTAATTTCTTAGCTGAATCGTATCACAAAACGTCCCGCCGGGACGAGCTAATTGATATCGCACTCATGGTGCTACCGATAAGATGTCCCCGACGGGACATGATTTTTATTATGAATAAATTGTTGATAAAGAACGAGTAATTTCATTCGGGATATTTCCGAGGTTTAGGCATAATAGAATCAGCTTTTGGTGATACAGGCCACCTTCTACAGCATCTCAGCGAGATGCTTTGTCAGTAGCACCGGATGGTGCGTCAATCGTTTTCGTCTTGTAAGGCCGTTTTGTTATTGGAATTGCACGATTTTTATTTCC
>CAZXYQ010000315.1:0-2089 GCA_964644975.1 uncultured Rhodohalobacter sp.
GAGAAACAAACAGATTTCTTTAAAATCAGAACCCAGTGATGTGCCAACGGATTAAGAGAAGGCCGACAAATAACCCTGTTGCGCCGCTGCGCCGTCGCGAGAAACAAACAGATTTCTTTAAAATCAGAACCCAGTGATGTGCCAACGGATTAAAAGAAGGCCGGCAAATAACCCTGTTGCGCCGCTGCGCCGTCGCGAGAAATAAACAGTTTTTTTCAATCTGAAGCAGACAGGCTCTTAATTTTATCCCCCGACTCCTGTCGCTTTTCACATTCAGCAGTATTGTTGCAGGTGCCAAAAAGATGCAGGGAGTGCCCATCTATTTTGAAATCATAAATTTTCTCCATCAAACGCTGAATTTCGAGAATTCGAGGATCACAGAACTCAATCACCACGCCGCACTCTTTGCAGATCATATGATCGTGCTGCTGATAGGCGTACGACCGCTCATAATAGTACTGATTTTTGCCGAACTGCTGGCGCTGAACAAGCCCGCACTCAATTAAAAGATCCAGCGTATTGTAAACCGTGGCGCGCGATACACGGGTACCGGTATTCTTCATATTGAAAAAAATATCATCCGCATCAAAATGCCCCTCTGACCTGTAGATCTCTTCCAGAACCATAAAGCGTTCCGGAGTTTGCCGCTGATTTCTTTCCTTCAGGTAGGTACGGAATATCTCTTTTACAAGTTGAATAGTATCTTCGTGTGCAGGATGTGCCATGATAAAAAGAGGTTAACTGTTAAAATCAGGTGAACGATAGAGCTATAAACGGTTTTGTTTTTGCTGTCGTATCGTCTTTTCTTATTAATTGTAATAACGCTATTAAATATGAGCAGAAATTTTATCTTGTACTCTATCTACCATACATATACATAAATTGATCGCTATGTCTACAATAGTCGCTTTTGAAACCATTACAGATCTTTACAGAAATCTTGTCTTAAAATACGAAAATTCTGATAAAACAGCGTTCGCCTATAAACCGTCTCCTGACGAAGGCTATAAAACGATTACCTGGAGTGAAGTTCGCGATGATGTTACCTCGATAGCCAGCTACCTTCTGGATCAGGGTGTGGATAAAGGGGATCGTGTGGCGATACTTAGTGAGAACAGGTACGAATGGGCTGTTGTGGATCTTGCTGTACAGGCTGTTGGGGCTATGAACGTATCGCTCTATGCAACACTTCCGCCAAA
The DNA here is from genome assembly GCA_964644975.1 of uncultured Rhodohalobacter sp. Lineage (GTDB taxonomy): Bacteria > Bacteroidota > Rhodothermia > Balneolales > Balneolaceae > SW132. Next base: position 1,200 of record CAZXYQ010000315.1, read on the forward strand.
TCAGTGCGAGTATATCCTGCAGGACTCTGAGGCGAAAATTTTCTTTGTATCCACCGGTATACAGCTAAAAAAAGCGATTGAAGTATTCGACAACTGCAAAGATTTAAAGCAGGTAATCGCTTTTGATGAACCGAAGGTGCAGGAGTATATCGATAAAGAGTATGTGAAATTGTACGATACTGTATGCACGGCGGGATCGAAAGCGGAGCCTCAGCAGGCTGATACCCTCAAAAAGAGAATGAAGAATATCTCACCGGAAGATGTTGCAACACTCATCTACACGTCGGGAACCACAGGTAAACCGAAAGGAGCAATGCTTACCCAGCGAAATATTGTGAGCAATGTTAAAGCGGCCCACGAGGCGATATCTATTAGCGAAACAGACCGGTGCCTTTCGTTTTTGCCGCTGTGCCACTCCTTTGAGCGAACCGGAGGGTATTATGCAATGATGGCCGGCGGAGCAGAAATTTACTACGCCGAGAGTGTCGATACCGTTGCCAGAAATATGCTTGAAGCACACCCAACCATTGTGGTGAGTGTTCCCAGGCTTTTTGAAAAGATCTACAATTTGGTGAAAAAAAATGTGCAGGAGGGAAGTGCAATCCAGCAGTCGATATTCAACTGGGCGCTCGATGTAGGCGAAAAGTACTGGCACGGAAAACGTGGTCTTGTAAGCATGCAAAAAGCTATTGCCGATAAGCTTGTTTTCAGCAAACTACATGAACGTACGGGTGGAAATATCAGGTTCTTTGTTTCCGGTGGTGCGGCGCTGCCGGCTGAAATCGGGTCGTTCTTTATGTCTGCCGGACTGAATATTCTTGAAGGGTATGGGCTCACTGAAACATCACCCGTGATGTGCTGTAACCGGTATGGCGAAGAAAAAATGGGTA
>CAZXYQ010000316.1:0-2079 GCA_964644975.1 uncultured Rhodohalobacter sp.
GAGAACCTACCGGTTTATTGCCGTATCAACAAGATGAAAAGTTTCCAACGATCAACTTTGGTACATCATTACAAATTTATTACTCTTATCTTCGAAGTCTAAATTCATCTGAATAGTATCACGCTTTGAAATGCGTGTCCCGTTCCTTTTCACATAAAAAAATTTCGATGTCTACCGTAATTACTTCTCTCGATCAAATCAATTTTACTCGTTCCGACCTGAAAACAATGCCGGTTCCGGGTCGGGTTATGATGGTTAAACCCACCTATTTTGACGTGGAATATGTGATTAATCCACATATGAACGACCAGATCGGAAATGTGGATACAATGCAGGCGGAGAATGAGTGGGAGCATCTTCGGGATGGCTACAAAGAGCTCGGCTATACAGTTCATGTGCTGAACGGCGTAAAAGGGTATCCCGATATGGTATTCAGCGCAAATCAGAGCCTGCCTTATATCTCACCGGAAGGAGAGCGACACGTGCTTATGTCTATTATGAACAGCAAGCAGCGCAAAGGTGAAGTTTCTCACATCGAAGAGTTTTATAAGAAACAGGACTATACGATCCATCACATTAAATCGGAGAATGTGGAGTCGTTTGAGGGGATGGGAGATGCTTTATGGCATTTCAAACGAGGGCTGATTTGGGGAGCATATGGGTTCAGAAGTTCACTAGAAGTATACGAAGAGATTTCAGATCTGTTTGATGTGCCGGTTATTGTACTCGAACTTCAGAACGATAAGTTTTATCACCTGGATACCTGTATGTGCGTTCTGAACGAACAAACGGTACTTATATATCGCGATGCGTTTAATGAAGAAGGGTACAGGCTGATAGAGGCGATGTTCGATACTGTAATCGAGGCCACGGCATATGAGGCCGAGAAGCTGTTTGCGGTGAATGCCGTCTGCCCGGATGGTAAAAACGTAATGATTCAGCAGGGTTGCACAGATGTGAGCCAAAAACTGCGCGATGCAGGATTTTATGTTCACGAATTTAGCACCTACGAATTCATAAAGAGTGGCGGGAGTATTTTCTGCATGAAAATGATGCTTTGGTAGGGCAGTTTTTCAGTGCTACAGTATTCAGTATGTCAGTGAATGAGTTTGCATATTTAAACGAGAACTTGACACACTATAAAACTGTATTCTGACACACTGTAGCCCTGACAAACTGAACAGATCACTGATTACTAATCCTGTACCGAATGACCTCCTCAAGCGGCAAATCATCACCGCGCTCGGCGCGGAGTTTTTCAATCAGTTCTGGTGTAACACCAATTCTCTTCATTCGGATCAACTGCTCTCTGGTTACGTCACGGTAGCCCATATCGTGAAGATGGCTCGTATAGTGAGCGGTTATTCCCGCGTTTCTCAGGGTGATAATTTCATCAACGCTCAACATATAGCCGAGCTCCATCATCATGGCGATGAATGCAGATGATGCGTTTGCTTTGGCAAGGCTTACGGACTGTTCGAGGGTAAGGTCAGAATAGCCAAGTGCGCGAACATTTGAAATGTAGGTGGCTGTGACGCCATCATTTCGGAGTTCTCTCAAATCATCATGCGAAAGGCCGGTGTAGCCCATCTCTTCCATGCGATCTCCCATTCGATGCAGTAAACTTTCGCTGGAGCTAGAAGTCATAGTAGTTGAGCCGGTAAACATTGTTACAGGTGAAATTGAGCCTATGCCGGAATTTTGAATCATAAAAAAGCCTATTATCAGAATAACAACTAAGGCAAGTAGTGACCTGAACCGGCGGCTCTTTTTGGGTGGTTCTGATACATCTTGTTTCTCCGCTCTGTCCAGATATTTGTCAAGTGGATCAGCTTCATTTTCCCGGAGCTGATTCTTTAAATGGCGTGATGGTCCGTTCATAAGTCAAAAAGCTTAGAATAAAATTTATACAGTCCCACTCTACGATAAAACGTACTCAAAGTTATAAGTTAGTTTATCGAAATGTTATCTCAATCGGTTGTGCCACTCTTTTTTTTGAAACTAAAATGTTCCTCAACGGAGTTTAGGGTACGAGGTAGCCTTAGTTCGATTGTTGGAAATTAATTATAAAAGTCCCCC
>CAZXYQ010000317.1:0-2064 GCA_964644975.1 uncultured Rhodohalobacter sp.
CCTAGTAGACTTTTTTAATTCATTGCAACACCACTCTGTGTCATTTCTGACCTGGCTTCTTCAATAGCACTTTGAAGGTTACTTAATTCACTTCTAAGGAGTCTGCCATTGCTCACAACCTTATTTGCCACAGGCGATATTGAATCGATTCCCCGGCTTGTTAAGTCGTTCGACAAAAAAGTCTCAATTTCGTTTACATCACTTACGTACGTTCTGAAAGCTTCTTTTACTCCGATGTTATTTTGAGCAATTCTGTCATATATCAGGCCAAGTGCTTCACGCCGTTCATCACTCTGTTTCTGGATGTCTGGATTATCATATTTTTGGCCGCCCTTATCCCATTCAGCAAAATAGGTTTTGCCACTGGTTTCCATTTGCCCGGCATGTTTCGCAAAATCAGTTTCCATTTTTTTAATTTTGGATACATTATTCGAATAAAGATCGAATGCTCTCATCACATCTGCCTGTCCCGGTTTGATAAGTTCATCAAGGGAGGCGCCAATTGCATCGAGTTGGACGACAATCAGTTTGATGTCATTATCTACCGTTTGCATTGTGGATTGAACCTCTTCAGATCGCTGCATACCCGTTGTTGAGCAGGCTGCCACAGCAAAAACCGTTGCCAGGCAAAGCAGCGTATAGGTGTTAATTTTCATTATTAGTTTTTTCATGGTCTTTAATTTTTTCCCACAACTTGCGGGACAGGTGTGAAATAATTCTCACAATGAAATATGACCATATTACAGGTCAGAACCCTTACATGTAGTTACTATAAGGTTATATAGATCACTGAATTAGAAATGAACTGCCTGCTTTTTAAAGGGTTCTTAATGCAGCCGCGCATCAGGAAACAATTATCAGGAACTTGCAACAGTAACACCCTAATGTATTTCATTCACAAATTCTTCAGTAATTTTTGTACGCTCCATTTTTAACCGTTTATAATAGGAAGGAGTAAGTCCTGTTGTTTTTTTAAACTGGGCAATCAGATAGTCCTGATTTTTATAGTTCAGCAGTTCTGCTATTTCCGAGAGAGGCATATCTTCATATAGCATCAGCTCTTTGGCCCGTTCTATTTTTTGGATGACTATAAATTGTAATACTGACATCCCTTTCACATCCGAAAAGATTTTCAGAATAGACCCTTCCCCCAACTTACCATGATTGTTGATGATTTCCCTGAATTTCAATTTTGGCAACGTTTCCGAATAATGAATGACTTCCAAAATCATATTTATGATTCGGTCAATCAGCATGCTGTCTTTTTCATCAAGTAAAATAAAACCTGCCTTTGACAACTCTGTTTCTAACTGATGATACTTCTCGTAAGAGATTTCTTCGAGAAATTCAATAGCCCCGTGAACGGTCATTCTGTAATTGATTCCTTGTTTATTCAGTTTCGATTGCACGAACAATTTATCCTGCAAACAAATCATATATTTCACATACCGTTTTGAACTATAAGTTTCTAAATCCTTATTAATAGAATTTGAATAATTCATCCGAATTAGCTAGATATTTTAGTTTTAATTTTTCTGTCACTCTCATCGGCAATTAAATAAGAATGGCAGACTCTCTGGTTCTGCCACCCTTTTGCTCTCTGTGAAAAAATAAAATCAGATGTATGTGCCGCCAGTTTATTTCCAATCGTCTTTTTGGAGTTCACGCAGCCGTTTTTTGATTATTTCTGATGTCAGTACTGCTCCGGTTTTATAACATCGAAGATTTTCATGCCTCAAATCTTCATTTTTAATTATGTTTAATTCAAGGATACTGCACACATGTGTAAGTGATAATTTTTCATTGGCAATGTACCTTTTCATATATCCTTTTTCAGCATTTCTGTATTGGGAAATAAACGTTTGAAAATAAACCATATGCTGAATTTTTTTTATAAAATTGTCATAATCTGACATTACCAAACGGCATTCCTGGGCATCAATCCCATCCAAAGCGGTTAAAGTCTGATTAAGGTTTTTCTTTTCAGCCATTAGCTTACTTCCTCATAACCGCTTTTAATTACGGTTGATATCATTTTAAACCTGCCATTTGCCTTGTATGAAT
>CAZXYQ010000318.1:0-2048 GCA_964644975.1 uncultured Rhodohalobacter sp.
CTAGAGTTATAAAAGAGAGAGAAAAAGAGAGAAAGTAAAACAGTATAAAAGCCTGCTCCGTTAACTGGAGCAGGCTTTACTTTTGCCAGTAACTACATGAAAGTTACCATTTAGGGGATTAGTTCTTTACAAACTGAACGTTCATGATCAGTTTAACCTCGTCAGAAACCACTACATTTCCAGCTTCTGTTACCGCGCTCCAGGTCAGGCCAAACTCTTTTCTATTTATTTTTCCGGTTACTTCAAAGCCGGCTTTTGTATTTCCGTAAGGATCCATAACGGTTCCGCCATACTCAGCATCCAGTTCTACAGTTTTTGTATTGCCGCGGATAGTCAGCTCGCCAACCAGTTTATATTCGCCATCACCGTTTCTTTCGAATGAAGTTGATTCAAACGTCATTTTCGGATACTCTTCTGCATTGAAGAAATCGTCAGATTTCAGGTGATTGTCACGATCTTCGTTGTTGGTATCAATGCTGTTGATGTCTGCTTCAAAGGTAACCTTTGCATCTTCAAAGTCTTCATTGTCAGTTTCGATGTTTGCATCAAAAGTTCTGAATTTCCCTGTAACCGTAGAGATTACCAGGTGCTTAACTTTAAATGTGATTTCGGAGTGAGTGTTGTCGATTCCCCACTTTGTTAATGTTTGTGTACTCATAATGGGTTAGATTTGTTGTTTATGTTAAATTATTTAATGTTAAACTAAAGGTACACAGTTCTCCGTTCCCGGTCAATCGAATTTCATTATCAGGGTGATTTTTTTTAGTCGGCAGTATGCAGTATGCAGTTGGCAGTAAAATATTTGGTTGATTATGTAGTAAGGCTATGCCAGGGATGGACATATACTGCAGACTGCCTGCTGCTTACTGCATACTGATTTCAACAAATTCTAAAACATCCCTCATCACCTCATCACGATTTATCTCATTCAGCATTTCATGGCGGCCGCCGGGATAGAGTTTTTTCTGAACATGCGCTGCACCTGAATTGATCAGCAGTTTTTCAAGATTATGGATTCCCTTGCCCATATCTGATACGGGGTCTGAATCGCCCGATAATAACAGGATAGGCATTTCTGTGCTGCTGCCGGCAAATGGTTTATGAGAATGCAGGGCTTTAAGCCCTTTAAAAAAATCGTTGTAAAATGACGTTGAACAAACAAATCCGCAATGCGGGTCATTAATATATTTATCTACCTGCTGCTCATCCCTGGATAGCCAGTCAAATGGCGTTCTTGTGGGCCTGAATGGCTTGATATATTTCCCAAAGATCAGATTACTCAAAAAGGGGCTGCGGGTTTCCGGCCCGTTGATTTTCCTCAAAAGAGAAGAGATCCAAATACCACCCTGCAGAATAGCCGGCGGTTTCCCGTTACTGCCGGAATAGATAACCGCTGCAGGAGATTCGTTATTTTCATACATCTGAAAATACCGCTGAGTGAGAAAAGAACCCATACTGTGCGCAAACAGAATCTGAGTCAACCCGGGAAAAAATTCAGACGCAGTATTTATAAAGTCGTTTATGGTTTTCACCATATAATGAAAACTGTCCTCAGTATTAATATGACCGGTATTATCAGGATCCGTATTTCCGTGTCCGGCGTGATCAAAACCAAGCACAGCATAACCGTTACTGTTCAGAAATGATGCAAAATGCCCGTACCGTTTGCAGTGCTCGGCGAGGCCATGAATAATCAAAAAGCAGGCTTTTGGTTCTCCGCTTTCAGGCTCCCATTTATAACCGGCGATCTCTTTACCGGCAAAGTTTGTAAAAGTAAAATTGATTTGTTTCATGCTCAGAAAGTACGTAATTGCTGAATAGGGAAAAATGGGACTGTGGCTGGTTGTGTTAAGCTCATAAATCCCGTATTTTTGAAGTCTTGAAAATTTTTTTGCAAGGCAAAAGGTGCAGGGCACAGGGTACAGGATAAAGACTACCTTGAATCTTGCACCCTGAACCCTGCACCTTGAAAAGCGCCCGTAGCTCAACCGGATAGAGCGTCTGACTTCGGATCAGAAGGTTGAGGGTTCGAATCCTTCCGGGCGTAC
>CAZXYQ010000319.1:0-2036 GCA_964644975.1 uncultured Rhodohalobacter sp.
TCAGAAGTCAGAAGTCAGAAGTCAGAAGTCAGAAGTCAGAAGTCAGAAGTCAGAAAAGTTGTGTTCAAAGTTAAATTGGATGCAAGTTTTTAAATAAAAACTAAATCCCAGACTCACAAGGGTTCGGGATGTTGTTTTTGCGCCACCTAAAACCTGCGCCTTATGCCCTGAATCCTGAACCCTGTACCCTGCTGCCTGCTACTCCCCAAATGTATCAGAATAATCCTGCAATGAGGCTTCTATTACTTTGTAGGCATATTCTTTGTCGTACACCCGGTCTACGTATACATTGGTTTCGCGGCCGGGGATCAGTTTGTAGGTGCCGAAATAGTGACGCAGGCGCTCTATAATGACCTCCGGAAGCTCTGAAATGTCACTTATATCTTTGTAGTAGCGATCATTATCGAGCACTGAGATAATTTTATCATCCGCTTCGCCTTCATCAATCATATGTATACCGCCAATTACGCGGGTGCTCAAAATCACTTCGGCGCGGTCGATCGGGCGCTCGCTCAGTACACAGATATCAAGCGGATCGCCGTCTCCTATATCCGTTTCAGTTGATAGTTCACCCACCCGGTCTCCGCAGTAAGTGCGGGGTATAAATCCGTAAAGTGATGGCGGAAGTGATGAGCTGCGCTGCGGACGGTCTACACGCATATAGCCGGTTTTTTTGTCCACTTCGTACTTAATGGTATCGAATGAAGTGATTTCAATAAATGAGTTTACAATCTTGGGCGGATTATCTCCTGCATCCAGGCCATGCCAGGGATGAGGTCGCCAGCGGTAAAAGGGGTTCGGAAAGTTCAATGGAGTGAAATTTGATTTAGGTTGATGTTCGTTTTTAACTAATTTTTTTTGATTCTCTTCAGCTATTAATTCATGATCGCATTCAGCCGTTCCAGGTTATCCTGAACTCGGAGTGCTTTTATCACTTCATCAATATCGCCTTTCATAATATCATCAAGGTTATAGAGCGTCAGATTAATCCGGTGATCGGTCAGCCGCCCCTGCGGAAAGTTGTAAGTGCGTATTTTTGCACTGCGGTCTCCTGTTGAAACCTGGCTTTTTCGTTCTGCAGCACGTTCGGCACGGATTTTTTCCTGTTCCATCTCATAAATTTTTGAGCGCAGCATCGTCAGCGCTTTGTCTTTGTTTTGATGCTGCGAGCGCTCCTGCTGGCATTCCACTACAATTCCGGTCGGTTCGTGTGTAAGTCGAATGGCGGAGTCTGTTTTATTTACATGTTGCCCCCCGGCTCCGCTCGAACGGAATGTATCCACACGGATATCGCCCATATCCAGAACCACTTCGTCCACTTCTTCAATTTCAGGCAATACGGCAACGGTGGCTGCCGAGGTATGAACCCGCCCCTGCGATTCTGTTTCGGGTACACGCTGCACACGGTGCACACCGCTTTCATATTTCATTTTGCCAAATACCTCATTCCCGGCAAGCTCAAAAGTAATTTCTTTATAACCACCGTGATCGCCCTCATGCAGCGACAGCAGATCCATTTTCCAGCCCTGGCTGTCGGCATACCGGCGATACATATCAAACAGGTCACCCGCAAAAATAGCTGCTTCATCGCCTCCGGTACCCGAGCGGATTTCCACAATACAGTTTTTGGAATCATCTGGATCTTTGGGAATAAGCTTAAATTTTATTTCCTCTTCCAGCTCAGTTAGTTCAGTCTCCAGTTCTTTACTTTCATCCCTGGCCATCTGTGTGATTTCTGCGTCTTCATTAGCATCAATCAGCTCTTTATTGCCTTTCAGCAGGTTTTGGATCTCTTTCCAGCGCTCAAAATCCTCAACCAGCTCTTTGAGCTGGGTATGCTCGCGGGTAAGCTCGGTATACTCTTTCGGGCGGTCATAAATCGCGGGATCGGCCATCGCCTGGTTGATCTCATCATACCGCTCTTTAATCTGCTGAAGTTTATCTTCTAAATTCATGGGATGCGTTTCGTTTATTACAGGCAGAAGATATTGAATTTGGAGTTCGATTTACAGAAGTAATTGGTAACATTCATCTGC
>CAZXYQ010000320.1:0-2030 GCA_964644975.1 uncultured Rhodohalobacter sp.
AATAGCCTTACTTTCTGAACAACGTAAATTCAGTAACCCTGCCTTCATCTCTGAACTCCAGTTCATCGGCGAGTTGGTTCAGTATAAAAACTCCCCTGCCGCTCTCTTTCAAAAGGTTTTCTTCTGATAATGGATCTTTATCTAAGTTAGGTGTGAAGCCCTTGCCTTCATCCCGGACAGATGCTACAATTTTCTCATCTGTGATTTCTATATCTATATAAACTTTTTTCCCTGGATCACCTTCATTGCCATGATCAATCGCATTTGATACAGCTTCACTCAACAGAAGCATAAAATTTCCACTTAACTCATCATCCAGCCCTGTCTCCTTTTGTATTTCATCAACAAAATCCGGAACTCGTTCCGACTCTTCAAACGTAGAGTTTAGCGTATACTGATATTTATGGGGCATAAGAAAATGTAGTATCAGGCATAGATACCGCGCAGCTTCAGGGTTTCTGCAACACGGTTAATGGCATATACATACGCAGCCTGACGCATGGTTATTTTATGTTGGTCACTCACTTTGTAAAGATTATCAAAGGCGCTTCTCATCATTCGGTTCAGCCGCCGGTTAACGCGTTCTTCAGTCCAAAAGTATCCCTGACGGTCCTGAACCCACTCAAAATAGGAAACTGTAACACCACCTGCATTAGCTAAAATGTCAGGTATAACCAAAACACCATTTTCCTCCAAAATAGCATCTGCATTAGCAGTAACGGGACCGTTTGCACCTTCCGAAATAATTTTTGCTTTAATATTATGAGCATTATGCCGGCTGATCTGATCTTCTTTAGCCGCAGGAATCAACACATCACATTCAAGTTCAAGAATCTCTTCATTACTGATTGGGTCAGCATCTGGATATCCTTCCAAAGAGCGGTTGTTATTATTCATGTATGCAATAGCTCCCGGAATATCAATTCCATCAGTATTCACATATCCTCCGGATATATCACTAATTGCAATAATTTTTGCACCCTGCTCGTACATCAATTCTGCCGACACAGAACCAACATTTCCAAAACCCTGAACCACTACTGAAGTTTTATTGGGCATGATTCCCATTTTGCTCAATGCAGCCAAGGTAACCGTAACTACACCTCTTCCGGTTGCTTCTTTTCGGCCGAGTGACCCTCCCAATATAATTGGTTTACCGGTTACAACCGCTGTTTCGGTTCGCTGCGAATTCATGCTGTAGGTATCCATGATCCATGCCATCACCTGTTCATCGGTGTTCATATCCGGGGCGGGAATATCGCGATCGGGGCCAAAAACTTCTAACAGGTTTGCTGTATACCTGCGTGTTAATCGCTCAAGTTCGGCCTTCGATAATTCCTTGGGATTACAGCGCACGCCACCTTTTGCTCCTCCAAAAGGCACATTCACAACGGCACATTTCCAGGTCATCCAAGATGCGAGTGCCTTTACCTCTTCCAGGTTAACATCCGGCGCAAATCGCACGCCCCCTTTTGACGGCCCCAAAACGTTATCATGAATCACACGATAGCCTTCAAAAACTTTGATTTTTCCGTTGTCCATTACAACCGGCACAGATACAATAACCTGTTTAAACGGGCTGGCCAGATATTGAAACATTCCTTCATCAAGCTGAAGAAGATCTGCGGCAAAACGAAACCTCTCCATCATCGATTCAAATGGAGATTCTTTATCAAGTTTCGGGCCCGGTTCTTTGTAGTATGCCGATGGTTTATTAGCAGGAGTAGTAGCCATAAGATTTATCTCTTTGTAAGCGCTTTTTTAACAAGCTGGTCGATGATTTTGTGAAAATAATGTCGCCCAAAAATACGCCACTTTTATTGAATTGAGAAACTCTTTTTTAAATAGTTTGAGTTTCATTTTTCTATCTGAAACTGCCTATCTTCAAAAAATTGCTGGGCATCATCAGAGTTTATGTATGAATTCTACCCTCAAACAGATAGCCCCAATGTTAGTGCCGTTAGGCATGGCCAATATTGCGGCATAGCCGCAACATACATCGTTCCGAATGGCACTTTTTTTGACTTTAC
>CAZXYQ010000321.1:0-2018 GCA_964644975.1 uncultured Rhodohalobacter sp.
GATAAAGTAATACTTGTAACAGGGTCAACCGGCAGGCAGGGAGGAGCGGTTGCCAAACATCTTTTAAATGCCGGATGGAAAGTAAGAGCATTAACCCGCAATCCGGATCAGCCAAAGGCAAAGGAACTGAAGGAATCCGGCGCCGACGTGATCAAAGGTGATCTGGACAAACCGGAGGAGATCAGGCTTTTCTTTGATGATATTTACGGGGTTTATAGTGTTCAGAATCCATGGATCACCGGACTGGAAAAAGAAACAGAACACGGAATACGGGTAGCCGAACTTGCGGCAGAGGCCGGCGTTCAGCACCTGGTGTATAGCTCTGCCGGGCCGGGAACAGAGGATACCGGAGTACCGCATTTCAATTCAAAAGTCCCTATAGAAAAGAAAATCAAAGAGCTTGGGATTCCTTACACAATCCTACGCCCTGCTGGTTTTATGGAATTGATGTCTGATAAAGATTTTGTACCGCCACTGATGATATGGAATGTGACTGGCAAAATGCTTGGCGAAGATTTTCCGCTGAGCTGGATTTCCTGTGATGATGTAGGGGCAGTTGCATCAAAAGCTTTTTCAAATCCAGATGAATTTAAAAATAGAGAGATCGTTCTGGTTGGTGATATCAAGTCGATGAAGGAATGCAAAGAGATCTATACTTCTGTAAACGGTAAAAAGCCGCTACGCATCCCGGCACCGGTATGGCTCTTCAAACTGATGCAAAAAGATCTGTGGCTGATGCACCAATGGATGAAAAGTAATGGTGTTTCACCTGAGCAGATTGAAGCTACCAGGCAGATTCATCCGGGCGTGATGTCTGTCGAAACCTGGATGAAGAATAAATTTGTAGCTGCTTAATTAGTTGAATCGGGATTCATGTGGTCAGACCGCCATCTACCGGTATCATCGTTCCTGTAATAAACCCGCTTTCATCCGATGCCAGGAACAAGGCTGCATCAGCGATTTCACGGTTGGTTGCATAACGCCCAAGCGGAATCATCTGTTCAAACCCTTTTTTGGCTTCTTCGGCTTTTCCGGGCGCAAAACCTTCCTCAAGCGAACGCATCATGCGGTTATCAACCGGCGACGGATGTATAGAATTTACTCTGATTTTATCAGCTGCACCCTCCAGGGCTGCTGTTTTTACCATTCCATTCAGTGCATGTTTACTGGTTACATACGCGATTACATTGGGCGTGCCCTGCATGCCTGCTACAGATGAAGTAACAATCACACTTCCTCCGCCACTTTTTTTCATGTGCGGAAATGCATGCTTCATTCCCAGCCAAACACCTTTCACATTTACATCAAGTACCTTGTCATAGATCTCTTCCGGGTAGTCGGTGAGAGGTTTTACAACTCCCTCAATGCCGGCGTTCAGAAACAAAACATCAATTTTCCCAAACTCTTTTACTGCTTTTTCTGTGTATTCTTTTACCTGGTCGCTTTTCGATACATCCGCGGCAAAATATTTTACCTTATCAGATTCAAGTGACTTAGCTGCATCCTTGAGCTGCTTTTCTTCAAGATCAACAATCAGGATTCCTTCGGCTCCTTCATCAAGAAACAAACGCGCAGTCTCCAAACCAATGCCACCGGCACCTCCGGTTATTACAGCCGTTTTTCCTTTGAGTCTCATTGCTACCTCCCTGCTTTTTTATTGAAGGTTACTCTGTGAAAATCAGCGCCAGAATCTGCGCGACTCTGCGAGAAATAACTCACGGTATAATTTCTCGCAGATTATCGCAGATGAATCGCAAAGTTTCGCAGAGATTATTCTGTAGTTTGAAATGAAAGAATAATAATGAAGAAAGAGTATGGTGAGCGACCTGTTTAGTTAATAAGGGTATTCCCGATTGTTTTACTTTACTCCTGAGGTAAAAGACAATAGTCCCCCTTCGAAGGGGGCATGGCAGCCGCTAACATTACCCATGTAATTTATAAAAGGCTGAAAATATTTAAACTGATTTTTTAGGACCTCGAATTTATTGGCGGATTGAGGGAGTCTGCAGATCTGCGAA
>CAZXYQ010000322.1:0-2013 GCA_964644975.1 uncultured Rhodohalobacter sp.
TTGCATGCGGGGAGAATCTATGGTCTCTTTGGTTTAAACGGCGCCGGAAAAACGACTCTTTTGAATCATATCAGCGGCATGCTGTTCCCGGCAAAAGGTGAGTGCCGTATTTTGGGGAAGCCGGCAAGGGATCGTCTGCCGGAGACTCAGAGTGAGATTTTTATCGTACCCGAACAGTTCGATCTGCCGACAGTAAAACCGGAGATCTACATTGAACTTCACGCCCCGTTCTACCCGAGATTTGATCTGGAACAGGTTGGCAGCTTGATGGAGCAATTTAACCTGGACAGGGACAAGGTGCTGTCGAAGCAGTCGTATGGTCAGCGAAAAAAATTCCTGATCTCTTTTGCGCTGGCAACTAATACAAAAATTCTGTTGATGGATGAACCGACCAACGGACTCGACATTCCATCGAAATCTCAGTTCCGTAAAGTGATGGCATCGTTTCAGCTGGAAGACCGATGCACCGTAATTTCAACTCACCAGGTCAGAGATCTCGAATCTCTGATCGACCGGTTAACCATTCTCCATGAGGGCGGTATTATTTTTGATCAAACGGTGGAAGCTATCTCCAGGAATCTGACCTTCAAAAAAGTGTCCGATGGTGAGCAGAGTGAAAAGATCTATGGAGAGGAGATATTGGGTGGTGAATACATTATCAAAAAGCGGGGCAGCAGCGAGGATGATACCCACATCGATTTAGAGTTCCTGTTCAATGCAGTGATCCAGGAAACCGAATCAATGAACCGCGCATTTCAAACCGGAGAGACAGAATGAAGAAAATTGAACCACTAAACAGTTTCTCATTCTCAAGATTTACACATCTCTGCAAGCGAACCATCGAATTGAATTTGCAGTCTTGGCTGATGGGTTTTGCCGCCGTGATGGGCATTCTCTTTATTATCTGGTTTATTCCAATTTTGATCGGTGGTACCGTCTGGCACAACTACCAAATTGGCAATCTTCTACCTTCAGCCACTGTACTATTTGTCCTGGGTGGACTTTTAATGACCAGTGCCATTTTTAAGGAACTACACTCATCAACGACCTCCTTTCAGTTCTTAACACTTCCAGCTACAGCTTTTGAAAAACTATTGAATGCATGGGCTATAACCACGTTTCTATACATTGTTGCTTCTTTTGTATTTTATTTTCTGTTGACGCTTAGTATCCAGCTAATCACAGCATTTGCATTAACCACTGAATTGTCGATACAGTTGTTCAATCCACTCGATTTCAATATTGCGGAAACTGTTGCCTCCTACCTCTACTACCAAAGCATCTTTCTGTTGGGAGCCGTCTACTTTGTGAAGAACAACTTTCTAAAAACCTTACTGAGTATCGTGATAGTTGTGATTTCAATTATTGTAATTGTTGGTATAATCTTATTTGTGAGCGGCGGTGGCTACTCATTGCGTTTTTCTTCAGATCATATTACAACCGTCGTGGGCCATGCGGTTAGCATCCTCATTTCTCTGTTTATGCTTACCACCGCCTGGATTCGCCTCAAAAACAAGCAGGTTGTATAATGGATTACTCAGAAAACCGTCCGATTTACTTACAAATTGCGGATTACATCTGCGATGAGATACTTAAAAAGAAGCTGACGGCAGGAGATCGGATTCTCTCAGTACGGAAAGTTGCCGTTATGATGGAGGTAAATCCAAATACCGCCATCCGGGCCTACCACTACCTGCAGGATGAGGATATACTCTACAATGAGCGTGGTGTGGGATATTTCGTCTCAGACGGCGCTTTTGACCTGGTACTCGAGCTGAAACGAAAGGAGTTTATAGAGGAGAAACTCCCCAGATTCTACCAGGATATGAAAATGCTGGGAATCAGAGGTTCAGAGCTGGAAAAGCTGTATCGCGAGCACCACGACCCTGATTAATTGTTTGGTCATTGGGTAACGACCGGAGAATGGGTCCGAATGGCTAATTTTCTTTTGGGATCTACAACTGCTTCCCTACCTTATTGAAGAAATTTGAACCCCGCAGATTCATGATTCTT
>CAZXYQ010000323.1:0-2010 GCA_964644975.1 uncultured Rhodohalobacter sp.
TTTATTTATGGGGTGTAGTAACTATGGATAATATTGCTTGGAATCAAATTTAATCGGGTTCTTTCTGAAACGGGCTATGACTTGATTATGCCCGTCTATTCACCTGCAGGAGAGCTGTTCAAATGCTACGAAATCAAATCTCCTTTTTGATTAATTATTCTTCATATATATTTAATTTTAGAATTATATTCTGTATTTTAATACTGTTAGAAGAATATTAAACTGTTTATGTCAATAAAATTAGATAATACCGACAAGCAAATTATTGAAATTCTGCAGGAGAATGGCAGAATCTCGAACAGTGAATTGGCTAAGCAGATCGGGCTTACAACAACGCCTACACTTGAGCGGGTAAAGCGTCTAGAGCGCGAAGGTGTGATAAAAGGATACACTGCATGGATTGACCGCAAAGCGATTCAAAAAGGATTAACCGTATTTTGCTCCATTAAACTCACAGCTCATCAGCTTGGTGAAATGGAGGAATTTTCAAGGCATATTGCTGAAATTCCTGAAATACTTGCCTGCTACAACACTACCGGTGAATTCGATTACCTGCTATACGTAATTGTTAAAGACACTATCGAATACGAGCAGCTGCTCAGGAAAAAACTTTCACGGATTCCCGGTATCGAAAGAATTTACACAAGCATTGTGCTGTCTACCTTAAAAGAGCAATCAAAAATAGTGGTGACCGAAAATGGAACTGACATCTGAAAAGAGAAGAAAAAAATCGATTGAAACCATTTGCGCACAGGCGGATCATTCAAACGATTCTTTTGGCGCGCACGTAATGCCGATCTACCAAACCTCCACATTCAAGTTTAACGACGCTGAAGCAGGACGGCGCTTTTTCGCACATGAACCGGGCGGTGCAACTCACAGCTACAGCCGATTGGGCAACCCAACGGTTCAAAAAGCAGAAGAGGTAATTGCCAGCCTTGAGGCAGTTGATCTTGATGAGGAAGCGGAAGGTATGATGTTTGGCTCAGGAATGGCCGCTATCACTACCGGAATCATGGCCCTTGCAGCCGGGAAGCGAATTCTTTCCCAGGAAACAATTTACGGCTGTACTTCTCAATTCCTTGAAGAGGAAGCAGAACGGTTTGGTATTGGCGTAACCTTTTTTGATCCGAATGAACCGGGCGCTCTTGAAATGGCTTTTGCCCGTCATGAAGACATTGGCCTCGTATTTCTCGAAAGCATTGCAAACCCAACTATGCGGGTCTGCGACCTTGAGCATATATCCGATTATGCACATCAGAAAGGTGCTTATGTAATGGTAGACAACACCTTCGCCACACCCTGGCATATCCGTCCGTTTAACTTTGGAGTTGATCTGATTGCACACTCCACCACCAAATATCTGAACGGCCACGGTACTACAATCGGTGGCATACTGGCAGCACGCAACAGTTTTTTCGAATTGACAGAGATGCATACATGGCGCAAAAATTTTGGCGGAACTGCAGGCCCCTTCGACGCCTGGCTTACCCTGATGGGTTTAAAAACTTTCCCGCTGCGAATGAAAGCACACAATGAGAATGGCATAAAAGTGGCTAAATTTCTGCAAAATCATCCTAAAGTTGAATCACTTGCTTATCCCGGCCTCCCCGGCCATCCCGATAAGGAAATTATTGAGAGAATCATGATGAACGGGTATGGCGGAATGATCGCTTTTGAAATTAAAGGCGGCATGCAGTCAGGTATCGATTTTATTAACCGCGTAGAAGTGCCAACACTTGCGGTTAGCCTTGGCAATGTTGATTCACTAATTCAGCATCCCGCTTCAATGACCCACTCAGTTGTTACCCGCGAAAACAAAGAAAAAGCCGGAATTACGGATGGATTGATACGGTTGTCTGTAGGTGTTGAATCTGCTGATGATATTATTGCGGATTTGGAGGAGGCTTTGGGGTGAGCATCAGCTATCAGCTATCAGCTATCAGCTATCAGCTATCAGCTATCAGCTATCAGCTATCAGCTATCAGCAACTTAATTTATTTGCCTGAG
>CAZXYQ010000324.1:0-1995 GCA_964644975.1 uncultured Rhodohalobacter sp.
AACACCCGCGAAGCAAATTTCAGGCTCCACACCGGCTTATATGAAAAGAATGACGGTTCGTTTGGGGGTTATCTGTTAACCGATAACAAACTTAAACTGCTGAGGCTGAACGGCAACGATCTGAATCTTGAAACACTATATGATTCGCCAAACCTGGGATGGCCTGCAATTGCCGATTTTAATGAAGATGGCAGAGTGGATTTTATCGTTGTTAAATCAGCCGAGAATGAAATTTCTGCAAAAAACCTGAACGGAGCTGTTTTAAATAATTTTCCGATCACTGCTCCCAACGATGTACAGTTTAAAGGTACACCACTTATTGCTGATATAAATGGTGATGGTTATAGTGAGCTAATTATAACCGGACAGGATGAATACTCTTTAAGTTTGTATGCCTACAACAAAGATGGACGGCTTGTGAGCGGGTTTCCTCTTTTTGTGGGAAGCGTAAATACCCAGGCCGATGATCCGGTTCATGCAACTATCATCGATAATAATCTGATTGCTATCAGTCATTTAGGAGATTTGAAAGTCTGGAATTTTCCAGAAATGGAGAATGTAAAATGGGCCGGCCGCTACGGCAACAGTGGCAATAACAAAATTACCGGTTTACTGGAAGATGTTACGATTGCGCCGCCCGACTTTGGCGTATTAAACAAAGCAGAAACCTATAACTGGCCAAACCCTGCAACGGATCATACCTACCTTCGCTATCAAACAAGCGAAAGCGGAGAGGTGAATATTAAAATCACCACAACAAGCGGACGCCTGATTTATGACCAGACGGTTCAGTCGCAGGGTGGGCAGCCCGAAGAGATCGAAATAGACACCTCGCGCTGGGGTAGCGGTGGATATATTGCTTTGGTATCAGCCACAATTAATGGCACAACAGAGCGTAAACTGGTAAAAATTGCAATTGCGAGGTAAACCGATGCGAAAACTGTTCCACATTTTGGTTCCCTTCCTGCTCATCATGGCAGCAAGTGCAAATAGTTTTGCGCAGGTAAGCCCACAGTTTTACGAATATCCGTACAATCAACTGCCCTGGTTCACTATTGAAAGTGAGAACTTCCTTGTGCACTACCAGGAAGGAAGCAGCCGGAGTGCACAAATTGCATCAAAAATTGCGGAAGAAATCTATGAGCCGATCACCAGTTTATACAGGTATGAGCCAACTAAAAAGATAAGTATTGTAATGCGCGACCGTGAAGATTATTCAAACGGTGCAGCTTTTTTCTTTGATGATAAAATCGAAATTTGGGTTCCTGCACTTGATACTCCCCTGCGCGGCACTCATACCTGGATGCAAAATGTAATTACACACGAGTTTACCCATATCGTGCAATTGCAGGCTTCTATGAAGCGCACCAAAACCATACCTGCAATCTATTTTCAATGGCTTTCGTACGAAGATGTAAGAAGACCGGACGTACTGTATGGGTTCCCTAATGGGATTTTCACAAAACCGTTTGCCACCGTATCAGCTCCTGCATGGTTTGTTGAAGGTACGGCACAGTATCAGCGGTCTGGCTTAGAATATGACTACTGGGATTCACATCGCGATATGATTCTGAGAACTAAAATTCTTGACGACAAATATCAGGATTTCAGAAAAATGGGAATCTTCAGTTCCAAAACAAGCCTTGAACGAGAGCTAACGTATAACCAGGGGTTCGGGTTCGTGATTTATCTTGTTGATCGTTTTGGTGAAGATGTAGTAGCAGATATCTCTCACGCAGCAGCAAATAGTGGTAAAAATAATTTTGCTAAAGTAATAGAAGCAGCAACCGGTATAAATGGAGAAGAGCTTTTTGATGACTGGATTAATGAGAGAAAAGAATTTTACCGTGATTTTATTGCCGGAAAAGTTTTTTCAGAAACTGAACAGGTTGAATCTAAAGGATACTTCAACTTCTATCCACAGTACAGTGATAACGGCAAATGGTTCGGATACTTAAGTAACAGGGGACGCGACATCGGCAGAACCATGTTAAT
>CAZXYQ010000325.1:0-1955 GCA_964644975.1 uncultured Rhodohalobacter sp.
ACTTCATAATCACCTGTTCATATTGTATCTTTACAATGATATTGCATAGAAGTCGTTCTACTTTGTAAACAATCTGCCACTATGTTGAAACCAATGTTTGGCCACAGGCCAAAGCCCAGAAAATTTAATATGCCAACGCGTTATTACAATCCTGAAGAGGATGAGAAAAAAAAGCGCCGCATCCGCATTGAGATGAAGCGGGTATCTCGCAGGCCGCAACGTCAGGGCGCTAAAGTATTTATTTATGCACTTGCCCTTGCACTCGTAGTTTATATCATATCTGTGCTTTAGTCTGTAATTTTAAAATCAAGAATTTCAAAACCACTTGAATCATACCAGTGATATGGGGCAGTCCATTATCCGGACGATGCCTCCTGAATTATCAAATAAAATAGCCGCAGGAGAAGTAATTCAAAGGCCTGCTTCAGTTGCCAAAGAATTGCTCGATAATTCAATTGATGCCGGTGCTGACAGGATCCAGCTCATCATACAACAAGCCGGCAGAACGCTGATCCAGGTTATTGATAACGGAAGCGGTATGTCGCCCGAAGATGCACGCTTGTGTTTTGAACGCCATGCTACATCTAAAATTGAATCTGTCGAAGACCTGTTTCGGATTCGTACGATGGGATTTCGCGGCGAAGCGATGGCATCTATTGCTTCGGTCTCGCAGGTTGAAATGAAAACCAAACGAATTGAGGATGACGCAGGAACTCTGCTTGAGATTCACGGCGGCGAAGAGAAGCGATTTGAGCCAACAGCAACTGATAACGGCACTTCGGTTGCCATCCGTAATCTTTTTTACAACGTACCTGCCCGGCGGCAATTTCTGAAAACCGATGCTACTGAACTTCGTCATATTATCCGCACATTTCAGCATGCTGCCCTTGCGAATACAGATATCGCATTTGAGATGCATGCTGACGGTGATCGCGTTTATCTTTTACCAATTCAGACACTGGAAGAACGGATTACAGAACTTTTCGGAAAACAATATCGTGCCAGCCTGATTCCTTTTGAAGAGGAAACGAGCATGATTACTATACGTGGCGTTTTGGCTGATCCTAAACTGGCCAAAAAAAGCAGGGGAGAGCAGTTTTTGTTTGTGAATGGCAGGCCTTTTCAGCACAGATATTTGACCTATGTAATTCTGAGTTTATTCGATGCCTGGTCCAAACAAAATGAGTATCCGTTCTATTGTATTTTTCTGGAGATTGATCCGGGCATGGTGGATGTGAATGTTCATCCGGCAAAAATGGAAGTCAAGTTTGAGGATGACAGAAGTGTAATTCAGTTAACACGCTCGGTCGTTAAAAAAGCGATCAACGAATATTTTGTAGTTCCGGATATTGATGGCAGCCGTGCCGCCGGAGATCGTGATGATTTTGATCTGTCGTTTGATAATTTCAGCCGATCGGCCCGGCCTAAAGGGAGAGATAAAGAGCCGGTACATTTTCCGTCACGTATCAACCGCAGCAGCGGCGGTTTTATGGACGGCGATGAGCAGGCGGAGCGCCTTTACGGGGGTGCACCGGAGCAGGAGGGAACTGAACCGGCATCATTACCCCGGCAAAGTCCTCAGCGTGTTGAAAATCGCGGCTTCTGGCAGTTACATAACCGCTATATTCTTACCCAAACCCGTACCGGTTTGTGCATGGTGGATCAGCACGCAGCCCATAAACGAATTATTTATGAAAAAGCATTGGGTGCAACCGAGGAAAGCCTGCCCGGTACTCAGCAGCTTTTATTTGCACAGACGATCGAATTTTCTGCGACAGAATTTTCACTACTCAAAGAGTTGCATGAAATTATTCAGCGCATGGGATTCAGCATTCAGTTACTGAGCGGAAATACCGCGATCATTAACGGTGTACCGGCTGATATTGATATCGGAGATGAAAGAGAGGTGCTTAAATCGATGTTACAGCAGTATCGCGAACTGGATAAATCTCCAA
>CAZXYQ010000326.1:0-1955 GCA_964644975.1 uncultured Rhodohalobacter sp.
GCTTTTCGGGCTGCTGTGTTAATGTGAGCATAATTATTTTCCTGCTTTATTTATATGTAAAATATATGTGTACAGAATTCGGTTCGCAACTGTTTTTTAAAGTTGATTGAAAAACCATCACTCTATGATCAAAAAAGTTGTGTAATCGCATGAATCGCAGTTTATTAGTTCCTAAAAACTAAATTTTTTAAGCTTTAAATCTGTTTTGATGTATCTTCACAATAATTATAATCAATGACACTCGTCTATGTCGATACTGCTTATTTCCCGTACTAAAAATCTAGACCCTTTTCGGGACGCCTTGCTGGATCTTGACAGTAACCTCGATGTAGAAATCTGGCCGGATATTCAGTCAAGGGAACGCGTAAATTTTGCAGTTGCCTGGAAACAGCCGAAAGATCAGTTCTCTCAATATCCCAATCTAAAAGTTGTTTCTTCGCTCGGAGCGGGTGCCGATCATCTGCTGAAAGACCAGTCCATCCCGAGAGAAGTTGCTCTTACCCGCCTTGTTGCACCAAATCTGTCTGATCAGATGTGCGATTACGTAACGATGTCTGTATTCAATATGCTTGGACGTACACATGAATATACCCGTCAGCAAGTTTGGGCCGACTGGAAACCACGTTCGCAGTACGCAAAAAACGACCTGCTTATTGGCGTGATGGGACTTGGCGAACTTGGAAAAAACGTAGCCATCCGTTTGGTGAAAAATGGATTCAACGTGTCGGGGTGGTCAAAATCAAAAAAATCAATTCCGGAAGTTATTACGTACGATAAAACTCAGTTGGAACCATTTTTGGCAGCAACAAATATTTTGATCTGCCTGCTGCCTCTTACAAACGAAACGAAAGAGATTTTAAACCTCGATCTGTTCAAGAAAATGAATAGCCCCGGCTTTTTGATAAACGTGGCCAGGGGCCAACATCTGGTCGAGGAAGATCTGCTTTACGCTCTGGATATGAAACATCTCAATCACGCTACCCTTGATGTCTTTGAAAAAGAGCCGCTTCCGGAATCTCACCCGTTTTGGGGCAGAGAAAATATCACAATAACCCCCCATATTGCCTCAACAACAGATCCGCGGGAAATTGCTGAACTTGTTCTCGAAAACTACAAGCGTATGCTCTCAGGACAGGATTTAAAGTACCGGATAGATCGCTACAAAGGGTATTAAGAAGGTTTTGCAGTTAAATGATGCGCAGATATTCTATCATATTTCTATGGCTTATCATTGCCGGCTGCCTTGGCCCTATAAAAGAGCTTTATCCTGAAGATGAGGAATTGCGCCCCATCCCAGCCTACATTATAAGTCACGGCTGGCATGTTGGAATTGCGATTGAGTCGAAGCATATACGCCATATTCTTCCCGAGCATGAACAGATGCCGACCGCCGAGTTTTTGAAATTTGGCTGGGGTGACAATCGCTACTATGTGGATTCAGAGGCCGGATTTGGATTAATGCTTCGCGCCGCCATGCTGCCAACCCGAAGCGTAATCCATGTAGTGGGAATTGATCTGCCGGTTGAAAATTATTTCTCAGCCAGCACAATAGTAAAAGTCCAGATCACTGAAGAAGGTGCAGAAAAGTTGGGTGAGTTTATTGCTGAGAGGTTCAGCCGTGATGAAGATGGAGTTCGATTTGCGGCTGAGGGCCTCTATAGCAACAGCATCTTTTTTGAAGCCAACGGCTTCTATTACATCCCGAAGACATCTAACACCTGGACGGCGCGCGCGCTTCGGCGCACCGGATACCCGATTTCGCCTTTCTATGCCATCACCTCAGGCAATGTAGTTAAACAGGCGCGCAAAGACGGAGAAGTGATTCGGATGCGGTAGGGTGATTACTATTTGCCAGATGCCGCTCTATAGATTAATACAGATACCCCATTCAGTTTATCGGTGCTGAGTTTTGAGTGATGAGTTCTGAGTGTTTAGTTCATTGACATCAACTTACA
>CAZXYQ010000327.1:0-1933 GCA_964644975.1 uncultured Rhodohalobacter sp.
AAAGAATCTCAGCACCTATTAAAGCTGGAGTTCATCACAACGAAAAAGACTCTCCACAGGAACAGGTTCGAGCTGCATTGGGATTGTAGAAATGAAAGCCCTGTCCTTCGAGGCCGTCAGTAAAATCGAGCTTAGTGCCGGCAAGGTAAAGAAAGCTTTTCATATCAATAACCAGCTTAACTCCACCCTCTTCAAAAACCTTATCGCTTTCTTCAATTTTATCAGAGGCATCAAAATCAAGGTTATATGTAAGTCCTGAGCAACCGCCGCTTACAACAGACACACGAAGTGGAGCATCAACAGGTATCTGCTGATTTTTCCGGATTTCATCAATCCGTTTTGAAGCTCTTTCTGTTATGGAAATTGACATTATTGTTTTATGCTTTTTAGACTTTTAGCCGTGATTCTCTTTTATCAGACCGAAACTACCTGAAGTTCAGGATCGATACGTTTTACCATACTTTCGATCGCGTAGAGCGTACCTGATGTAGCTGTGGGACAAGTACCGCAGGCACCCTGGTAATGAATTTTGAGGCGATTTCCATCAAGACCTAAAATTTTCAATCCACCACCATCTGCCAGGAGGTAAGGGCGTACCTGTTCATCCAGCATCTGGTTGATTTGCTGCAATCTTGGATCATCTGTTTCAAGCACTTCTTTAGTAGCATGAACTTCGGCATCCTCATCTACATCAAGCTGAGGTTTGGCCTCACGAATTGGCGGAGCCAGTTTTCGGAGAAGATCAGACCAAACTGCCTTTCCGTCCTGAGTTACTGTAATATACTTATCAACGTAATACACATTAATTACATGATCGATACTAAACAGAGCATTTGCCAGCTCATCATGCTCGGCCTCCGAGCTGTTTTCAAACGAACGTGTAACGCCGTTTGTGAGTGGTTCAGCCAATACAAACCGCATGGCATCCGGGTTTGGTGTTCGTTCTATTTCTTTAATCTTTGGCATAATTCTATCGATTTAGGGTAATTAAAATTCAAAAAATGATTTGGTGTATTCTATACCGTCAACAAGGCGATCTATATCCTCTCTCGTGTTATAAAACGAAAGCGATGCTCTTGTTGTTGCCGGCACGTTAAAGCGCCGTAAAATTGGCTGGGCGCAATGATGACCGGTTCGCACGGCAATTCCTCTTTTATCAAGCAGTGTTCCGATATCGGATGCATGAATCTGATCAAATACAAAAGATAAAACCGATGCCCGATTTTCCGGCTCACCGATAAATCGCAATCCATCAATCTTTTTCAGCTGCTCATATCCGTATTCAACAAGTTCATGTTCTCGGTCAGCAATGTTCTGCATTCCGATTTTCATCAGATAGTCAACAGCAGCAGCTGTTCCGATACCTGCTGATATCGGGGGTGTTCCCGCTTCAAACCGGAAGGGTGCAACATTATATGTAGTTTCTTCAAAGCTCACCTTATCAATCATATCACCGCCACCTCTGTAAGGTGGCATTTGATTCAGGTGCTCTTTTTTACCGTACAAAATTCCGAATCCGGTTGGTCCGCAAATCTTATGAGCAGAAAAAGCGTAAAATTCACAATTGATATCCTGAACATCCACCGGCTGATGTGGCGCAGATTGTGCTCCGTCAATCAAAACTGCCGCTCCAAATTCATGTGCATGCGCAGTAATTTCTTTCACCGGATTTATAGTACCCAGTGCATTGGATACATGAATCACAGCCACCATCTTGGTTTTTTTGCAGAGCAGTGATTTGTACGCTTCCATATCGAGTTCACCGTTATCCAAAACCGGAATTACACGGATAACCGCACCGGTTTTCTCAGCTATCATCTGCCAGGGCACAATATTCGCATGATGTTCCATTTCAGAGAGTAAGATTTCATCCCCTTTCTGAAAATGAACGGATCCAAAACTATTAGCCACAAGATTGATAGAATCGGTTGTT
>CAZXYQ010000328.1:0-1932 GCA_964644975.1 uncultured Rhodohalobacter sp.
ATTGCCAAACTTGAAGGCGGCGATTCTGACATTTCTCTCAATCTGATGACTAAAGCACTGCTCCGGCTCGGAACATCGAAACAGCAGATGGGGGAAATTTTTTGGGAGAGGAGTTGGAAACGGGGTGATTTTGAGGGTGCTTAACGGATTAGTATTTCATGATTTTGATGACAACTTATTTTTTCTTCACTCATCCATTGGAACATCAAGAATTACTTTAAACTTTCCGAATCAAGACCAATTTTGTTCATTAATATAATGGAAATAATAAAAGTAGACATATTAAATCCAAAAGCCAGAAAACTGCTCAAAGACCTGGCTGATTTAGATCTGATTGCAATTCGTAAATCAACCAAGAGTGAATTTTCTGAAGTATTAAAAAGAATCAGATCTAAATCTGAATCTGCTCCAATCTCTGAAGAGATCGCAGGCGAAGTAGAAGCCGTCCGCTCCAGACGAACAGATAAGTAACAATGCGCCTCATCCTTGATACCAATCTATGGATCAGTTTTTTGATTAGCAGTAAGTTTGAAAAAATCGACGAATTGCTGTTTAATCATAAATGCAAACTCGAATGCAGATTAATCCCAGAGATGCCTGTGTCTGTTCCACCATGAAGTGGCGAGCTGAACATTGCGGGAATTTGATTCTTTGGACAGAACGGTTCCTTCAAGTTTAATATATTCACCGCCTGTTTTTTCAGTAACCGCCGAATCCTGCGATGCCAGCTGCAAAGCGTATAATGAAAGCATCACTACGTACTCATCATCAGAGTGCAGTTGTTTAATCATATGCGGGATGGCCGGTTTTCCGATCATGCCAAGTTCTTCTGCAGCGGTGTACCATGTGTAGCCATGACCGTATGTTTCAGTAAAGTCGCGGTCCGGCAATTTATCGATATAAAACTCAATTTCTTCCGTTTCAGATAATTCACCTGAAACTTCCGGGGAATCGTTTTGTGATAGCTCCGTGGTCAGTTCTTTTTCATTTTCTGATTCCGGTTCTTTTTGATTTGAACATGATGTGATCAAAATCGCAATTAAACCGAATGTCATGAAAGTAAAAGCAGTAACCGGCATACATTTCATCTGGGATAAACTTTTTGAGTGTATTTGTAATCGTTCAAGAGTACTTTTCCACCCCATCCAGAATCGTTTGAAAACACTCTTCCAGCAGCTTCTCTTCGATGATCAGCGGCGGGGCGATGCGGACCAGGGAGTTGGAGTGGAGGGTCCAGCCGAGGATGATGCCTTTTTCGAAGCAGTACTCTACTACATTTTGGGTCAGTTCGGCGTCGCGGAGCTGCAGGCCGAGCATGGCGCCGCGTCCGCGTATTTCGGTAATTCCATCTCCACGCAGAGTGTGGCACGCTATTTCTGCAATTCGGAACGCTTTTTTAGCGAAATCGCCATCCAGCAAAGTCTGCAGGTTGGCGTGCGCAGCGGCGCAGCTTAGCGGATGGCCGCCGAAAGTTGTGACATGGTTCAGCGGCGGATCGTGTTTAAACGCTTCAAAACGATCGCTTGAGGAGACAAACGCCCCCATCGGCATGCCGCCTCCCATCGCCTTGGCCAGGCAGAGAATATCGGGCACCACGCCATAGTACTGAAAGGCAAACAGGCTGCCGGTGCGGTAAAACCCGGTCTGAATCTCATCAAATATCAGCACGGCGCCGGTTTCATCACACCGCCTGCGCACCGCCTTCAGCCATTCGGTCTCGGCGGGAATAATGCCGCCTTCGCCCTGGATCGGCTCCATAATAACGGCCGCTGTTTCTTCATTAATATGGTTAAGCTGATCCGGATCGTTAAAATCGAGAAACGTAACGCCGGGAAGCAGCGGAAGGTAGGGGTCGCGGTAGACATCGCGTCCGGTTACGCTGAGGGATCCGTGCGTATCGCCGTGGTAGCTGTTTTTGAACGCTACAAAGTT
>CAZXYQ010000329.1:0-1932 GCA_964644975.1 uncultured Rhodohalobacter sp.
ATTGAAATGAATGATGAAAGTTTTGATCATTTTGTTCATGAGGTCAATCCCGACGTTGTTCTATTTGACCGTTTTATGACGGAGGAGCAGTTTGGCTGGCGGGTACATAGTACAGTGCCTGAAGCCATTCGTATTCTCGATACCGAAGATTTGCACTCTCTAAGATACGGTCGTATGAAGGCAGTAAAAGAGGGGAGAGAGTTTTCAGATGACGATCTGATTTCTGATTTAGCAAAACGGGAAATTGCGGCCATTTATCGTTCAGATCTATCCTTCATCATCTCAGAAGCGGAGATGAGATACTTAACAAAGTTCTATAAGGTTAGTTCAGATTTACTTCTCTATCTGCCTTATGCCTTAAAAACTATAACAGAAACAGATGTTGAGAACTGGCCTATGTATGATACGAGACAACATTTTATATCGATAGGAAATTTCAGGCATAAACCGAATCTGGACTCAGTTCTGTTTTTAAAAGAGGAGATCTGGCCGCTGATTCGATCTGAATTACCGGATAGTGAACTACATCTTTACGGAGCGTATCCATCTCAGCAGGTAACAGACCTTCACAAACCATCCGAAGGTTTTCTGGTGAAGGGAAGGGCAGATGATTCGAAAAAAGTAATGCGCAGCGCAAAGGTCTGTCTTGCTCCACTACGTTTTGGTGCCGGGCTAAAGGGAAAGCTTATAGAAGCGATGCAGTGTGGCACTCCAAGTATAACAACAACAACCGGAGCGGAAGGTATCCATGGAGAGTTTGAATGGCCGGGACAGATAACGGATAACCCCAGGGAATTTGCAAGCGAAGCGGTACGATATTATAAAACTAATCACTTGTGGAAAAAAGCGCAAAAAAGGGGAATACAAATCATCAACGAGCGGTTTAACAAGAGCAATTTTACTGCAACCATCAGTGAAAGCCTTGATACAGTTATAAAAAATATTAAAAGTCATCGCCTGAACAACTTTAACGGAGCTATGCTTATGCATCACTCAATGGCAAGCACCCGGTTTATGTCTCGATGGATTGAAGAGAAGAACCGAATGAAAACCGATGATTAAATTCTTATCTGTCAGCTTTTGGGATTTTAGCTGATTGCTCTGTTGCAACTCAATAATAATCACAAGAAATCTTCCAGATTGATAGTCCCATTAATTAGCAGCCGGGTCATCTTCTTACTCTTCCATCCCTTGCCCACTCTTTCAGCGGCTTCAGCCTCTCTTCGGGTTGCAAACTCATGACGATATACGATTTTCCAGGGACGAAACCGCTGGGTAAATCCCTTATTTTCGTTGTTATGATGAGGCAGTCGCCTGTCAGGATTATCGGAAGATCCGTAATAGTATTTTTCTTGTTGCTCTGAGAGAAGAATGTAGAAATAGCAAACCATAGTTTTAAACAAAAAAAAGGACAAATCATTTGAGTGCGATTTGTCCTTTTTGAAATGCTCCCCGGCAGTTACGGATATGCGAACTTTTTTCCGCATAAAATGGGCTGTTAGGGTCAAAAACAGGGGTCCGGCAGGAATTGTGCTTGAAATTGATTGGTTGAAAATGGTCGAATACTACCCATTTTTAAAAGGTGCGAACTTTTTGTTAACAGCTGAGAATGTTAACTCCCGTAAGAAAAAAAAGAAGAAAAAGAGCAGGGGAGAGCAAGCTAAAATATACCGGAAACTGCTAAAATCGGGGAAGGTAAAAAACAAAGCTGGGCTTGCAAGGAAATTTGGTGTTAGCCGGGCATGGGTTACGAAAGTTCTGTCTTCTTAGATTCCTCTAAAATTGTTTGAGCCATATAATCCCATACCTGCTCCTCATTAAGTGTAGAGAGCCTGAAGTTGAAAATCTCATAGAGTAATACAATTTCATACTTCTGTTGCTGTGATGGCTCTTCGTGTGTTGTGTTTAGATTTTGAATTGAACCAATGGCGA
>CAZXYQ010000330.1:0-1927 GCA_964644975.1 uncultured Rhodohalobacter sp.
AGCTACTGACCTGATGTTTGATAAAATCAGCGAAAGAATTAAAACACTTGTTGAAAAAAGCAGTCCTCAGTTGAGGAATTTAAAAATTGCGCTGCTTGGTGGAATTATTATAAACACAGACGCGGGAAAACCCGATTGGTTTGAAGAGCGTGAGTTTGACGTTCTTACATATTAAACAATAGATTTACAACACTTTTAGGATTACAGTATATGACTGAAAAGAAAAAAAGACCATCAGGTAGTTCTGATTCAGCAAGTAATGATTTTTCCGGCAAAAGAAAACGCCCAGGCAAAAGCAATTCCGGTAAGAAGCAACGCTCAAAAAGAGCACAAGGATCTCTTAAAGAACCCCGGACGGCATCTCAGCAGCCCCACACGGAGGAGGAGATGCGTATCAATAAATATATAGCACATGCCGGACTCTGTTCTAGACGAGATGCGGATCAGTACGTTGAGGCGGGAAAGGTAAAAGTGAATGGCAAGGTTGTTACAGAGCTCGGGTCGAAAATAAAAAAATCTGATAACGTAACTGTGAACGGCCAAACTCTTACGCTGGAACCGTTTGTATATATATTGCTTAATAAAAACTCCGGTACTATCACAACTACGGATGATGAGCGTAACCGCGATACCGTAATGGATACTATTGAAGATGCAACCGGCAATCGCGTATACCCGGTTGGCCGGCTCGACAGGAAAACGATGGGCCTTCTGCTTCTAACTAACGATGGTGACCTGGCCCACAGGTTGATGCATCCAAGCTATAAAGTGAAGAAAACGTACCTCGTGCAGCCCAACCGCGTACTCACCGAAGATGAGATGATAAGGTTAAGGGAAGGAGTGGAGCTCGAAGACGGATTTGCAAAACCGGAGTCGGTCAGCCGGGATGCTTTCCGTGCAGATTCGATTTTAATCAGCGTGTTTGAAGGCAGGAATCACTTAATCAGGCGAATGATAGATTATATCGGAGCCGATGTAAAAAAACTCAAACGAATACAATACGCCGGTCTCCAGGAAAAAGACCTCAGAGTTGGACGCTGGAGATACCTCAGAAAAGAAGAGATCAACAACCTGCGTAAACTTGTTAAACTTGACACACTCGATTTTAATCAACCGGATCAATAATGTATAGCAGTGTAAAAAAAGAGAGTGGTTCCGTACAGTCGAATGAAAATCTGCCTATTTATTATGATCTCTACACACCTGTAACGACTAAAACAAGGGCTTTTTCGATCATCTTGTTTCTGCACGGATTTAAAGGGTTTAAAGACTGGGGTGCATTCCCCGATGCGTGTGAATATCTTGCAAGACAGGGTTTTTGTGTCGTGTCTTTCAACCTTTCAAAAAACGGTGTAGGCAAAAGTATGCTTGATTTTGACGAACCTGAATTGTTTCGAAAGCAGACTCTCAGCTCTGATCTTGACGATGTAGGCAGTGTTATAAAACATCTGAAAAAAGGGGGTGTTAAGAGTGATCAGGTCACAATGAATACAGATAAAATCGGTATCATTGGCCACTCAAGAGGAGGGCATACGGCAGTAGCTGCCGCAGCAGAATATTCCGGGATTCAGTGCCTTGTTACCTGGTCGGCAGTCTCCAACTATAACAAGCGATGGAGTAAAGAGATGGTGAACGACTGGAACAAAAAGGGGTTTACCGAAATTATTAATGGAAGAACCGGCGAATCTTTACCAATCGACAAAATTGTTTATGAAGACGCCATTGAGAACGCAGACCGCCTGATGGCGATCAAGCGCGTAAGCGAGCTTCATATTCCGGTGATGTTTGCTGCCGGAAAAGATGATGAGGCCGTTTCGCCTACAGAATCGAAAAAATTATTCAGGGCGTGTCCATCGGATGATAAAGAGCTGTTGCTGATAGATGGAACCGGACATACGTTTGGTACATCGCATCCGTTTGAAGATGA
>CAZXYQ010000331.1:0-1921 GCA_964644975.1 uncultured Rhodohalobacter sp.
CTCCGGAAGGAAATTTTGAATAAAGAAGCCACCAGCGACCTGGTAGAGTTCCCGCACGCCTTTCGCGGGATCCTGCCAGAGTCGCGAGATTCCTCCTACAATCCAATTCTTATTAACCGTCCCCATTAACCCAACCATCAACTCTACCAGGAGCGCCAAAATGCGGCGCACTCTGGCAGGTTGATGAGTCAGCGTTGAATACCACATAAATTGCCCCTTTATTATCCAATAATTATATTCAAAAAATCAAATAGAACTAAGACCATGGAAGAACTTAAAGAGGGATACTATTACCATATCTATAACAGGGGTGCCGGAAAAGCCCAAATCTTTTGGGATCACCACGACTATGTAAGATTCATTGAAAAGTATTGGTTTTACCTCCAATTCACGTTAGAAACATTCGCTTACTGTCTGCTTCGAAATCATTTTCATTTTCTGATCCGAGTCCGCACCATTGAAGAGCAAAAAGATTATTATCAACTTTTGACTTCAACACATACAGCCGGGTCTTTTTTTGGCGATAAGTATCCGGAGACCAAGCCATATCATCCCTCCACCCAATTGAGGCATCACTTTAATAGCCACACGCGATATATTAATAAGAAAATGAAACGATCAGGTACTCTGGTTGAAGGGACTTTTAAAAGAAAGCAGATACAGGACGATTATCACCTCAGACACATGGTTTGCTATATCCATCGAAATCCTATTCACCATAAAATCATCAGGAATTACTCAAAATATCCTTATTCATCTTATAATTGCTATTTGTCAAATGACTCACCGCATTTAAACTGCAAGCAGGTACTTGAGAACTTTGGTGGTATGTCGAATTTTATTGAAGCTCATAAAGAGTTCAGGCTTAATCTTGGGGAAGAGTTTTATCTTGAATGACTGACAAAACCGACCTGGTAGAGTTCCCGCGCGCCTTTCGCGGGATCCTGCCAGAGTCGCGAGATTCCTGCACAAAGCATCCCAATTTTAAAACCGTCACCTCCAAACTTCACCATCAACTCTACCAGGAGTTCCGAACAACACGGAACACTCTGGCAGGTTGATGGGCGATTCAATAAAGAATACATTGACATATGTGCAATATATGTGTAAACTAACTTTTCCTTAACGGAGAAGTTTATGAGCGAGGAAAAATATCCACCCATCAATGTACTCAATGTTGTAAGAGGGTTTTCGAATCCGAAGCTGAAGTACCACATCACCCCTTACCGGTTTGAAACACGATCCGGCGAGAGATATCAAATCAAAAAGATACGCCAGGCGCACAAAGAGCGGGTCGGCAAGGGATTTCACTATCACTACGTGGTAAAGACCGACAGCGAACGCTACTTCCACCTTGTGTTCGACACGGTGAGCCTATCCTGGCGAATGGTCCAGGAGATCGACGAAATGCTCTTTTTTAACGAGTAAACAGTGAGGGTATAGAATGATTTGCCTAATCGAGACATAGCATTTCTAAACTCTTATCGTTTTGCATAAGAAAAACGCCACAAAAAGACATCCAATCTTTATTCCAACTTACTCATCCTGAGAAATGCCATGTCTGGGATTGTCGTCCTGTTTTAGATCTTTCTTGCGACGGCATATATCCCATTTCCCTTCTCATTTTTGGTGTAAAGATCACTCAGATTCATCAGAAGGCAGAAAGGCAGCAGCAGCGGGTAGTAGATCATCAATGGCAGCGCGGCAAAGAGGCCCATTTTGTTAAACCAGATCATCGGCCACTTTACTGAGAGAACCCACGCCTTGTGTCCCCAAAAACCGTACGTGTAGTGCACCTTTTCCGGTTCCAGTCCTGCCATGCGCAGCTTTTCTGAAATCTCCTCTTTGGAATATCCGGACCGGGCATGTTCACCCACAAAGGAGTCATCTTCGTCGCCATCCTCCTCTGAGTAGTGCGATG
>CAZXYQ010000332.1:0-1912 GCA_964644975.1 uncultured Rhodohalobacter sp.
AGCCAGATGCTGTGGCTTGCCATACTCTACTCAACATTTATAGTCATAACCTCATCTTTCATCACACTCTACTACCGAAAGGTCGGGAAGCTTGACTATGAAGTGTACAATAACACCCGGATCCATAACCGATTATTTGGCGAAAACTATGTTACGAACTACCCTGAAGGCTTTTTGCCGGACGAGATAGTAAGCGACCCCAGCCAGGGCCTGACACCCGCTCAGCGAAGGGATCCCGGAAATTAATGAGTGTAATAATACCCACATCGATCACTATACGGGATCAGAAATAAGCTCTTCTGTAAAGACAACTTGCTTGAACCAGATTTGGGTAGTGATAGCTGCGACTTTCATCAGATTTTTTCAATTATGCTGATTTTTAGTCGTAAATTACAGTAGAGTAAAGCGAAATTAAGGGATCCTCAATAATTTGAATTGATAAAATTCAAATGATTCTGTGTTGAACTTCCTAATTCCTGTTATTGCAACCCAATAACCTGAACTACTGATGACAGCAGAGAAAAAAATATCATTAAAAAAGCCAATCAGCTCCTTTGGGATGGACGCTTATGAGCCTGATGAAATTGCGAGAAGAATTCTCGCTATCGGCGTCAAGAAAACAAAGTTCCCGATTTATAAAACACTGATTCTGGGTATTCTGGGAGGTTGCTTTATTTCGTTTGGTTCCATGTATAAAATTTACGTCATTGCGCATCCGGAAGTTCCTGTTGGTAATGCCGCTATTATTGCTCCTCTTTTTTACGCAGTAGGCTACATTGTTGCATTTATTGCGGGTGCTGAGGTTTTTACAACAAATAATCTCTCCTCAATGTCTCTTGCATCAGGTCAGGTAAGTATCTGGGAAGTTACCGTGAACTGGAGTACTGTTCTTTTTGCAAATATGCTGGGTGCGGCATTCATTGTTATCCTTTTCTACTTTTCCGGAGTAATGGGATTTTATGATAATGCCATGGTTGATGTTGCAAAGGTCATTACTTCAAAAAAGCTGAGCCTGGGGCCATTAGAAACAATCATCGTCGGCCTGTTTGGGAACATGCTGATTTGTGCCGGCTTGTGGATTGGCATAGCAGGCAGAACGGTAACCGATAAGTTCCTGGCGCTGCTGATTCCGATCGCGGCAGTTCCGGCACTCAACTTTCAACACAGTACCGGAAACATGTTCCAGTTTTTCTTGTCTCTGATAGCCGAATCTAATCTGGACTTGTCAACAGAAATTACAGCCTGGGCAGTTGCTTCTAATCTTGCATTAGTGTCGATAGGAAACGTTATTGGCGGCGGGTTTTTCATCGCCATTGTTTACTACTTTGTCTACATTAAAGACAGCGAACAGGTTGAAACCAATTTGTAACTTTCAGCTGTATCGGTTGGTATCTGTCTGAAAATCAACGATTTATTTCTACACAAAGTATTTGCTCTGCGTGCTCCGCGCCACCGCGATTACTCTATTTCAGGTACTTATTAAACCAATCAATCACACGCTCCATAAAGTCGAGTTGGTGAGCACGCTCGGTTAACCCGTGCGGCTGACGCGGATAAAGTATAAGTCCTGTAGGAATTCCCCTCATCTCCAAAAACTGATGCATCTGCAGTGCCTGTTCAGGATGTACACGTTCATCAGCCAGGCCGGTGGCTACCAGCAGTGGTGTATCTGCCTGGTTCAGCCACGCTACGGGAGAACGCTCCCAGTTTTGTCCCGGATTATCGAACCAGTAAAGATCCCAGTGTACCACGCTCATCTCGTGAGGAATATCGGTGGTACCCATGAATGAGATCCAGTTGGAAAGGCCCGCGAAAGTGACGCCTGCCGCAAAGCGATCGGTGTGGCGTGTGGCAGCCCAGGCAGCGAAATATCCGCCATATGAAGTACCGGAGATTCCTACCCTGTCGGGAT
>CAZXYQ010000333.1:0-1899 GCA_964644975.1 uncultured Rhodohalobacter sp.
CCTACGTAACTCCGGAAGATGTTCGCTTCATTGCCATGGATATTTTGAGGCACCGGATTATCCCAACATTTGAGGCTGAAGCAGAAAACATCACTACGGAACATATGATCAAACAGATTTTATCGACGGTTCAGGTGCCCTGATCAGATGTTGTTTTCTGTATTTTCAGATTCTTTTTTTGGAAAAGCAATGTGAAAATATGGTGCCTTTTTGATTTCAATTACCATCCGTCCGGCCGCTGATTTAGCGGTCAGACGGTTTAAACACTTTTTTAAAGCACCCATCGGTTGGTAAACCCAACCGCCTGATGGGATCTGCAAATCTTCCTTTTCAGTGATTGACTCCGACATATTAAACCAATCTAAAGTTTTGCAGAATTTCTCAAGATCTTTTTCAACTGATTTATTAAACCAAACTAATCAGTTTTAGCCCTTATCCTGATTAAAGATTATATATTAAACAGAGACATATCAGAACTAAATCATTAATGCCATCAGGAGTATATTCAGATAGAATTTTAATGGGTTTACATTTTCATTAAATTTAATTAATTATTGAACTGAATTAAAGCAAGATATTTTATTAGATAAAAAAATAAACTACATTATACTTAGTATAAGATTGTTGTTTATATATTGATTTTTTCCAAAAGACTAAAAATTAAATAAATGAGGGAACTTTATTTAATAACATTTATTAGTTAGCATAAATAACAAACAATAATAATTGAAAGGGATTCAAATGAAAATAAAAATGGTGCCCAGATCTAAAGTCAAAGTATCCAGAAAAAGCCGTTCTAAATACGATCAGTTAAGAGAAGCCATTTCCAAACTTACTTCTGATGGAGATGCAGTCAGGGTTGAGTATTCGAGTCAAAAGGAGTTGAATTCAATACGAAACGTTGCTTATACCTATAACAGAGAAACAAACAGCAAAGTTAAAAGCACAACCGACGCTTCTGAACAGGCAGTTTATTTTTATGTGGGTAAATAACCTGTCCGGCTTTTTCATGTAATACAAGCAAAAAAAAAGACTTCTGACAGAATGCCAGAAGCCTTTAAAACGATCCACCGAAATTTGGTGTAACCGGTTAGGTATTGTTTTTATCGTTTTCTTCCTTTTCCTTAAGCTTGTCAGCCAATCCTGAAACTTCACCAAGTGTGGGCGTACCTGTTTCCACGCTATCACTTTCAGATTTCTTTTTTGGCTTGGGCTTTTTCTTCACATCCTCATCAAGCTGTGAAATTTCGATGGTTTTACTCGGTTCGTCGAACTCCACAACACGGCCTTCAATTTTGTCTCCTTCATTGAAGGTGGCTTTGAGATCTTCAACCGGCTCGGCCAGTTTGTCTGCAGACAGAAAAGCATCCACTCCAAGTTCGAGTTTTACGAACATTCCCTTTTCGGTAATTTTTGAAATTTCGCCGGCAACTGTTGATCCCGGACCATACTCTTCGGCATATTTCTCCCAGGGATTCTCTTCCACCTGTTTGTGGCCGAGAGTAATCCGCCGGTTATCAAAATCAACGGCAAGAATTACAACATCAATTTCCTGACCTTTGTCAACAATCTCGTTCGGGTGTTCTACTTTTTCCGTCCAGCTCAGATCTGATACATGAATCAGTCCATCGATGCCGGGCTCAAGCTCCACAAAAACTCCAAAGTTCGTGAGGTTTCTGATGACACCCTTGTGGGTTGATCCGATTGGATATCTGTCTAAGAGATCTTCCCAGGGATCTTTTTCAAGTTGTTTTACGCCCAGTGAGATTTTCTTCTCATCTTCGTTAATGTTCAGCACCACACATTCAATAATGTCATCTTTCTGTACAAGCTGTGATGGATGCTTGATGTGCTGTGTCCAGCTCATTTCACTGATGTGGATGAGGCCTT
This sequence comes from uncultured Rhodohalobacter sp., assembly GCA_964644975.1. Taxonomy (GTDB): domain Bacteria; phylum Bacteroidota; class Rhodothermia; order Balneolales; family Balneolaceae; genus SW132. The sequence continues at coordinate 1,891 of CAZXYQ010000333.1, forward strand.
CAACGCCTT
>CAZXYQ010000334.1:0-1880 GCA_964644975.1 uncultured Rhodohalobacter sp.
AGCACCAACGGTGCGCAAGCCGGCTACCAATTTTTCAGGAGATTTAATTTCGTGCCTGTCAATCTTTCAATTATATATGCACTTACCTCTTGGCAGTGTTTTTAATTATATTTTAACAGCCAAAAATGTTTAAAAGCTCATTGCATGGTGTTTACCACTAAATGATATCCGGATGATATCACCGGGACACTCTGAATAAAATTACCATTAAACTGCGGGCAGACAGTTTCAAAACCTATGCGCAGATATAAATTTCCACCTCGTAAAGAACGCCCGGTAACCAATGTACTGAGTGATGAAGAGGCGGTACAAACACAGATCGGAAAAAAGGTTCGCGAGAGGCTGATGAGCCATCCCGGTGAAAGCGGGGTTCATCCGCTGCAAAATGCTCATGATGCGTATGCGGCAAGAGCTCTCATGGCTCAAACTGCCGAAAAAACGCTGGATGTACAGTACTACATCTGGAAAAATGATCTGACCGGAACCCTGATGCTCAAAAAAATCATGGATGCGGCCGATCGTGGTGTGAGGGTAAGACTTTTGCTGGACGATAACGGTATTACCGGAATGGACCGTGACCTTGCCGCCCTGAATATGAACGCAAATATCGAGGTACGGATATTTAATCCATTCTGGCCCAGAAAGCCGAAATCGCTTGGTTTGATCACAGATTTCAGAAGGCTTAACCGGCGCATGCACAACAAAGCGTTTATTGCAGATAACCGGGCAGCCATTGTGGGCGGACGCAATATTGGCGATGAATATTTCGGGGCCGGATCCGGTTTGATGTATGCAGACCTGGATGTGTTGCTGATTGGTGCCGTAGTAAAGGATATCTCAGAAGATTTTGACCGATACTGGAACAGCTCTCCATCCTTACCCATCCACCATATCATCAAAAAACCGCGCGGTAAATGGCATCAACAACTGCATGATAAAACCACAGCCATAGAAAAGAATCCGGATGCCTCCGGTTATATAGATTCAATACGGGATTCAAATTTTATTCAGGACCTGTTCAATGAAAATATCAGGATGGAATGGGCAAATGTACATCTTGTCAGCGATGATCCCGGAAAGGTGCTGGACAAATCCAAATCTGATGATCTACTGACGCACCAGATACAACGAATCATCGGGTGGCCCGAACATCAACTCGATTTGGTATCCCCCTATTTTGTTCCAACCAAAGCCGGAGTGGGCCTGTTTACCCAGATGTCAGAAAACGGGATTGCTGTAAGGATTTTGACCAATTCACTGGGTGCCACCGATGTTAAAGTGGTACATGCCGGTTATGAAAAACGCCGCAGAGCTCTTTTAAAAGCAGGCATTCGGTTGTTTGAACTTAAACGAATCATCCAGGATTCTAACTTTCAAAAGATAGCCGGTCCGTTTGGATCATCCGGTTCAAGCCTTCATGCCAAAACGTTTTCAGTTGATCGAAAAAAAGTATTTGTGGGGTCCATTAATTTTGATCCGCGTTCATTTAATCTGAATACCGAAATGGGAATTTTAATTGAAAGTGAAGTGCTCGCTGATGAAATTCAACAGATATTTGAAGATCGTGTACCCAATTATGCATATGAAGTCCAGATCGACCCGAACGAAAAACTGACATGGCATGATCGCTCCGGAAAAGAAACCGTTGTTCACCGGAAGGAACCGGAAACCGGATTACTGATGAGGATCTATATCCGCATATTACAAAAGCTGCCAATTGAATGGCTGTTGTAAGTGAATTGCGCCCCTCACTTCTCCTTACATTACCCATATAATATGTATTTATATGCTTTAAACAATTGATTTCCATGCCGTTATTATATTTGTTCATCCCGATGATTCGGGACGAACCATGCCAAAGGCACTCCTATGGAGAAAGA
>CAZXYQ010000335.1:0-1873 GCA_964644975.1 uncultured Rhodohalobacter sp.
GTTCGATTATAAATCTTCTTGAAGAATCTAAAAAGAAGTCTCCCCTAACAAGGGGAGATTTAGAGGGGTGTCTATCGAATTTTGCCACTATCTGATAAACATCCCCCTCATCCCCCCTTTTTTAAGGGGGACTTTTATAATTAATGTTCAACAATCGAACTCAGGTTATTAGACTGGAACTCGGTTCTAAACCCAGGGGGACTGATCGGAAGCCTGCGCAATTTTTGCAGTATCAATGGCAATGACCAGCTCTTCGTTTGTAGGAATCACGTACACATCTGTTTTAGAGCTGTCCGTGCTCACTTTTTGAACGTTGCCGCGATCGGGGTTATCATTTTTCTTATCATCAATCTCAATGCCCAGATAGCTCATGTGCTCAAGAGATCGTTTTCGGATGAGCGGTGAGTTTTCACCGATTCCGGCTGTAAAAATAATGGCATCGCACCCGTTCATCGTGGCAATGTAAGATCCAATATACTGTTTGATTTTATAGCAGAATACGTCAATTGCCTGCTGACAGCGCCGGTCTCCGTTTGAAGCCTCTTCAATCAAATCACGCATATCGCTGGCGTAACCGCTCAGACCAAGCAGTCCGCTGTGCCGATTCAGAAGCGCGTGGACATTAGCCAGTGAGAGCTCCTCTTTTTCAATGAGATAGAAAAGAATTGAAGGGTCAAGATCTCCGCTCCGGGTGCCCATCACCAGGCCGGAGAGTGGTGTAAAGCCCATAGAAGTATCCACAGAATCGCCTCCGTCAATCGCCGTAATAGAGGCACCGTTCCCAAGATGGCAGGTTATAAGCTTGGTATCCTCAGCTTTTTTCCCCGTCAATTTATAATACTGGCGGCTTACAAAGTAGTGAGATGTGCCATGGAATCCATATTTCCTGATTTTATATCGCCTGTAAAGACGGTTCGGTATGCCGTAAAGAAATGCTTTATTCGGCAGCGAATGGTGAAAAGCAGTATCAAATACAGCTACATGAGGAATATCCGGCAGGTTTTCTTTCGCCGCCTGAATACCCTTAAGGTTTGGGGGATTGTGCAGCGGGGCAAGATCAAACGCCTGTTCAATAGCTTTCAGCACGTCTTCATCAATCAGAACCGAATCTTTAAACATCTCACCGCCATGTACAACTCGGTGGCCAACCGCTTCAATGTCGGAGCGTGATGAAATAATTTTATTTTCAGTATCCAGTAGATAGTTCATAATTTCATGTAACGCCTCTGTATGATTGGCGATACTTTTTGTTGACTTGGTGTGGCGCATACCCTCTGGTTCGTGCTTAACAATAGAGGTAACGGCTCCAATTCGTTCCACCAGGCCCCGGCACAGATTTTTTTCTTCTGTTGTATCTATCAAGTTGTATTTTACAGATGAACTTCCGCAATTGATGACGAGTGTAAGCATGGGTGTTTTTTAAATGATTTATTAACTCACTAAAATATAAAAAGCGCACCAGACATTCCGAGTTGTACTGCAATCAGTTCTGATTTTTTGCTCTTTATGGAAATCACTGCGTTTTATAAGCAGAAAAACTAACCACCCAAATTATTGTCCGGGTCTGCAGGTTCTCACTGTTTGCCGAAACCAAAATTATATAATCAAAAAATCATCTTATTGTGAACATTCGGATTTTGATCCTCACCTATATGGTGGCATTTATTGCAGGTGCCCTTTTCAAAACATTACAATACATCATACAGCCGGAATCTGTGAGCGACTTTAACAGTACCGTTCTTGAACTTTCCATAGTATCAGCTCTCGTCGCAGCAGGTGTTTCTATTTTTTACATGTTTAAAGCCAAACAAAGAGAAGACGAGAAATAGCGGACTTTCACGGTGATGTCCCTATACTTGTGTAAAAATAGAAA
>CAZXYQ010000336.1:0-1867 GCA_964644975.1 uncultured Rhodohalobacter sp.
TGTTAAAAGCAAACCTGAGTTCGGCGCCTAATCCGGATTTTAAATTATCACCGATATTCAGCGGACCGCCCCATCCGTTACCGGTTTCAAAGAACAGATGGGCAAATACTTTGTCTAATGTATACGCTCCAACCTGTCGGTTTATTGATTGGTATATGGGAGTTAAGAAAGATGATCGTATAAATGCAGTAGTTTGCCCGCCAACAGCAAAAAATGGATACGATCTGAGCCCGATCAGTCCGCCAACATAATCCAGGTAAAAGAAATCTTCAGGACTGTTCAGATATGTAAATGCCCTGCCCTTAACCATACCTGTGCTGTTATTGAATAACCTGAACCCGGTTCTGTTGATGAATTCAATGGAATGATTGTTTACCGATGCATAAACCGGTGTTAAAACGCCGTCATTCACTTCAAACTCATCCAGCAGCCTGCTTGGCTGATATTTATAGGTTAATCGCCCTTTTATTCCCCGCGGAGCAATATCACTGTGGCGTTCTGGTACTGTAAGGTCGGCTATATAAGAAGCTGAATAGGTAGATCCTCTGAAATATTGTGATGTTGATCCGGGAATAAATTGTTGCACCTCGTTCGAGAAAAATCCTTCGGTAGATACACTATAGGGTGAATAACCGGCACCGAGTTCAAGTAAACTCCACCGATTCAGTTTACTTCTTAAAAACAGGTTAGCTTCCCAAATACTGTACCTGATGTCAATTCCCCTCGATTCCGGCAGACACGAAGTACAAGCAAATTCTTCGATTGTTATTCCGTCTCTTACATTACGCTTCAAATTGTATACTTCAACACTTATGGTTGGCGACCAGCTTCTTTTGATGAACGGTACTCCGCGATGTTCAATAATCATGAACACATCGCGGTCAAGATCATTCAGCCTGGCAGGTTTGATAAAATCATTAATACCATCAGCCGGCAGCGAGCCTAAACCGATCAAAGCACCGCCAAAAATGCTGATTCTTTCGGTAACATCCCGGCTTGATAAATAGGCGCCAACTTTCATGTCGCGCCATAAATTTTCTCCCAGCGAGCCAAAATTTCCTGCAGTAAGCAGATCCACATTACTGCCTCTAAGCTTTGTATAATTATCGAACCGGATTACCGGAAATACAGAGAGGCCCGTAGTTGTTTCGCTGTATGGCTGCCAGGTTCTTTCATTTGAACCAAACAGTGTTTCGATTTCAAACGCAATCGGTTCGCCATCATAACTTTCTTTATCAACAGGAATTTGACCGATATCAGAAACATCGGTTGTATTTAAAGCTGCTAATGTATCAGATTCAGAAGCGGCAGCGGTTGCAGAGTAAACTTCAAATGGGAATTCAGCAGTCTGAAATGGTTCAACAACATTAATCGGCTCTTCGGGCAAGGAAGAAATTTTATATCCGCCGGATGTGTATTCTGCAAAGTACAGTTTATCTTCCCGGACAAATGGCATGAATGCACCGCCCACTACTTCGGTCATCTTCATGTTGGTTTGATCGCTGAGATTGTAACGAAGAATATTAAAAACACCATTTCTGTCTGATGAGTGATAAAGGTATTTGCCCTCCGGGTCAATCCACGGATCACGAAAATCAACATACTGATCTTCAAAAATCGGAGTTACAACTCCCGATTCTACATCAACTTTATAAATGTTTCTGGAACCGGTAAAAGCACCGGCAAAATAGATCGTTTTACCATCGGGGTGCCATACCGGAGTGTAGACCGTTTCGCCTCTGCTGTAATCTGTTATTTGAGTGGTTTCACCATTATCAGGATTTACCAGAACAATATTTTGCGTACCTCTGAATTGTCGAACGGCAGCAATTTTTTCGCCGTCCGGGCTCCAGGCCGGCTCCTGTAT
>CAZXYQ010000337.1:0-1862 GCA_964644975.1 uncultured Rhodohalobacter sp.
CAAACTGCAGCGGATCCGGATAGGGTTCGGTGCACACTTCCATCTCTCCCACAATGGCCGGTGGTTTTACATTGGAATGATAAAAGAAAGCGCGATCGCCTACATTCATCCGGTCTCTCATTATATTTCGTGCTTCATAATTACGAACGCCGCTCCAGCGAATTTGTCCGTCTCGTTTAAGGTCGTCAATGCTGTAGGCGTAAGGTTCTGATTTCATCAGCCAGTACTGTTTTTTACTCATGTGAAAAATAAAATTTACGTTAAGGGTAACCGTCCCAAAGGGATCCCTTCGGGTCAGAGGCGCTGTGGCCGCTGTGTTAATTGTTGTTGATATTATCCGAACAAACTACCAATCTTATAGTTCGAACTAAACTAAAAAAACTGCGTTCTCCGCGCCTCCGCGCCTCCGCGGTTACAAACTTATTTGATGAGCATTTTAAACCAAAAACACCTGCTTTTCTGGAGCGGTGGTAAAGATTCTTTTCTTGCCCTCTGTTATCTAAAAGATGACCGTATCCATGATCCACTGCTGCTTACCACTTTTGATGATGAAAGCGGCCGGGTTCCTCATCAAAATATTCCGGTTGAAAATATCCGAAGACAGGCAATCGGTCTTGGACTTACCCTGTTCACTGTTCCGCTCTCCTATCCTGCAAGCAATGCACAGTACCTGAATGCGCTGAAAAAATGTCTCTCAGATATCCCTTTCGCAATTGAATGCATTGTGTTTGGTGATCTGCACCTGCAGGATATCCGCACCTGGCGGGAAACTGAATTTGGTGAAAAAATGGGATACCGGCTGAAATTCCCGATCTGGAATAAACCCTATGATGAACTGTTCAGCCGTCTTGAGCAAGAGAATGTTGAAATCCGTATCACATCGGTGCAGCCCGAATACCGTGAGTGGATTAAGCCGGGCCAGTTGTTTGACCGTAAGTTTGCAGATTCACTCCCATCACATATCGACCCGATGGGTGAAAAAGGGGAATTTCATACAGAGGTGATTATTCCAAAACATTCCTGAAAACAGGCTTTAAAGTCGAACATTTCGATTTATGATTCTGAATCTGTCCGCCATATCATCCATTGCCGATTTTGTTAGTATCCTTCACTCTCGAAAGATGATCACCTCTGTCTCAAAATCAACGAATAACTCACCCAGCCGCTGCGCAGCAATACGGTGAGAAGCAGAGGCAGTACCGCGGAGTGGATTTCCTGCGCCCAGAAGAACCAGCCTAATAGAATCACCAGGCAGGCTGCAGCATGAAGGGCAAAATAATACTTTAGCAGGCTTCCGGGCTTCAATGATTTAAACAGAAACGGTACAGCCAGCAGATGAAACGGCCACGCCCAGAACAGGTTAATATTGCTGGCGGTTACGTGGTGCAGGGAGATGAACCAGAGAAATGTGATCAAAAGTCCGATAATGCCAACAATCGCCAATAGCGGGATATCAAACCACCGGTTAAGTGTTGTACCGGCTTGGTGGTTTTTCCAGGTTACCCATACCGCAACAACGAACAATATCCAAAGAACGATGTGCACCCAGGGCAATCCGGCCGTATCGGTTCCATAGTCATCCACGGTCATTATTTTTTCTTTGCTTGCTACAAGTGGCTGTTCTTCCCCGTCAATGGTGATCACCGCATTGTCGAAAGCAAGCTCCAGGAAGTCGGGCAGAAACATCGCTTCGTATGGAGTCACTTTTCGATCAATCTTGCTGCCAAGAAGAAGATCAATTCCGAAATGAATAAGGGGCTTTTCATCTGTATAAAGCTCTATCATTTCACGGAAAGTAAGCTGCGGGTCGGGCTTCGGCTCAAAGCGTATTTTATCACCCAACACGTTCTCCATGGCATCAC
>CAZXYQ010000338.1:0-1858 GCA_964644975.1 uncultured Rhodohalobacter sp.
GCAATTCCTGATGTGTTCCCTGTTCAGATATACGTCCTTCATCCATTACCAAAATGGTAGTTGCGTTTTGAATGGTCGATAACCGGTGAGCGATCACAAAGGTGGTACAGCTTTTCATAAGATGATTTAACGCCAACTGAACCGCCGCCTCTGATTCAGAATCAAGTGACGATGTGGCCTCATCAAGTAGTAAAATATTGGGTTGTTTTAAAATGGCCCGCGCAATAGCTACCCGCTGACGCTGTCCACCGCTTAGTTTAATGCCACGCTCTCCCACCATTGCATTATATCCATCCGGGTGTTCCATGATAAAATCATGAGCCTGTGCAAATCTCGCAGCTTCCTCCACTTCCTGATCGGTTGCATCCAATCGTCCATATCGGATATTCTCCCGGATCGTACTTCCAAAAAGCTGAATGTCTTGAGGTACTACCGCAATCTGATTTCGAAGCGACTGCTGGGTGACTTTCGATATATCCACTCCATCAAACCGAATCTTTCCTTTTTGCACATCATAGAATCGCGGGATGAGTTTGAGCAGTGTGGTTTTTCCCGCTCCGCTTGGACCCACCAAGGCAACAATATCTCCCGGACTGCAAGAAAAGTTGATATCACGCAGCACTTGTTGACCTTCCTCGTAATGAAAGGATACATCTTCAAATGAAACGGCACCGTCAACTTCACTTATCTCTACCGCATCGGGGTGATCTTCAACTCCGGGCCTCTCTTCCAACAGACCGAAAATTCTTTCTGATGCACCCACGGCGCTGCTGAAAACGGTATAAACCCTTGACATTCCGCCCATCGACCGTCCGATGTTGAATGCAAAAAAGATGAACGCGACCAGGTCTCCGGCCGATAGTCTGCCGGCCAGCACCTCTGTACCGCCATACCAGAAAATGACGATCATTGTGCTCATAAAGACAACGCCTACCGATGACCAGAACAGATTACTGAACAGAACCTTTTTCCGGGACGTGTCAAAGAGTGTATCTACTTCATCGTTATATCGATCGATTTCATACGGCTCCCGGGCAAACGATTTTACGGATTCTATGGCTCCTAATGCCTCTTCTGCAATAGCGGTGGTGTCTGCCAATCGATCCTGAACCTCTCGCGATAGCTTTCTGATCAGCTGACCAAAATAGCGAACCGCCAGCGTAATGACGGGCACGGTAATGAAGATAATCAGGCTTAGTCTCCAGTTCAGGTAGACCATCAAAATAACAGAGCCCACCAGGTTGATCGATTGGGTGAGTCCTTCAGAAAGTGTTCCGGTAACGGCATCACGAATAGCGGCGACGTCATTTGTCAAACGAGATGTGATTTCCCCCAGTCGCTGATTCGAATAAAACTTCAGACTCAGCCTGTTCAGATGTTCGTAAAGATTCTTCCTCAGATCGGCTACTATTTTTTCACCGATCCAGTCCAGCGAGTAACTGCCCCAAAATCCAAGAAGTGCCTGGGAGATGAAGAGCCCGATCAGTACCAGCGTAACCCGGTTGAGTAGAACCTTATCGCTGTCATCAAATACCGCGTCGAGCAGCTCTCTCAAGCCTAAAGGTACTGCCAGCCATACCAACGTTGCCAGAATAGAAGCGATCAGAGCTATTACCAGCTTCGTTTTGTAAGGCTTAACGTAGGCCAGGATCTTTAAATACTGACTAAAAGAGGATCGATCTATTTTCAATAGTATAGTGGATAAATTATTCTTAGTTGATGTAACCTTTGGATCGGTAAAAGCGTTCTACAACGCTTCAATATCAACTATATTTAGAACACAAAAATAGCTTAATTGATAAATCCTGAATTATCAGTCAGATTTTCTATCAACCTAAAAAACTCACTCCCACCGCCT
>CAZXYQ010000339.1:0-1841 GCA_964644975.1 uncultured Rhodohalobacter sp.
GTGATGCCATGGAGAACGTGTTGGGTGATAAAATACGCTTTGAGCCGAAGCCCGATCCGCAGCTGACTTTCCGGGAAATGATTGCACTCTACACAGATCAAAAGCCGCTCATTCATTTCGGAATTGATCTTCTTCTTGGCAGCAAAATTGATCGAAAAGTGACTCCCTACGAAGCGATGTTTCTGCCTGATTTTCTTGAGCTTGCTTTCGATAACGCGGTGATTATCATTGACGGGGAAGAACAGCCATTGGTAGCAAGCAAGGAAAAAATAATGACCGTGGATGACTACGGAACCGATACGGCCGGATTGCCCTGGGTACACATCGTTCTGTGGATATTGTTTGTTGGTGCGGCATGGGTAACCTGGAAAAACTATCAAACCGGTACAACCCTGAACCGGTGGTTTGATATTCCGCTATTGGCGATTGTTGGCATTATCGGACTTTTGATCACATTTCTCTGGTTCATCTCCCTGCACCACGTAACCGCCAGCAATATTAACCTGTTCTGGGCGTGGCCGTTTCATCTGCTGGCTGTACCGTTTCTGTTTAAATCATTGAAGCCCCGAAGCCTGCTCAGATATTATTTTGCCCTTCATGCTGCAGCCTGCCTGGTGATTCTGTTAGGCTGGTTCTTCTGGGCGCAGGAAATCCACTCTGCGGTGCTGCCTCCGCTCCTCACCGCACTGCTGCGCAGCGGCTGGGTGAGTTATTCGTTGAGCTCGAAGTAGAGGTGATCATCTCCCGGAAGTAAAGAATGTTGCCTGAATCGACCATGGAGCTATCAGACGACCAGGTTCAGAATCATATATTGGAATATTCGATTTTAAAGCCTGTTTTCAGGAATGTTTTGGAATAATCACCTCAGTATGAAATTCCCCTTTTTCACCCATCGGGTCGATATGTGATGGGAGTGAATCTGCAAACTTACGGTCAAACAACTGGCCCGGCTTAATCCACTCACGGTATTCGGGCTGCACCGATGTGATACGGATTTCAACATTCTCTTGCTCAAGACGGCTGAACAGTTCATCATAGGGTTTATTCCAGATCGGGAATTTCAGCCGGTATCCCATTTTTTCACCAAATTCAGTTTCCCGCCAGGTGCGGATATCCTGCAGGTGCAGATCACCAAACACAATGCATTCAATTGCGAAAGGGATATCTGAGAGACATTTTTTCAGCGCATTCAGGTACTGTGCATTGCTTGCAGGATAGGAGAGCGGAACAGTGAACAGGGTAAGTCCAAGACCGATTGCCTGTCTTCGGATATTTTCAACCGGAATATTTTGATGAGGAACCCGGCCGCTTTCATCATCAAAAGTGGTAAGCAGCAGTGGATCATGGATACGGTCATCTTTTAGATAACAGAGGGCAAGAAAAGAATCTTTACCACCGCTCCAGAAAAGCAGGTGTTTTTGGTTTAAAATGCTCATCAAATAAGTTTGTAACCGCGGAGGCGCGGAGGCGCGGAGAACGCAGTTTTTTTAGTTTAGTTCGAACTATAAGATTGGTAGTTTGTTCGGATAATATCAACAACAATTAACACAGCGGCCACAGCGCCTCTGCGGTTATTCAAAACGTAAATTTTATTTATCACATGAGTAAAAAACAGTACTGGCTGATGAAATCGGAACCTTACGCCTACAGCATTGACGACCTTAAACGAGACGAACAAATTCGCTGGAGCGGCGTTCGTAATTATGAAGCCCGAAATATAATGAGAGACCGGATGAATGTAGGCGACCGCGCTTTCTTTTATCATTCCAATGTAAAACCACCGGCTATTGTGGGAGAGATGGAAGTGTGCACCGAACCCTATCCGGATCCGCTGCAGTTTG
>CAZXYQ010000340.1:0-1835 GCA_964644975.1 uncultured Rhodohalobacter sp.
AGGGGTGGTTAAAAAAGGCATTAAAACAAGTTTTCAACATAAAGCCATGAACAAAGTGTAGTTAACCACCCCCGGCCCCTCCTTAGAAATGAGGGGAGACACTTTTTCCAAACGCTTATGTCGAACTCACGTTAGTTAAGATGTATCATACCTTACGTTTTTAATTCGTTTGAAGAATGGTGAGCATTACCTAAATACTATTCTTATATGTCTAAGTTCTCAGCAAATAACACCCCTCCCAACGCGAAAAACACGCGTGGTACTCTCCGTCAGCTGACGGAGAGATTTCTTATCACCCCTCGTAAATACCGAAGCCTAACTTATCTGTAAATCTTAAGAATTGCTTTGCCTTCGTAGAAGGTTTCGTTTTGGCCGAAGTTGAAGCTGTAGAGGGTTGTGTTTAGCTTCTTTTTTGATTGGAGAACTTCTTCTTTTGCGTGATCAGCTCCTTTCCACATCAGGATTGTTTTCCAGGGGCGCGAACCGATGTGGCGAAGCAGGTCGTCGATCTTGAATGCGTGCTTTGTCACCATCCCCGTGCCTTTATCAAAATCAAGCAATGATATGCTTTTGGCGGCTATTTCGACATTATCCAGCCCCAGTCTTTCAGTAATATCAGATACTGCTCTCATTTTCTTTTTTACATTATCATTCAGTATCCACAGCTTATCTTTCAGGCAAATTGCCAGGGGAATTCCCGGAAGTCCACCGCCAGTGCCTGTATCAATCCATCTGTCATACCCCTTTAGCAACCCTGCGGATGCGGGTATAAGTGAATGGACGATGTGTTCTTTCAATGTTTCACGTGAAACAGTTCTGCTGACAAGATTGATTTTTTCATTCCATTCCAGCAGCAGATCCAGATATTTTTCAAGTTCCGCATGATTCTTTTCGTAGAGCTCACGGGCGTCATTTAGTGCGTTAACGCTTAATTCGGCTTCTTTAAGGTTATGTTTCACGTGAAACACCTACCCTTTTAAGTAAACCATTAACACCGCCACATCGCTGGCAGATACCCCGCTGATCCTGGAAGCCTGTCCAATGGTTTCCGGTTTAATTTTCTCCAGCTTGCTTTTTCCTTCATTGGAAAGGCTTTTGATTTTGTCGTAATCAATCTTCTCAGGTATCAGTTTATTCTCCTGTCGGCTGAGCTCCTCAACCATTTCAAACTCTCTTTTTATATAGCCGTCATATTTTATCTGGATCTCAACCTGTTCAATCACATAACGATTATCAGTAATCTCTTCCACTTTTTGTCTGAGTGTTTCGTCCGCTTCAAGCAAGTCACTCAAATGTAGTTCAGGCCGGGGAATCAATGTTTTCGCTTTTACCGGCTGGGAAAGTGTTGTTGTGCCTTTTTCTTCAAGCATTGGATCCATCTGCTCGGGGCGTACCGTATAATCACTGATAAGATCATAAAGACGATCAATCTGATCTTTTTTGGTCTTAAATCTTTCATATCTCTCTTCATCAGCCAGACCAATTCTGTGGCCAAGCTCGGTCAGGCGCAGATCAGCATTGTCCTGACGCAGCAAAATCCGGTGTTCTGCCCTTGAAGTAAACATACGATATGGCTCTTCTGTGCCTTTATTGATCAAATCATCGATCAATACACCTATATAAGCCTCCGATCGCTTCAGGACAAAGGGCTCTGCTTCGTTAACAAACCTTGCAGAATTAATACCGGCAATTAATCCCTGGCAGGCCGCTTCTTCATACCCGGTGGTTCCGTTTATCTGTCCTGCAAAAAAGAGTCCGTTTACCAATTTTGTCTCAAGGCTTCGTTTAACCTGGTAAGGCGGAAAGTAATCATATTCAATAGCATAACCGGGACG
>CAZXYQ010000341.1:0-1834 GCA_964644975.1 uncultured Rhodohalobacter sp.
TGTTCCGGATCCCAAAAATGGTTGTCGTAAACTTTCTGAAGCTTTAAGGCTTTTTCCAAATATTGGGGATCAAACGTGGAATGGTATAATTCGATAAATCCCCAAATTGTAAATGCATAGTCATCAGCCATTCCGGTAATTTCAGCCTTGCCCTCTTTGTATCGGTGAAGCAGCCTGCCCTCATCGGTCATACACTTTTCAGCCAGGAATACGGCGATCTTTTTGGCGTGGTTGATAAATTTTTGATCCTTTAAAATGGTGCCGGCTGCGGCAAGAGCTGCCATCATCAGGCCGTTCCAGTCAGTCAGAATTTTATCATCCAATAGCGGTCGTTCGCGTTTTACCCTTTCCTGCCGCAGAGCTTCAAGTAGTGCTTCGGTTTTCTCTGCAAGTTTTTCATCCTGTATTCTTTGATATGATTGCTCACTCAGGTGAGGGATATTTTTACCGGTTCGTTCTCCGGTTGCTTCATCCCGGAAATTTCCTTCTTCGGTGATCTGAAACAATTCACAAAAAAGCTGTGCATTCTCTTTATCCAGTATTTCTTCAATCTCCTGTTTACTCCATACGTAAAATTTACCCTCTTCACCTTCACTGTCAGCATCCTCGGCGGAATAAAATACTCCTTCATCAGAAAGCAGATCGGTTTCGAGGTAATTCAGGATCTGATAACAGGTTTGTTTGAATATCGGATCGCCGGTTTTTTTCCAGCCTTCTGCATAAGCGATCAGTAGTGTAGCCTGGTCATACAGCATTTTCTCGAAATGGGGGAGCAGCCACTCAAGATCCGTTGAATACCTGTGAAACCCGCCGCCTACATGATCCCATATTCCACCAAACCGCATCGATCGCAGGGTTTTACTCACCATATCCAGTATGGATTCGTCATCCGCGGCATTACGAATCAAAAACAGCAGATTGTGCGGTGATGGAAATTTTGGAGCATTACCGAAACCGCCGTGCACATCATCAAAACTTCCTTTTAATGATTCGGCAGCCTGCTCTACATTATCTTCATCGAACGGAATGTTTGACTTGCCCAGCTCAAGGCTTTTACTGAACCCCTCCTTAATCTGCTGAACGCTTTTCATTACTTTTGCGCGGTTCGTTTTCCAGACGTTTTCAATTTGCTGCACAATATCCAGCATCCCGATGTGGCGCTGCCGGGAGAATTTCGGGAAATAGGTTCCGGCAAAAAAGGGTTCTTTATCCGGAGTCATAATGATTGTGAGCGGCCAGCCGCCGCGCCCGGTCAGCATCTGGCAAACGGTCATATACGTATTGTCGATGTCGGGGCGCTCTTCCCTGTCTACCTTAATATTCACAAACGCCCGGTTCATCATTTCTGCCACCTGCTGATCCTCAAAACTTTCGTGCTCCATCACATGGCACCAGTGGCAGGTTGCATAACCGATGGACAAAAACACCGGTTTATCTTCTTTTTTGGCTTTTTCGAACGCTTCTTCCTCCCAGGGGTACCAGTCAACGGGGTTATCGGCGTGCTGCAGCAGATAAGGACTTTTTTCGTTTGCAAGGCGGTTCATGGGTGATGGATTTTTCAAAGTTATATAGAGATAACAATGGTAATGAACTCATAATTTCAGAATGGAACAAGGGGAAAGGTACAAGGCGCAGGGTTCAGTCTACTACGCCGAGGCTTCGTAGACCAGGGGGTTCAGGTTGCAGGGAAAGACAGTTTAAGCAACCTGTCAGCCCTCCGATTAAAACATTTAATCGGAGCTTTTAACGGAAGCGATTATCGGAACAGCGGCAACATGCTTGCAGTAAATTCAGGTCCTGTTTGCCGTAATGGGAGATTTGGATTATACTGTTA
>CAZXYQ010000342.1:0-1833 GCA_964644975.1 uncultured Rhodohalobacter sp.
TCAAAATAATTGACCGGGATATTGATATGAAAGCAGATGAATTAAGATCACTTCAGGCACCATTAAAAGAGAAATATAAAAATGATCCGGAGTCAGCAGTTGTTACCCTGAAGGCGCAAGGGAAAATCGGCGAAGGTATAACGTGCAGCGTTGACACCGGAAAAGCATTGGTCGAGGCCGGCTTACATCCCGCAACAGGAGGGAGCGGAACGGCGGCATGCTCCGGGGATATGCTGCTCGAAGCCTTAGCTGCCTGCGCGGGTGTTACTCTGAATGCCGTTGCTACCGCAATTGGTGTTGATGTACGAAGCGGAAATGTATTTGCTGAAGGTGACCTTGATTTTCGAGGAACGCTTGCTGTTTCAAAAGAGGCTCCTGTAGGTTTCAGGGAGATCCGGCTGCGGTTTGAGCTGGATACCGATGCGAATGAAGAGGAAATTTCAACACTTATCAAACTAACCGAGCGATATTGTGTAGTATTCCAGTCACTAAATGCGCCACCCAAATTGACTGTAACTCACAGTACAAATTCCTAAAAAAAGACCGGGAAATACCGATATTCATCAGAATAGAAATCTTAACTTATTTGAAATCAATTGGAAGAAAAAAGAGGGACCGGACCGGTCATCATTTATGGAAGTTACGGTTATACCGGCAAACTGATATCAGAACTTGCCGCAAAAAGTAAACTGAATGTTGTGCTTTCGGGCAGAAACGAAGAAAAGCTGAAAAATCAGGCAGAGGAGTTGAAACTTCCGTTTCAAAAAGCAGATCTGAATCATACAGACGAAATGTATGATCTTCTTAAAGATGCTTCCCTTGTTTTACATTGTGCGGGCCCGTTTCGCTCTACCTGGAAACAGATGCTGGATGCCTGCATCCGAAACAACTGTCACTATCTGGACATTACCGGAGAGATCGAAGTTTTTGAGGGAATTAAAGCACGGGATTCCGAAATCAGAGAGGCCGGGATAATGGCAATGCCCGGAACAGGTTTTGATGTTGTACCCACCGACTGTCTTGCCCTGCATCTGAAAAATCAATTACCCGATGCCGTTAAACTGGAACTTGCATTTATAGGTCTTGGCGGAGGTATTTCGCATGGTACGGCACAATCCATTACAGGTAAACTGGGCGAAGGTGGAGCCATCAGGTCAGATGGTAAAATTAAACGCGTTCCTGCAGCTTATAAAACAAAAGAGATCGATTTTGGGAGAGGTGAAAAAACAGCGGCATCAATTCCATGGGGTGATGTATCAACGGCACATTTTACAACTCAAATACCCAACATCATTGTATATACGGCAATGGGTAAAAAGCAGATTCGGTTGCTAAAGCTAACCAATTGGCTGGGCCCGCTGTTGCGTACTGAATTCGTCAGAAACCGGGCTAAAAACTGGGTTGGCAAAAATATAACTGGCCCAGATAAGGATACACGCGAAAAAGGCACTAGCATTATTTGGGGCAGAGTTGAAAATAATAAAGGAAAAAGCCGCGAGGCAAGGCTTGAAACATCAGAGGGATACAAACTGACAGCCGAAATTTCCTGGATTATTGCCAAAAAAGTGATGGCCGGCAAATTTAAAACAGGATATCAAACACCGGCAGCCGTTTACGGAGAAAAGCTCATTTTAGAAGCTGAAGGTTCAAAATTCCTCACTTAAATATTGCTGAGGTTGTAAAATAAGAAGTGAGAGAAAGTCCCCCTTAGATAGGCGGTGAGTAAATACCTTGTAAATTTCTACTATGCTTAAAATTTTTAAGATGAAAAACTTTTTTAAGAGCTCCCCTCCATGTTACACCGCTTTTGGTGTAATAGGGAGGGGCCGGGGG
>CAZXYQ010000343.1:0-1831 GCA_964644975.1 uncultured Rhodohalobacter sp.
AGCGGATCAATCTGCAGCTCAGCAATGGGCGGCAACTGACGCTGAACAGATGGTTCTTCATCTGTGCTTTTATCAAAATTAAGGCCAATGGCCTGGAGATCATTTTGGTCTACGCGGCCGCTGCCGTCTGTATCTGCGGCGGTAGCTGCAGCAGGAATCCACTCTTCAACCTCCCGCGGTGCCCAGGTAATTCCCGGATAGATTGCCGAAGGGCCTTCGGTGAGCCAGTAAGTAGCTATCGCTAAAACGTCGGTTTCATTAACCTTGCCATCTTCGTTAGCATCACCCGGCCACACATCCACGCGCGTTGGCGTTGTCGCCTGCCCGGTGATGAGGATGTCATCGATTCGGCTGGTTCCGCCACTGCTAATATTAAGCAAAGTATCTCCATCAACACGGACATCGGAGTTTTGCACCCAACGGATGTAGACTTCAGACTGATTTTCAAGTTCAGACGGAAATGGCATTTGCTCAATGACCTCCTTCTCACTGTCACCGACTTTAATGTCGCCACCGGCAAAGTCGGTCCATGAAGTTCCATCCAAGCTGTACTGCACTTTGAAGTCTCTTGGACCGGTATTGCTCCCTCCACTTTGATCTGACGAAAGCTTCAGGTTTTCAAGATCCTCCGTGTTGATTATTATCTGCCAGTAGTTTTCTTGTTCTCCAAACGTATTCCATCCCCTTGAGTTTGCGGCACCTCCAACAAAACCATGCAAGCTGGCACCAATTAGTTCAAGCTCCGTTGTCTGATTTGGAAAGGTGGCGCGGTCAGGCGTGTAAAGCTCATTGCTGAAGGTCCACTCTGCCACAACGTATTGGTATTGATCCTGCTCCTGAATCTCGAGCTGCGCACTGAGATTTTCGGTCACATTCCAAAATCCGCCCACACCAGCGTATGAAAACTCGCCCGAATCATCCAGATCGGCGCGCAGGGCTACGTAGTAGCTGCCCACATCCCGCTGAAAAGCGATCTCTCCCAGATATTCAAAGAAATCATCACCGGTTTGATCCTCGAAACTCATCAGTTCCCATGCAGGATCACCCCAGCCTGATGGATCTGAATTTGTTTCGCTCACTCCTACCCACATGTTTACTCTTGATGAGTTCTCCTCATCTGTGGTAATACCATTGGCAAACAGTTTACCCGTAGCCTGGTAGCTGTCCCCTTCCGTCACTGTAATACTAAGTGGTGTGTCCAGGCTGAAAGATGAGATCGACTCTTCGATCGTCAGTTCAACATCTTCAGGCGGATCAAAGTCTATGGGTTCTCCGTTGGAATCAGCAAATTTTACGTTATCAAACTCAATACTGCTTGTTCCGGCGGGTGAAAAGGTTTTTACGGTGAACGTGAGGATCATCAGGTCTCCAGAAGCCGGGGCCTCCAGACCGATAGTACGGGAAACCGCAGCCCCAATCATATTCGGTGAAACGAGGGCGGCCGTTTGTAATCCGCCATCCGTGAGATCCGTCAGCGTAATTCCGGTGTATTCAAATACCTCCGGGTCAAATTCCACCTCTGCGGAAAAGAAGTAGGCGTCAGCGGGTTCGGAAATAGAGAATGTCAGCTCTACCTGCTGTCCGGCAACCAGGCTGCTTTCTGAAGGTTGGGCTTCAATCTGAATTGTCTGCCCGTAGGCATGCGTGATAGTTCCGGTGATGCAAAGCATGAAACTAAGCAAAACCGTTCGATAGTTATATCTGAGTGTTTTCATACAGCTCTCCTATTTTTCTTGATCTGTTTTTGTTCTGGCCGCCGCGTGTCTCTCTGTAGCTTAAATGGACGTTATAGCGGCAGCGCTATAGGTATGAGCAAAAATGAGCGGATCCC
>CAZXYQ010000344.1:0-1810 GCA_964644975.1 uncultured Rhodohalobacter sp.
ATGAGTGCGCCGGCATGCTTTTTGTCCTGCCCTACCACCATGGCATGTTCGATATACGGACTCTGGGTAAGCTTCATCTCTATCGGCTCGGGCTCCAGGTTTTCACCGCTAAGCAGCACCACCGTTGATTTTGACCGGCCCAGAATCTTAAGGCAGTCGTTGTAGGTGATCATCCCCAGGTCGCCGGTTCGGAGCCAGCCGTCCTGAATGGTTTTTTCTGTCTGTTTTTTATCGCGGTAATACCCTTTCATTACCTGAGGGCCTTTCACATGAATTTCACCCCTCATGCCGCGTCCGTTATCAGGCAGTTCACTGTTTGGATAGAGTGTTTTCCCGGTTTCAAGATCAACGATTCTAACCTCTGTATGATCTACAATAGGGCCAACGGTGCCGATCACGATATCCTCCTCAAGGCGAACGGCAATCACAGGAGAGGTTTCCGTCATACCGTAACCCTCGAGAACAGGAATACCGATGTAGTTGAAGAACCGGTCGATTTCTGCAGGCAGCGCGCCACCACCTGAAATGGTGGCCTTCAGTGAACCTCCTGCACTGAGGCGGACCGGCTCGAGCACAGCAACATTGAAAAATCCGTAAAACGGCACCACAATCAGCCATCGTAATGCGTGGAGCGGTGTGAGCAGTGCACGCTTCAATTTTGATTCCGGCTGAAGCTTTAGATAGCTGTCTGAGAGAAAGAAATATGAGTTGTTATATTGCCGGCTTAAGAAATACGCTGTGTGAAAAAGTATCTGCCGCATCCAGTGGGCATTACTCACATTCTTTTTAATTTTCTGGTAGATACTTTCCCACAAACGAGGAGCTGATCCCATAAAGGTAGGCTCTACATTTTTCAGATCATCCCCCAGAGTACGAACATTCGAATAGTAGGTACATACGCCGCAGGCGATCGTGTAAACTTCAAACACGCGTTCAAAAATGTGCCATATCGGTAAAACAGAAAGAACCCGGTCGGTGTAGTTGAGATTTACCGGGATCATTTTCACCTGCGACATCATATTTGCATGCGTCAGCATCACCCCTTTAGGCTTGCCGGTTGTGCCTGATGTATAAATCAGCGTAAACAGATCATCAGGCTGAATATTTTCCATCCGCTCTTCGGCCCGTGTATCGCCATATTTACGGAGGGCTTCTCCGTGCTTTATGATGTTTTCCATCTGATGGACGCCTTCGGGAAGATCGTCCGCAGGCTCCATCAAAATAATTTCCTGCAGTTTTGGGAGATCCGGCTTCAGCTTCAGAACTCTCTTTAAAATTGCTTTGGTCTCAACAAATGCGACCTCTATGCCCGCGTGATCAATAATGTATTGAAGCTCATGATCGGTAACATCACGGCCTCGCGGCACATCCGCCGCACCACAAAGCTGGATTCCGCAGTCGGCCAGTATCCACTCAAACCGGTTATCCGCAAAGAGGCCCACATGTTCTCGTGCTTCCACACCCATCTCAATCAGTCCGGTAGCAAGGTTCAGGCCTTTTTCATAAAGCTCTTCAAAAGAGACCGGCTCCCACTCAAGCTGTTTTTTTCGTGTGGCAAAAGCGGGCAGCGATTTATATTGATTTGCTGCCTCACGGTAGAGGTGAGCCATATTTTTAGCAAAGATCCTGTTATCCATATACAGGTAAATACTTCATGTAGTCAATTGTATGAGATTCTGATCATCTGTCACTCTGCTCGGCCGTCAGACCGCTCGCGTACGAATATAGCCCACAGTTCGCAGAAAAAATAACTCCAAAAATCAATTTAAGAATTTTTGACAAACATGGTTGACCGTAATTGCGTTCTCTG
>CAZXYQ010000345.1:0-1809 GCA_964644975.1 uncultured Rhodohalobacter sp.
AGCTGTGAGCGGTCGAGACCGATGTCGTTCGAACCCATTCCGGCCGCAAGAGCATTAACATATAGCACTTCTTCATCGAGCTTGTCGATTTCAAGCCAGATTTTGCCATTCTCATCATCCCACCAAAAATTGAAGAACCCCTCATATTTTTCCATTCCTGCGGTTTTATCGGAAATGGTGTCTTGTGCATTAAGGGTTACAGTTCCATATAAAAACGTAAGAGCAACGAAGAGTAAAATTCGATTCATAAAATATTGAGAGCGTTAGTTGTTTTGGCGTCCTCTGAATAAACGAAAATGTTTGATGATAAGGAAAGTAAAAAGACAGATATGAATGAATCTCAATTGGCAGATAATAAAAAAGCCCTGCCGATATTTACGGCAGGGCCAACCAAAACATAACTAAATGTATATATGTTATCTGCTGAAACTGTACGTTTCTTCAGATGATGATGATAGTAAGTTCAAAATGTCGGGGTGACCATTTCGCAGTGCTATATCCCGGGCTGTGAGGCTCTCGGAATTTTTCAGTGATGTGTCGGCACCTTTATTAAGCAACTGCTCCACTATATGAAAAGCACCATAACGTGCTGCAATCATAAGTGCTGTTTCCCCTTCATTGTTGCGAGCATCTATAACGGGATCATGAACCAGAATGATACGTGACATTCGTGGATTTCCGATCTTTGCTGCATGCATCAATGGAGTATTACCGGCTTCATCAACGGTATCAACCGAAGCATCTTCTGCCAGTAAAACATTTAAACTTACGATGTCGATATCCTTAACTGCTTCAATAACGTTTTCAGCAATTCGAATATCTGTATTCTGTACGGTTTCACCTTTCAGTGTATCTGCAAATGACAGAGAAATTAGAACCGCACTTATGATGATTGTAAGTAACGATTTCATTGTTTTTTAACTTTAAATTTTCCCTGATCTATTTTAATTATGCCGGGTTTTTAAACAGGTTATTTTTGTGTTTATCCGGCCTCTAAACTTGAGATTCTTATAACGAATTAAAGATACGGAAGGTTTCAAAATTCCGGGCGATTTTCGCCGATACAGAAAAAATAAATCGGAAGTGAATTGCAGAGTTAAAAAGTAATTTACCTGAACCTAAATAATTAAGTATTATCGCCTTAAATTTTAGGTTTATTAAAGAAATTATTTGATGAAAGCGGTTCGAAACAAAAATAATTTAAGTTTTTGTTCTAAAATCTTTTCTCACCTGGCGCGAGACAGCTTATCAAAAAGTTTCAAACTCCTGCTATGAACAAGGAGATGTCTCGGTGCACTCACCGCTAAAAAACAGCGATTCGTTTACTCTACATGACAGGGTTGATTTGGTTTATGAGGGGCGGCGTAAAACGGAATTGCACAAGTTTGTGAACTTTAAACGCCGCCTCACATATTATAAGCTTGCCTGTCATGTCGAGCGCAACACCGGTGCTTTTCCAGTGTGAAGCCGAGACATCTCCCTTTAAGAGAGAAAGTTTCAGAATCAAAATGGATTCACCGGATTTAAAACAATAGATCAGTAGTGATCAAAATCCCCACGCTCTTTTCGGGCGAAATAGTCGCGGCTTGCCTGCACCACTTTTGGCGCCAGCAGAAGGGTTGCAACCATCGTCGGGATCGCCATCATAGCGAACATTCCGTCAATAAGGTTGATTACCATATCGATGGTTGTGATAGACCCAATGAAAATGGAGACGATATAGAAGTAGTTATAGTAGTGCTTCCGCTCAGCGCCGATCAGGAAGTTGAGGCATTTTGTGCCGTAGTAGGAGTAGGTAAACATCGTGGT
>CAZXYQ010000346.1:0-1807 GCA_964644975.1 uncultured Rhodohalobacter sp.
ATATACTCACCCGCCTCATCAAATGTAACCTGCATATAGTTGATCGCTCCCGGAATGGCCATCAGGTTCAGATTCTTTCGTTCTACTTTAAATCCGTGTATGATATCCTGCGACGTTACATACATATTAACTGTAGATCCTTTGGGCAGACGAATTGTAGACGGGGCAAACGCCCACATACGGGCCACCATCTGAAGTTCGTATGTATCCGGACCGGTCTGAAACAGTGTATCGGTCAAAAATGGATCGACATCGGTGATGCATGTCGGTACATCTATATCTTTGGCTTGCGAAGCGTAAACGACCGCTCCAAAAAAGATTACCAATAGCAGTCCGCTGAGTACTAGTGCCAATTTTTCTGATTTATCCATCCCTATCCCCTGCTAAGCATTTCGAAATACATTACAAAATAGACGACAAGAAAGAACACCATCAGCACGATAAAAAAAGCAATTGCCCCCCTTGGTCTAAACTCTTCTACACCCTCATCTTCATTCCCCATGGAACCTCCGGTTTGTTTGTTATTTTAAAGTTCTAAACAAGGAAAATTATAGGAAAAAAGAAAGAAAATATTTGTAATGATTAGACCCGAAATCCCTGTAGGAGATTAACCTACATAGAGATTTTTTTTTGGGGGCAGATAACTTTCTCCATACTGTACTATAACATTGATAAGTATTCTCGAATAACCTCAGAATCGAGGCGCTTTTTAAGCTCTTAACATTTATATTTAATTCTATTTCTAATATAAACTGTCCGATATGCCATCTTTTGATATTGTAAATGAGATCGACGCCCAGGAAGTTGATAACGCCGTGAATAATACGCTGAAAGAGGTTGCTACCCGCTACGATTTTCGGGGCCTGCATACCGAGGTGGAGTTTGCCCGTAAGGAGAACCGGATTGATATCGTAGCCGCAGAGAGCATGAAATTACAGGCTGTGCGCGAAATGCTCATCAAAAATTTCATCAAGCGAAAGCTGGAACCAAAAGTTCTGGAATTTGGTGATGAGCAAGGCAGCAGCTCTGGTGCGGTGAAAGTAAGTGCGGATATTAAAGAGGGAATTGACCGAGAAACTGCAAAGAAAATTGTGAAAGAGATCAAAGCAATGAAACTGAAAGTTCAGCCGGCCATTCAGGATGAACAGGTTCGCGTTACGGGAAAGAAAATTGATGAGCTGCAGGAGGTGATCCGCACGCTGAAGGGGAAAAAGTTCTCGGTTCCGCTACAGTTTGTGAATCTGAAATAGGATTTTAGTCTTAAAGTCGAGTTCGATTCTTAATTTTTTCAAGTAACACCAGGCTAAGATGTCCCATCCGGAAGTACCATCTGTTTTGCGGTGGAGTGTAGTGCAGTGTCATCGATAAAATGTCGGATAGTCATCGTATGAGTTCTTCGAAAAATCTAGTCATGCTGGATCAATATATGATTCATGGATGACTCATCCGATGACTCTTAGGATAGCTCACCGTTGACACATCAGTAGTGAGCGGTGTACAGAAAATGTTTAATTCTAAAAGCAAACATTCACACCCTGTTTGAGCCACGTTTTACATCCATCAAACCCACATCGACTAATCTCATTGCTTCTGCGCAATCACCAGCCTCGGGATTTCTGGGGTGCCTGCCCATCTTACCCCCGCACTGCGCGCCGTTAAAACCACGGCGCTTGTACGGGGATACGGATATGACGCCCCTACTAGGTTTTTTGTCCCGCACAGGCGCGGAACCAGATGTGCAGATCAACCTTCGATTACAAACCTGAGTTCGATTGTTGAACATTAATTATAAAAGTCCCCCTTCCCC
>CAZXYQ010000347.1:0-1793 GCA_964644975.1 uncultured Rhodohalobacter sp.
AGCCCTGAGCCGGTAAAACGGATTTTTTTATGAACCATCCCGTCTGATATAAACCGCTCAATTTGATAATCCAGGTTTTCGTACGATCCGGTTTCCTCCGCCACCAGCCCCTCTTCTACTTTTGCCGCGTTCAGAAAATCGATCAGAAACCGGCCGTTTTTGCCAAGCATTTTGTGTACGCCGTCAAATACCGAGGCATTTTCTTCATCATCCAAAAAATAACCGAATGTGGTAAACAGGTTCAAAACCGCGTCAAACCGGTGCGGGAGAACTTCACGCATATCAAGTACTTCGAAGTGCACCTTATTTAAACCTCTTTCAACGGCTAACTGTTTCGCTTTCTTGATCGCTTTGGGAGAGAGGTCGGTGCCCGTTACATCATACCCGCGTTCGGCCAGGGTAAGTGAATGGCGCCCGCGCCCGCAGCCAAGATCCAGGATTTTTTCATATTTCGACAAAGGGATTAGCTTTTCAATCAGATCAGCCAATTTAATCGCCTCTTCCTCATCTCGGTAGGAATATAGTTTTTCATACAACGGGCTGTCGAACCACTCTTCAAACCAGTCTGCACTATTTTCATTTGATTCTGAATTGGATTCTTTTGAAAGGCTCATTTATGCTGATGATTTACTATCTTGGCGTTCGAATTTACAAAGCAGGATATGACCTTTACCGAAAAACTACAACGAGCGATTACATCCTCCAACTCACTGCTCAGCATCGGGCTGGATCCGGATCCCATTAAAATTCCCAAACCACTCAAAAGTCAGTTTCCTGATACCGAAGAGCTGGTCTATGAGTTTTGCAGAAGAGTTATTGAATCCACAAAAATTTGTGCCGGAATCTACAAAATAAATCTGGGTTTCTTTGAAGCACTTGGTTCTGCAGGGTGGTCAATCGCAGAGCAGCTTCTTGAAGAAATCCCGCACGGAAAAGTGACCATCGCAGATGCAAAAAGAGGCGATATTGGCACTACCGCAGAAAAGTACAGGGAGGCTTTTTTTGGACATTTACAGGTAGACGCATTAACCCTTAATCCGTTAATGGGACTCGATACCATCGATCCGTTCATGAATGATGAAGAGCGCGCCGTATTTATCCTTACTCTGACCTCAAACCGCGGGTCTGCTGACTTTTTACAGCAACGCTTTTTAGGAAGAATGTCACTTGCCGAATATATAGCTGAAGAACTCAACAAAAAGCAGGCGTTATCAAAAACCCATCTGGGAATGGTTGTGGGGGCCACACAGCCACGTGCAAGTGAACCGGTACTGATGGCCCACCCAAATGCGCATCTGTTAATCCCAGGAGTTGGAACACAGGGAGGAGATGTTGTTCAGTTAAATGATACGTTAAAAAATCATCTTGGAATACCGATTATCCATTCATCGCGCGCAATTATCTATGCCGGTGCAGATGATGAAAACTGGGAGGAACAGATCACAAATAAAGCAATTGAAATGCAGCAGTCCATCCAACCGATTACAGACAGATATGTCAAAAAGTAAACCCACAGTAATTATGTATACGGATGGTGCATGCAGCGGAAATCCCGGTCCCGGCGGATGGGGAGCGCTCCTGATCTGGAACGGCAAAGAGAAAGAATTGAGCGGCGGCGAGCCCAACACCACCAACAACCGGATGGAGATGCGTGCCGTAATTGAAGGGTTAAAAATTTTAAAAAGGCCCTGCCATGTAAAGATTCACAGTGACAGCGCACTCATCGTCAATACATTCAACCAAAACTGGATTGACAACTGGCAGAAAAAAGGGTGGAAAAAAGCCGATAAAAA
>CAZXYQ010000348.1:0-1792 GCA_964644975.1 uncultured Rhodohalobacter sp.
CCCATAATACTTAATTAGAATAAATGATTTCCTTTGATAAATTCTGATAATCTTCTGCACCATGACCACTACTGTCGTACTCAAAAATAGTTTTGTGGTGACTTGGCGCTTCGGCTAATGCTACGTTATCTCTGATTACAGTGTTAAACACTTTAGTACCAAAATAATCCCGAATATGGCCTACCACTTCGCGATTAAGATTCTTCCGCCCGTCATAAAGCGTACAAACAATCCCTCGTACAGTTAATTTTTTATTCAGCCTTTTCTGAACAACCTTAATAACTTCCATGAGTTTTGAAAGGCCGTGCAAGGCCAGATACTCTGATTGCAGCACAATAATTAACTCATCTGCGGCAGTGAATGCATTTAATGTGAGGACTCCAAGATTTGGAGGACAATCAATAAGAACAAAATCATACTCGTCCTCAATTTCCTCCAACGCATCTTTCAGCAGCATCTCCCTTGCTGGAATGTTGATAAATTCCATTTCAGCACCTGAAAGTTCAAGTGATGCGGGAAGAATATCGAATGAACTGTGTTTCATTAAAATCTCATCGATAGTTGCATTTCCCTTTAACAGATGGTAAACATTCTTCGAAATCTTGCTTGTATGAGATTTTAAAGAATATGTCAGGTTTGCCTGGGGATCCATATCTATCAGTAATACCTTAAACCCAAGATTTGCAAGGCCTGCTCCTGTATTGACTGTAGTTGTGGTTTTACCCACCCCTCCTTTTTGATTTGTAAACGCTATTTTTCTCATAACGATTGTAAGTATGTACTTAATAGGATAATTGTAATACCGTGCTTTATAATAAAGATGATTTTTATAAAGGTAAATGCTTCTGTCAATGCCGGGTTGATGATTACATTAAATAGTTCATCATTAAAAACATAAAAAAATAGCTTTTGGAGGTTATATAGCTGTATTTTTAGAGGCTCGTAATTGATAGTTAGCATTTTATAATAAAGAATTTCTAACCACGAAAATCAGCAGTAGAATTCGTTTTTGATTTCAGATATAATTCAACCCGGTCAAAACGCTATAAATACAGAGTTATATCGAATACAATTTTAAAACTATTCCGGGAAGATTTTATTAGTCGACAAAACACATTATGAATATTTTTATCATCATTATACTCGGGGCAATTCTGATCGATTTTGTACTCGGTGTTATTTCCAATCGCCTGAACCTTAAATCTCTTACCAAAGAGCTGCCCGCAGAGTTTGAAGACGTCTATGATGAGCAAACCTATGGCCGCTCGCAGGAATACACCCGGGTAAATACAAAGTTTGGTTTTTTTACGGGTACGTTTGATCTGCTGTTGCTTCTGGTATTTTGGTTTGCAGGAGGGTTTAACTGGCTTGATCAGTGGGCCCGGGGTTTTGGGTATGGCGAGATCATTACCGGTTTAATATTTATCGGGACGCTGATTATTGCAAAAATGATTATTTCTATGCCCTTCAGTATTTATTCAACATTTGTTATTGAAGAGCGCTTTGGATTTAACAAAACGGATGCGAAAACATTTGTGATGGACAGGATTAAAGGCCTTCTGCTAACCGTGATTATTGGTGGTCCGCTGCTGGCAGGGATTATCGCATTTTTTGTTTACGGCGGTACCTGGGCCTGGGTTTATGCATGGCTTGCCATTACGGCATTTACTTTGGTGATGCAATACATAGCTCCAACATGGATTATGCCCCTGTTTAACAAATTTGAACCGCTTGAAGATGGCGAACTGAGGCAGGCGATCGAAAAGTATGCTGATAAAGTAGATTTCCCGCT
>CAZXYQ010000349.1:0-1792 GCA_964644975.1 uncultured Rhodohalobacter sp.
GTTTGCACTCCGAAATTTATTTCGAAGGGAAATCATCAACTGGCATCAGTAAAAATTTCTTGATATTTGTTTTGCACTAACCTGACCTCGTCTTTAGTTAACGCTTCAAATTCTCTGTTCAAAGCGCGTTTAGATAGTTTACCACTATTCTGGCGCAAAAAACCGATTAAGTTTTCCATCTGTTTATCAGGCATATCGAAACGCTCTTGTATGAAATTTCTCATTTTATCATGGCACTCAAGATAGTGTACTTCTTCCGGCAGTGTTTTTAAAACCGTTTCCTCTACGCATTCATAAAGGAATTCCGCCTGCTTCGTCGCATCAAAATAGCGGTAGAGATCGATTGTTTCATTTAAAATCTCAACATTACCATCCGGAGTAGGCCTCCATTTAATGAAATCAAGACGTGGTTTCGAAAATGATTCCAGCACTTTTCTGTAATCATCAATTCGATCCAGAATTACAGCAGAAACCGGGAAAATAAGTCCTCTGGCAGAGAAACCTTTTCGTGCTAATACATGGTGAAAAAGGTACCGGTGTACCCGGCCGTTCCCATCAACAAATGGGTGGATAAATACAAACCCAAATGCAATGGAAGAAGAGGTTAAAACAGGATCATAGTCACTGTTAACGAGTGATTTATTACCCTTTAACAAGCCCTGAATAAGTTGTGGTAAATCCCGCCATCTGGCAGATATGTGATCAGGAAGAGGCTTACCATCTATCCGGTTATGTACACCGACAAATCCCTCTTCTTTTCGCCAGCCCATGTCAACAAATCTTCTGTCTTTAATAACGACCTCCTGGAGCCGTAACAATTCATCTTCAGTAAGATCTTTTTGTCCGGCCTGTCCGATTGCTTTTCCCCAGCGTTGTGCCCGGTTTTCGGGAGGGATTTCCCCTTCAATTGCATATGAAGCCTTGGAATCTTTTAGTAATAGAAATGCGGCGGCTCGGGATAACAGATCAGGATGCACCTTACCTATGGTATCGGTTATTTTCTTTTTCAACTTTGCAGCACTATAGCGTTCAAGCTTTTCAGAGCGGTGAATCAGCGGACAAAAATCCCTGTTTCCCGGCAGATTATTCCACACACGATGACGCTGTGACCTATTTTTTGGGCCGGGGTATTGTGTGCCGGGGTCAAGAGCCTCAACATAATTCCCTCTTTTTGCATCTTCTAGGTCGAGATTGTCATCCATCAGCCATTCATAAAAAAACCAAATTCTACGGCTGTTTCGGCCGGTAGGCTGGTCTTTTACGATTTCCTCTATTTCACTTTTATTGACAGCCTCAAATAGCTTTTTAAGAACTAATAGATCCACTCCTTCATATTTAAGCGCAAATGTAAGGTGGCCGAAAAGAGTTGGGGCCGGTTCCTTTACAGTTTTAAACACACGCCACTTACCCTCGGAATAGCTCCTGTGCTTCTCACTTATTGCAGAAATTAATTCAGGTAAAGGGACCGCTAAATCGTAAGTGTGTATTAAAGCACTATATCCGGCCAGCTTCATACCTTTTTCAGGTAATATATAGTTTCTGAAAACGGTTAGATTTTCTTCAAATCGCTTATTCCCAGTCATAATTCGTAAAAATCGATTACCATTTATACTGGTAGTAATATCGTAAAAATCGGTTACTTTTTATTGAAATTGTTTATATAAAGGCTTGATTTGTTGAAATCGTTTATTTTTTAATGAAGATTTGGGCAAGCGAAGGAAATTGAAAGGCAAAATAATTTTTACATAAAAAAACCCTGATTCTATTTCTAAAATCAGGGTTGTACCTCGGG
>CAZXYQ010000350.1:0-1778 GCA_964644975.1 uncultured Rhodohalobacter sp.
TGATTCCATCAGTTTTATCACCGGAGCTTTCATGCATCAGCCGGAAAATAGACTGTCGTTCAAAAGGCGAGTACTGCACGATGGTTCCTTCCTCAAAGTCCGGAATTTTTAAAAGTGCATCCGTCAGTTTTTTATGAGGATGGGAGTCTGTATCTGTATCAAGCCATTCGCTGTGTACCAGGCTGCCATCCTCATAAAGTGTATGGCATGAAAATTGAAATAAAACCGGATCATACGGCCCCCGCCCTTTTTCCATTGGTATGGGATGAGTTGCAGCTTCAAAATCGATAAAATGAAGCGGGAAGCGAAGTGATAACAGTTTGTCCATGTATGATTTTATCCACACAAGAGGCACATTCTTGTCTTTTGCCTCCAGAAGCTGCAAAGCGCGGCGCTGCTGAATAGATATTTTGGGATAATTTGCCTGCGTCACTTTTTCCGGTGTTTCAAAACCTGCAGGCTGTGTGCCGTTTTCTCTGAAATAGTTATTCATTGATAAATCCGCGGCTTCGCCGGGACCAACAAGCTCAAAAAGGTGTAATTCCGGTTTCTCAATAAGCTGATCAGAAAAGTTCTGGCTCCAGCAACCATTTCCGTTTTCATCTGCAGACCTTCTGAATTCGCAATATTTGCATGTCGAATGAATGTCCGGTGGCTTCACAACTTCATCACTCAGGATCATATGTTTCACTTTCTCCATCGCTTCCATGACCGAAAGGCCGGTAAACGTTGTGTATGTGTGAGAATCCGGCAAACAGTCCGATAATGAATCGGTGAATCCGGTTGCCTCAATTTTGGTGAACAGGTTATTTAATTCGGTTACTGTATCCTTGCTTAAATTTTTTTCCTTGAGTGCAGTCTTGAACATGTTTTCTTCAACTGAACGAAAGTTTTTAACGGGAAAAATAAAATGAGTGGTAATGGTATAACCTTCAAGAGAATGCCGTGCAATCTCTTTTCTGTAAGCCGCTTTCAGCAGATAACCTGAAGCCGATCTGCTTAACCTGTCATTTTCAAAAATGCCGGATCTGTGACTTCTTACCAGCTTTCCGTGAACCTGTATAATCTGGATCTGTTCTCCCTTTTTGAAAAGAACCGGTATACGGGTCAGGAAATGATCAGTTTTAAGAACCGCTCCGCAGATACTTACGACCGAATTATTCTCCAGCCAATCTTTGGTTTGAAGATATGCAGTGTCTGAATCGTCATCGGTGAACTTAGGATTGGGATAGGTTCTTGCTATTGCGTTCCGAAGTTCAAGTTTATTTCGCTGTCTTAAATTTGAGGCTCCGAACCATGTGTTGTTTTTCTTTAGGATGAATGACAGCTTTAGCGGGCAGGATATTGTTTGATGAAACAGGTGATCGGTTATCGTAAATTCACCGCTGTTTTTCATGCCTCGTTCCCGAAAATGTTAACCTCAGGCACCAAATCAATCCCAAAAATTTCAGAAACAGACTCTTTGATTTTTATTGCATGATCGTAAATTTCCTGCCCGGTTGCTCCGCCATGGTTTACGATTACAAGCGCCTGATTCCGGTAGGTACCCACGTTTCCAAACTGCTTCCCTTTCCACCCGGCTTTTTCGATCAGCCAGCCGGCTGGTATCTTTTTATGAGATTTATCCACCTCGTAAGCGGGCATGTCTGCGTATTCATTCTTCAATTGCTCAGCCACAGAATTTTCAACAACCGGGTTTTTGAAAAAGCTGCCGGCATTGCCAAGCAGAGACGGGTCGGGCAGTTTCGACTTTCTGATCGCAACAACCGCATCAAATA
>CAZXYQ010000351.1:0-1778 GCA_964644975.1 uncultured Rhodohalobacter sp.
TATTTGATGCGGTTGTTGCGATCAGAAAGTCGAAACTGCCCGACCCGTCTCTGCTCGGCAATGCCGGCAGCTTTTTCAAAAATCCGGTAGTTGAAAATTCAGTGGCTGAGCAATTGAAAGACAAACACGCTGACATGCCTGCTTACGAGGTGGATGAATCTCATAAAAAGATACCTGCCGGCTGGTTAATCGAAAAAGCCGGATGGAAGGGGAAACAGTTTGGAAACGTTGGTACCTACCGGAACCAGGCGCTTGTAATCGTAAATCATGGCGGAGCCACCGGTCATGAAATTTACGATCATGCAAAAAAAATAAAAGAGTCTGTCTCTGAAATGTTTGGGATTGATTTGGTGCCTGAGGTTAACATTTTCGGTAACCAGGCATGAAAAACAGCGGTGAATTTACGATAACCGATCACCTGTTTCATCAAACGATATCCTGTCCGCTAAAGCTTTCATTCATTCTTAAGAAAAAAAACACCTGGCTCGGAGCCTCAAATTTAAGGCAGCGAATTAAACTTGAAGTTCGGAACGCAATAGCAAAAACCTATTCCAATCCTAAGTTCACCGATGACGATACGGAAATTGCATATCAACAAACCAGTGATTGGCTGGAGAATAATTCGGTCGTAAGCATCTGCGGAGCAGTTCTTAAAACAGATCATTTCCTGACCCGTATACCGATTCTTTTCAAAAAGGGAGAGCAGATCCAAATTATACAGGTTCACGGAAAGCTGGTAAGAAGTCAAAGGTCCGGTATTTTTGAAAATGACAGGTTGAGCAGATCGGCTTCAGGTTACCTGCTGAAAGCCGCCTACAGGAAAGAAGTTGCCCGGCTTTCTCTTAAAGATTATATCATTACCACTCATTTTGTTTTTCCCGTTAAAAATTTTCGTTCAGATGAAGAAAACTTGTTCAAGACTGCTCTCAAGAAAAATAATTTAAGCAAGGATACAGTCACCGAATTAAACAACCTGTTCACCAAAATTGAGGCAACCGGATTCACTGATTCATTATCTGACTATTTGCCGGAAACACATACATACACAACTTTTACCGGCCTTTCGGTTAGAGAAGCAATGGAAAAAGTGAAACGTATGATCCAGACTGATGAAGTTGTAAAGCCTCCGGAAATTCATTCGGCATGTAAATATTGCGAATTCAGAAAGTCTGCAAATGAAAACGGAAATGGTTGCTGGAGCATGAACTTTTCTGATCAGCTTATTGAGAAACCGGAATTGCACCTTTTTGAGCTTGTGGGTCCCGGCGAAGCCGCGGATTTATCAATGAATAACTATTTCAGAGAAAACGGCACACAGCCTGCAGGTTTTGAAACACCGGAAAAAGTGACGCAGGCAAATTATCCCAAAATATCTATTCAGCAGCGCCGGGCTTTGCAGCTGCTGGAAGCAAAGAACCAGAATGTGCCGCTTGTGTGGATAAAATCTTACATGGAGAAATTGTTATCACTTCGGTTCCCTCTTCATTTTATCGATTTTGAAGCTGCAACTCATCCGATTCCAATGGAGAAAGGGCGGGGGCCGTATGATCCGGTTTTATTTCAATTTTCGTGTCATACACTATATGAGGATGGCAGCCTCGTACACAGCGAATGGCTTGATACGGATACCGATTCTCACCCTCATAAAGAACTGACAGATGCACTTTTAAAAATTCCGGACTTTGATGAAGGAACCATCGTGCAGTACTCGCCTTTTGAACGTCAGTCTATTTTCCGGCTGATGCATGAAAGCTCCGGTGATAAAACTGATGGAATCA
>CAZXYQ010000352.1:0-1773 GCA_964644975.1 uncultured Rhodohalobacter sp.
ATCTGATCGACTCGGCCAAATATAGTATCGATCTGGCAACCTATAACCTCGAAAACCACCATGTGGCTGAAGCTTTGGTGCGTGCAGTAGAAAGAGATGTGAGGGTTCGAATTGCAACCGATCATTACAATCGCTACAGAAATCGTGAGATTGGTGAGAGAATTTGGGCGAAAATGAGCGATGCCGGTATTTACAGTATTGATGATGCGGGAGATGTATACCATCCTGATGGAACTGTAACTTCTCATCCTTTGGTGGGCGCAAGTTATGATATGCACCACAAATTTGCCGTGATCGATATTTTGAGTGATGACCCCGATGACTACTATGTTTGGACCGGCTCAATGAACTTAACATACACCGGGCCATTGAACTCCAATACAACTATTGTTATTAAAGACAGCGGCATCGCAGAAGCTTATCACAACGAGTTTAATCAGTTGTGGGGAGGCAGCGGGGATAAACCTGATGCACGGCGTGCAAGATTTCATAAAGACAAAGAGTATGTAGGTGAGAAAGTATTCTACGTAGATACTACAAAGGTTGAGCTTTATTTTGGTCCTATTAACAGAAACCGGACAAAACCATCTATTGCTGAAAGGCTGCATGAACTGATCAGATATGAAGCGCAGCATGATGTAAATTTTCTCGCCTTTGCCATTACTCCGGATATCCCGATGAGTGAGGAGATGTGGAGGCGTTCGTTTACTGACGATATACTGGTTCAGGGACTGATTGATCCGAGATTTTATGCTCGCTACAGAAATACCGGCGCAATTTGGGCCACACCCGAAGCACAGGTGGGTAATAGAAATATCAGGCCCGCCCGGGAAATGCGAATATTGCATCACAAAGTAATGCTGATTGATGTAACAAAACCGTTCGAAAACGACCGGGGAATCGCAGTGGCAGGCTCATATAATTTTTCACGAAATGCTGAAGAAAATAATGATGAAAATCTGCTCATTTTTCATTGTCAGTATATAGCCAATCAGTTTTACCAGGATTTTATGGGAGCCATGAATCGTGCAACGGGAGAATCGGAGGCACCGGTGCCGCCTATTAATGCCGGTGAATGGTATAAGGTGACAGATGTTTCGGATGGCAGCCGGCTTGAATTTGAAATTGCATTCCGGTTTGGTTATCCGGTCAGGTTTTTAGGTGTTAATGTGCCTCGTGTTTATGCCGGAAGGGACTCCTCCGAGTTTTACGCAGCGGAAGCAGCTGAATTTTTGAGCAACCTGGTTGAAGGCAAAAAAGTGAGAATGTACGGCCCCGATGGCGGCACTCCAACGGCAGCCTACGGTGCATATATCGCGTACGTGCAGGCTAAAGGCGAGGATGGTGAAATTATTGATGTGAACAAAGAATTACTGAAAAACGGCTTTGGAGAATGGGTCAGGTATTACAGGCAGCATCCCGACTCTGTTTCCGCATTCCAGGATTATACAGCCACAGCCAGGGAAGACAGTATTGGAATGTGGCAATACCCTGACAGGGTTGGGGAGCGCATACCAAGGGTTCAGCTTGGCCGCGACGCCGACGAAGTTGCCGTCAGCTTTCCAATCAATATAAACACAGCCGATGAAAAAACTCTGCAGGCATTAACCGGAGTCGGGCCGGCAATTTCGGCCAGAATTGTAGCTTACCGCCAGGAACACGGGGGCTTTAATGATATTGAGGATTTAATTAACGTAAGCGGAATCGGGCCTGCCACCATGGAGCGAGTGCGGCCGTACATAAAAGTGGAGTAGCTGTTTGTAATTACTTAAT
>CAZXYQ010000353.1:0-1771 GCA_964644975.1 uncultured Rhodohalobacter sp.
ATTATTTTTTAATTTAGCATTATGAAGCTGTTAACTGCCGTATATGAATCAAACCATATTGATTAAATATTTCAGCGTTCTATCAGAGATCACTGGCAGACGTCAGGAGGAGCTTTCAATCCGTAAAGGCGATACGCTGGAGGATGTTTATTTTTCGATTAAAGAGCGATTTCCCGCGATTGAAATATATCGGCCTTACATTCGGGCAGCGGTGAATCAAAACTACGAGAAGTTCGATTTCAAGCCGAAACAGAACGATGAAATTGTATTCATCACACCGGTTTCGGGAGGTTGATGGTTATGGGTGAAATTCTGAAAGATTCATTTGGCCGCATTCACAACTACCTGCGGATTTCAATCACTGAGCGATGTAACCTGCGCTGCACCTACTGCATGCCGGAGGAGGGAATTCCATTAACGCCCGAAGATCGCCTGCCGTCCGTAGATGAGCTGATGGAGATTGTCTCCGTATTTAAGGAGATGGGAGTAGACAAGATTCGACTGACAGGCGGTGAGCCGATGGCACGGAAAGAGCTGCCGGAGATTTTGGACAGGCTTTGCGAAATGGGCTTCCGGGATCTGAACATCACCACAAACGGTGTTTTCCTGGACCGGTTTATTGATAAATTTAAAGAGGTCGGTCTCACTTCGATTAATGTCAGTCTCGATACGCTGGATCCTGAAAAGTTTGCTACAGTCACCCGCCGCGACAGGTTTGATAAAGTGATGATGAATATCAAAAAAGGGATGGATGAGGGGCTTCGTATTAAGATCAACACGGTGCTTTTGAAGGATTTTAACGAAGATGAAATTAAGCCGATGCTGGAGTGGTCTAAAACCACGCCGATCCACGTTCGGTTTATCGAATTTATGCCGTTTAATGGCAACAACTGGAACACAAAAAAACTGGTCACCTACCAGGATGTGCTGGATGAAGCCCGGAAATATTTCACCATCGAGAAGCTCAAAGATGGAAAGAACTCCACCTCAAAAAGTTTCCGTGTTGAAGGAGGGAAGGGAACCTTTGCGGTGATCAGCTCTATGACCGAGCCGTTTTGTGAAACCTGTAACCGCCTGCGGTTGACTGCCGATGGCAAGCTTAAAAACTGCCTCTTTTCCAATCAGGAGGCTGATCTGCTCACCGCGCTGCGAAAAGGCCACAACCTGAAGGAGCTGATTCGCCTGAGTGTCCGGTCTAAGAAGGAGGCCCACGCCGGTATGGATAACCTACCCGATATGGAGAATCGGAGCATGATTGCGATTGGGGGGTGACTGACCCACCCCCGGCCCCTCCCTATCACGCCAGAAAAGCACTGGCGGGACATGGAGGGGTGACATTGGAAAATCCAGGGTTATAAAATTGGCCGTGCCGTACGGCGCTGCGGTAAGAAAAATTTGAATCATTTAGCTTCGAAAAAAGAAGTGCTTCAAGCTGAATAGATATTCTCAATATTTTTGTTTTTATGACCGGACTGAGCTTCACGGAGACTTTTACTGAACTATCGCACTTCATTGCAGTTTTGAAATAAAACCCGACTTGTCGGGTGGCCGATATTATCGTCTGGATTTATTCCGCGGGGTTTACAGAATGAAAATAACATGTAAATGCCGTAGGCATGGTCTATCTGATGAGGGCATGGAATTTATGGCTCGCCAAATATCGGACGTACCTAGGGCACTCAGGTTCTTGGTTGTGCCATCTGGGCACCGGGTTAAAACCCGATGTTATAAAATTGGCCATGCCTTACGGCACTCAGTTATTTATTTAATC
>CAZXYQ010000354.1:0-1738 GCA_964644975.1 uncultured Rhodohalobacter sp.
AATAGCACGTATTTAACTCATGACTATTTCACTCACTTGCTTTTTTAAAGATCAAATGCACTAATTCCAATTTAGATGCACCGATGTGGTAGTTATAAAAAAAGCCGCATTTTAACAGTAAAATGCGGCTTTTGGAATTTATATCCTGAATTAATCAGGCAGCAATTACTTTAGAAACTTGCTCTGCTGCTTCTTTCAGCAATACCGCAGAAATCACATTCAGATCGCTATTGTCGATGATCTCTTTTGCTTCTTCAGCGTTGGTGCCCTGCAGGCGTACAATAATGGGCACACCTTCAACTTTTTTGGCAATTTCGGGATCTTTAATCGCCTCAATTACACCATTGGCAACACGATCGCAGCGCACAATTCCGCCAAAAATATTGATGAGAATCGCTTTTACATTTTCATCTTCCAGAATAATCCGGAATCCGTTTTTTACGGTTTCAACATTTGCACCGCCGCCCACGTCAAGGAAATTCGCAGGCTCACCGCCCGATAACTTAATGATATCCATTGTTGCCATTGCAAGACCGGCGCCGTTTACCATACAGCCAACATTTCCGTCCAGCTTTATGTAGCTCAGTCCATATTTTGATGCTTCAACTTCAATCGGGTTCTCTTCCGATTCATCCCGCAATTCTGCATACTTTTTTTGGCGGAACATAGCGTTTTCATCAAAGGTGTATTTTGCATCAAGCGCCATTACATCGCCATCGGGAGTTCGCACAAGCGGGTTGATTTCAACCATATTCGCATCTGTTTCCACATAGCACTTGTACAGTGCCGAAATGAATTTCACCGCTTTTTTGAATGCATCACCCTCAAGGCCAAGCGCAAACGCGAGGCGCCGTGCCTGGTTTGGCTGCAGATCCATCCCTGGCTCAACCCATTCCTTTATAATTTTTTCCGGTGTTTCTTCAGCAACTTTTTCAATTTCAACGCCACCCTCGGTAGACACCATGATTACGTTTTTGTCTTTCCCGCGATCCAGCAATATTCCCAGATAGTACTCCTGCTCAATATCAACACCATCCGTAACATAAACGGTTTTCACTTTTTGGCCTTCTTCGCCGGTTTGAATCGTTACAAGAATATCACCTAGAAGCGACTCGGCAGCTTCGCGCACTTCATCAACTGTTTTGCAAAGAATCACTCCTTTAGCATTATTCTTTTTAGTGCGTCCTTTACCTCGTCCGCCGGCATGGATCATCGCCTTCACAACAAAGAGAGTGGTGCCATTTTTTTTCATCTCTTCAGCAGCTTTTACGGCATCTTCTACACTGCTTGCTGCCACGCCTTCAGGCACTGCTACACCATAATCTTTTAAAATTTCTTTCGCCTGGTACTCATGAATTTTCATAGGTAAACAAAGTTTTTGTGCAATTATCTGTTTAAAAATTATTGGGTGTAATAATACCCAAACCACAGGCTAAAAAAAAGTTGTATAACAATTGTAAGGAATTGGCTTTTGCGGTTTCATATAAAGAAAAAGCATAGTTATGAACAGACGATTCCGAAAACAGAATAATCTGAGTTACTATGAGCTCAGAACAGCGTCATTAATTGCTCTTTTTACATCCAGGCAGAGTCTGGACAAACTGAGCAGCGGCCTCAGATGGTGCTGCGAAAAACGCGGCCTTCGCATTTATGAATATGTAATATTATGCGACCGGGTCCTTTTAATTGTGGATGCCGCATGGGGGCATCTGCCTGATACCATCAAATCGTACAGAGA
>CAZXYQ010000355.1:0-1719 GCA_964644975.1 uncultured Rhodohalobacter sp.
ACAGCCCTGTTTTTCTAACACTGGATGATATACTGTTCATCCATCAAGAGGAGATAAAAATTTCTGGTGGTGAACCGAACATCAGGGACAAAGAAGGTGTTAATGCTTGCGTTGATTCCCCAAAAGCAAGTTTTGGCGGTGAGTATCTGAACGACTTATTTGAAATGGCTGCAAGTTACATCGTCTGTTTAACAATGAGACACCCATTTGTAGATGGCAATAAACGCACAGCTTTAGCTTCTGCTCTTACTTTCTTATATCTGAACGGCTATAGTGTCATTGAAAAGCATGATGAAGAATTAGCCTATCTGGTTTTAGATTTCGTAACTAAAAAAATCACAAAAAGTGATATTGCAGATCTCCTGAAAGAAAACTCTGAAAAAAGAAAATAGAAGATTATTAAAAATGCCCTACATCGCAGTACTTGATTACGAACATCTTGATAACGGTTTATTTCTGAACGCGTTTGCGAAGTCGCTGGCTCAGCACGATAATCCCGGAATCATCATTCATTCAGACAGCAAATATACCGACCGCATCATACAAACCGGCGTGATGAGAGCGGATGCCCGGATACGGGCCATGAAAGACTTGAACCACAGACTCATCGCCCTGCTTGCAGACCAGGGTGTGGCTGCTATCGGCCTCAACGGATATCAGAAAGGGTTGATCCGGATATCTGAAGATGAGCGCTTAGAAGTAAATGTTGAGCAATTTCGCAGTTTGCCTCCGCAGCCAGCACTGGTGATCTCTGCCCTGGCGGAAACGGAAAGCGGCAATCAGCCACAACCGGTTCCGCTTGCCGATCTCGCAGACGCATTACATACCGCTCTTGAAATGAATGAAATCCTGATCTTTTCAGCAAAAGAGAACAGCGAGGTAATCAAACAAAATTTACCCGATAAAGCTTCCTGGGATAATACGGACAGGGCGTTCCTGAATGAGCAATTACCGGAAGAATTTCTGAATTCAGGCCTCAAATTGCGGTTAACTACTGCCGGAAGTTTTGCTAAATATCCCGATTTGGCTGAATCGACTCTGATTTTTTGATAAAAAACGGCAATAAACGCTAAAAAAGTCATTTTAAATTTGACCATTTAGTTGCGGTTATATAGTTTCCCATAGCTTTAAGTACACAGATACTATAACGTTAACTAATCAGAGGACAATTATATGAGTAGAATTGATCAGATGAAATCACTTATTGAAGAGCTCGAACCAGATATGAGAAAGTTTTATGAGAAAGGCAATAAGGCTGCAGGAACACGGGCACGCAAGCAATTGCAGGACATCAAAAAAACTGCACAGGAAATTCGCCTCGAAATCCAGGACATGAAGAATTCGGGACAAGTTTAAACTGACTGAATTACCTTTTTAGTTTAGTTTTTTTACGATTGAAGCCACGCCTTAAGGTGTGGCTTTTTTTTGTGGCACATCAAGAGCAACCTGGTAGTGTCCGCAGGACCTGCAAGCGTTGCGGAATCAAGGCGCAGGGTTTTTAAGTATACCGGAGGGATAAACGAGCATAGCCCCTGGTTTTAGTGAGTAAAGCCGGGGCTTTTCTGGTACAGTCTGCAGATTTATATAATAATCACCATAAAAAAAGGACTAATCGGTTTTTACCAATTAGTCCTTTTTTATTTGTGCTCCCCGGGCTGGATTCGAACCAGCGACCGATCGGTTAACAGCCGATTGCTCTGCCACTGAGCTACCGAGGAA
>CAZXYQ010000356.1:0-1711 GCA_964644975.1 uncultured Rhodohalobacter sp.
AAAAAAAGAAAGCAACATACAAGGTGATCATTTTGATCTCTTGATTAACATTACACACAAATAATAGAATAGAGCTTTTTATTTGATCTTACCCCTTTGTTCAACAAAGAATGAGGGGTCACTGAATCAATCCAGAACGTCCAGAATATCTGTTTCCCGAATAAAAATAAAGGCGTTGTACCTCTCCGGCAGCACGGTATTCACGTAGTTTCCGCGGCTCTCCTGTTCCGGATTGTAGGTTACGCCTATGGCCCGGTGCGGAATCCATGACTCCAGGGAGGAAGAGAGTTCATTGCGGTCAAGCATCAGGTAAAACTGCTCCAGCCCTGTGGCCTCCAGCATCGCTTCCCAGCTGTCTGATCGCGCTGGAGGTGTATCCATGTTCTGCATCTCGCCCTCCCACTCATAGCCGGCAAGCACTCTGCCTTCATAAGTGCCAAAACCGATCGCAAATACATTCTCTTCGCCCAAATCTTCTTTGGCGAGCTGACCGATATTATGTGCGCCCTGACGTGCCATTTCGGTAGCTCGCGCGTCCCCGATGTGCGTATTGTGCGCCCATACAATCCCCCTGCTATCGCTTCCGTAAAACCCGAGGAGCCGCTGGGCGGTCAGGTAGAAATGAGAAGCCCGGGCATTCCAGGAAGCCGCTCCCCGCTCCAGATTTCCCCGGTAGTGTTGCTCAGCGTTGATAGCCACTTTTGCATTCTGTTCCGCATTGAAATAATGCCAGCCTTCACCTCCTGAATCGCGGACCAGGGACAGTACTTCTTCCAGATCCTCGCCACAATGTTCTCCGGAACGGTTCACCATCTGCAAATACTCCTGAATTGTACCGTACCGCGTCATGCATGAGTACGCACTTTCAGCTTGTGATGCCAGGTCACTGTCAACATTCCGCAGATAATCTACAGCCTGACTCATGGCGTCCTGCTTCGCGTAGAGATCCACGCCATAAAACCCGACCCGCTCATCTGCCGGCCGATCACGATTATACTCATGCATCCACGTCAGAAGATCTTTCACCTCGTGATTGCGCCACATCCAGAGCGGCCACCTGTTGATGTAGTCCATCGCCTCTTCCACGGTTTCGGGACCCGTATCCATATGCTTCACAAACTCATTGATCCGCGACATCGCCGGCCAATCACCCTCAACGGCAATAAAATTGAAGCCTTTCTCCTGAATCAGCCTCTTGCTGAGCTCAGCCCGCCAGGTATAAAATTCGGATGTGCCGTGCGAAGCCTCCCCCATTAATATAAGTTGTTGTGAGCTGATCTGATCCAGAAGCGGATCAAAATCGGCGGCAGTTTCGAACTCCACTGCGTGTTGCCGAAGCAGTTCTGTGTGTTCCTGTGCCTGAATCGTAATCAGTGCCGGCAGGATAAGTGCAATGGATAAAAGTGACAGAAAGCGTTTTAAAAATATCGCCATTGATAAGTGAATTAGATAATAACTTGAGTTCAATTGTTAAATTAAGAACGTGAAAATCCCCCTTGAAAAAGGGGGAATGAGGGGGATGTTCATCAGATTTGGTAAAATACGATGGACACCCTTCCAAATTTCACTGCGTGTTCAAAAAATGAGCCTCTCGTTAGGGGAGGCTTCTATTTTGATAATTAAAAAATGTTAGTATTCGAACTGAGATTAATAGATAATTTGCGATAGAACGTCTTGGATTTAGAATACGACATATAAATCGGAAAATTAA
>CAZXYQ010000357.1:0-1697 GCA_964644975.1 uncultured Rhodohalobacter sp.
TCCGTCCTGCAGAAATAGATGTATAGCGCGCTGTTGACGATCACCAATCAACACCCTGCCAAAATCGTCAATAACCACCGATCCAAAAGCGGTAATCGGATTTTCATCCGTGTCCCGAACACCTGTTCCGGGATCAGCCTCAAGGAATCTGCATCCGCAAGATCTGAGGATGAGTAGATTGTCACATCATCCATAGCAGATATGTGATCCGGAACCCCTTCAAACGCATCCGGGGCCGAACATCCCGCGAGGGCGAGGGAAATCACTAATACAAATAATAGCCCTTTGATCTCTTTCTTCATGAGTTTAACAGCTCTTTATGATAGTTCTACGAACCCTTCGTACTAAATAAGTAGTAATAATCAACGGCGCAACTGCTTTTTTACCGGTAGGTTTTAGACATGGTATTTCTGACCGTGGAAACAGACGAACCGATGAACCGAGAAACTGATGAACTGTTAAAGTGTTTTCCTAAATTACGCTATTACCCAGACATGGTATTTCTTAACAAAGGACACCCCGCGGCGCTCACATTCCGCAATATTGAAGAGATTGAATAAGGTTATGGACAGGAGAAATGCTATGTCTTTTTTCAGACTCTGAGTTCGAAGCAAGACAGACATCGCATTTCTGAACAATGGATGCCGCGCGACGTTCACATCCTGAATCCCAATGAAGAGGGTGATATGTGTTGT
Source organism: uncultured Rhodohalobacter sp. (assembly GCA_964644975.1). Classification (GTDB taxonomy): domain Bacteria; phylum Bacteroidota; class Rhodothermia; order Balneolales; family Balneolaceae; genus SW132. The sequence goes on from CAZXYQ010000357.1 coordinate 696, forward strand.
GGAAAGAAGAAATGCCATGTCTCCTCCCGAACTTCATTTCGTGCCCACTCAGACATTGCGTTTATGAACAACGGATGATGTGTAGTGTTCACATCCCAAAAAAAATAAAGAGATTGATTAAACCGATTGATAGGGGAAACACCATGTACCGTAGTGTGATTACTTAACTTTGGATTGAGTCATTCATTCAATTACAAGCCCATAAACCGAATGCCGATAGGCATGAAGCGCATCGTAGCCCAACGTTTCAACGTTGGGTCAATAGGAGTGATTTAAAAAAGGAAATGCCGTAGGCATGGTTCAAAAAGCAAACCTTGAAAACTCATAATCCCTATTCCGGCTCAAAAAAGATGAATTTCTCATCATATTCTACTTCAAATAGCTTCAGAAGCTTTTCATATTCTTCCCTGAAACTCATCTTTTTATGATGCTCTTTCTGATTTTTAACGTACTGGTATAAGTCATTTTTCTGTGATGCCCCATAGGAAAAACAGCCAAATCCTTTCTGCCACTCAAACCGGTGCCGTAACAAACCCTTTTCATTTATCCATTTCGACGACTTCGCCTTCACATTCTTCATTACATCTGATTCAGATACAGAAGGTTTTTTATGAAAAAAACAATGCACATGATCTGGCATACCGTTTATAATAATCGGCTTTCCTCCCGATTGGTTTATCAAATTGCCAAGAACACTATAAAGCTCCTCTTCCCATTCCTTTTGGATCTTTCCCTTTTTGTATTTAACCGCAAACACTGTGTGAATGCATAAACTGTGATAGGTATTTGCCATAATTCTCTTGTTTGATGTTTTCTCTGATTGGTTAGCAAATAAAATTAAAGTAGCGAACCTTTTTTACAAATTTATTTTTTTGTATTCGTTTTGGAGCTAATGGTAACTATACTTTATTTGTATATATACTCGTGGGATGTTATTGAGCTACTGCTTCTCCCTTTTTGGATCGTGCCTACGGCACTTATCAATCGGATACTGCCATTTAA
>CAZXYQ010000358.1:0-1692 GCA_964644975.1 uncultured Rhodohalobacter sp.
CCATGGGAAAGTCACGCCTGCGTGCAGAAACACTTCGGTGTGCAGGCACGAGGGCACCAAGATTCACGAAGGTTTATGCTGTTTTCCTTCCATTCAAAATAGAAGTGATCAGATTTCATGTCCCATCTCTGAATTTGATCTCAGCTTCTTTAATGTCTGTCTTTGCCTGAAAGTAATGAATGTGGGAATCAGTGCAATGAGCAGCCCAAACGCAAGTCCCCGCAATATGAGCGGCAGCCTTGCCATTCGAGTATCAATATCATGCCGGTGGTTCCAGAACTCGACGATCTTCCCGTCCTCAATTCTCATGACATTGATAATTGGTAGCTCATCATCTTTCCCGACCATAAGCCTGCCCAATAGCGTTTTCGGCTCCCAGGACACTCTCCATCGTGTGGCAACCAGGTCGCCCTCAGCGATTTGAAAATCGACGTTGGTTCTGCTGTTCGTAGTATGTTTCCAGAAAAAATCGGCGATATTCTTCTGTTCTATAGCCGGTTCAATCGAATTCTTCCGGTCGCCGATATCGTGGACGACGAACTCATCTGCCACATATTCGGCATAGTTATCGGTATTATTTGTAAACCACAGATCCTGGTAAAACCCATTGACGATCTGCTTGTTGATCTCGGTTTGACTTATCACTGAAGTTGTATCTGATTGTACCTGAAGATTCACATTCAGGGAAACGATCAGAATAAATGAGAGTAAAGTTTTCATGGTATTGTTGGTTTAGTTGATGCGATTAATCTATTGAATGACTCTTCGGTTTCCCCAACCCAAAATTACAGCTATTACTCCTCCCGTAATTGCACCGGTAACCACCATGAACGCCACCTTCACCGGAACGATCACGAATACATTTTCGAGCATGTTGAAAAAAGCGATGAATCCGAGGTTGATACCGATAACGATGGCCCCCATAATGACTGCACCCGCTGCGGCTCCACGGGTAAACGTGCGGATATCTGCCCAGTACTCGAAAAAGCAGGCGAGCAGGGTGGCCCAGAGTAAATTGAAAAGAAGCAATGGAACGAGGGCGGGATGTTCCCTATAGAGGCCATCGTACGAGACCCGGTTTGCTTCAACCAGGTCGGGTATAATTACTGCATAGGTGATTGCCTCAAAGACTACAAGCAGGAGCATCCCAACAACTGCAGCTATTGCAACTCTTATTACTTTTGATGTTTTAAGAATTTGTGTCATTAAATTGCCTGATTGGTTTTAAGTTATCACTTCGTGCTACTTCGCGGCCTCGTGGTGAAAAGACCTCCAAGATTTCCAAAACCTTGGAGGTTTGGGCACGATGGTTCAAGATTTATTATGGATAGCCCTGAGATGTTAAAGAATCATGATGTTTTGCAAGTTTAAGTCCCAGGTATGCATTTAGCAGATAAAGGATTAGAAACAGGGGGCCGCCCATCATCAGGTGCCCAAATGTTAACCACTCAAAGAAAAGAGCAAGTGAACCCATAGCGAGCAGTGCACTTATTATGGCTCCTGTCCGGCTCATCCATTTGCTTAAAATTTCACTTGATATGTATATGAACACCAATCCGGCCAGGAACAAAAAATTGCTAAACCCGAAAATCCATACCGAGGTATCATTGACCATAGGGTACAGGTAGGGAGCCTCAGCGAAGGATTCCGCAGCAGCCGGGTATGCGCCCAGCATATTGGCATACATCACAA
>CAZXYQ010000359.1:0-1649 GCA_964644975.1 uncultured Rhodohalobacter sp.
ACCTGGTAACTGCCCGTTGCCCTGAATTCATCCACCAACACAGCCACTCTGCGTCCCAGCATATCGTATACCGCAAGCTGCACATGGGAGTCTTGCGAAATCTCAAAATTAATCTGTGTAGTTGGGTTAAATGGATTTGGATAGTTCTGAGACAGGCTTAGCTCCCGGGGCATCTCATTACCAATAGTACCGCTATCACCTATCGAAGTACCAAGATCCTCCTTAAAACAGCGAACGGCAATGCCGGCAGTTTTGCCAACTGTATTTCGCCGGATACCCGCCTGGTTCGACCGGATTATGCGGCGAATGGCCTGATTAACATTCTCAGGGTTCTCAGTCGATGACCATATCATTGCAATTTCTCCCAATCCGGAAAAATCGCCATCACCTTGCCCAAATGCACCTCCGGGAAACCGTACCGATGTTCCGCGCATTGAAAACCCGCTTGAATTAGTTGCTATCGGTTCTGTAGCATTATCTGGCCTCCAGAAGAAATCTCCGCCGCCTCCGGTTGATCGAAGGGCATTGCTAACCCCAACATCTTCACCTCTCCAGGCACCTCCCATTTCATCTAAATCGGCTGGCGACATTCCTAAAGCTTCCTCAAGTTCCTTAATATCATCATCACCTGGCACTGCCCAGTCTGTGGGACACAATCCCCTCTCATCATTTACAGCAAACCAGTTATATAAGAATCCGCGATTGAATGCTTTTGGGCTATCTAAGTCATCATTAGCATGAACAGCAAAGGCACCTGTACTGAGTTCGCCCCACTCACTATTTTCGGTAACATGCGGAATAGGATCTCCATTGCTATAACTATTCGTTCTAAGATTCTCTGCCATCCAAACCTGATTACCAATGGTAACTGTACGATAAGTTACACCATTGTATTCTAACGTACCTTCAACCCAATTCAAAATCCGTGCACCTTCATCATGGTCTTCACCCGCAGGAATATCCTCAAGGGTGCGTGCCTGCAGTGCATTTGTGCCCTCAAATACAATACTTAGTGTTCCCGAATCCACAGAATGTTCTAATGTGTACTCACCATCTACACTTGTAACATCTGAAGCAATTTCATCTGATCCGTCAAATAGTTTCACTTCAACGCCCACAATCGGTTCATTGATATCAAAATCAGCATTCGGGTTCAGGTTTACGTTCTCTGTTTGAAATGTACCCGTTACCTGCCAGGATTGGGCCAACGCGTCTGTTGTAACGGCCGTAACCCATAACGACAGTGCTAAAAATAAAGTTGTAGCTTTTATGTTCATAAAAATACCCCTAATAGATTATTTAAATGTTAACGATAACAATACAATTGAACAGTAACGAATAAATTTTTGAAAAGCAAGAAAATAGTTTATTTAATCTCTAAAAAACCGCTTTTATGGCAGAATCCGCATTGAGCCGAGTATTGATAATAATTAGGAGCCATTTCTCGGCCATATGCAGTATGTCTGCAATAATAGCTTGAAAAAATATTTTTCTCTTTTACTTAAGAAGTGTCATTCGATTTGTGATAAACTGGCCACCGGCTTCAAGTCTGTAGATATATACACCGCTGGCAAATCCGGATGCATCCCAGCTAACCTGGTAACTGCCCGTTGCCCTGAATTCATCCACCAACACAGCCACTCTGCGTC
>CAZXYQ010000360.1:0-1614 GCA_964644975.1 uncultured Rhodohalobacter sp.
ATGAACAAATACTGGAATGGATGCGATGGCCGATGAAGCGGCAGCGTCCCATGACACGAAATTTTACCGATTATGGAGCCATCTTCGACAATCGCATGGGATTGCTGAACGGTATCGATTTTGGCACTTCAGAATATACAGGGGATACAGCTGTACAGGCAGTTTTCTTTGATAAACTGCCGATCGGATTTTGGTTTCATATGAGCAGTAACCATATGCATCAGGATTTTCAGCAGCGGCTGATTTTTGATCCTGCGATGATTGAACGCATGAAAATGATCGCCGGCCGGCACTCGGAACGTAATTTGGTTGATGAATAAATTTATTGAATGATTAAAGTTTTAAAGTCCCTCCGTCGGCTGGCGGGGGCCTGCCTGCCGAAACAACACTTTGATAAAGGTTGGTTTTATAGTATTTACCACGGCGCAGGCAGGGATGATCGCGATTAGTGTTGAAAAGTTTTTAATCCTTAATATTATTATTTGTCAGATTTAGAATTAACTAAATTGTATCTGCGTTTATCTTTTTGACCAATTCAAACAGTTTGATTTTGAGATCAATTACTGAATATTTGAGTCAATTCAGTACTCAGTGGGTCATCCCCCGGATAAAATGCTGAACGCATTTTATCATCCCCCTTCGAAGGGGGACTTTTGTGACTTTAAACTCATATTTTACACCACAAATTAGGTTTTATAATAAATGAATAAATACTACTTCATATTTCTGGTATGGTTGCTGCCTGTGTATTTCTTTTCCCAGGGCGGTTACCAGTTTTTGATTTACCAGGGGCTTCAAAACACCTATACCGACGGCGAAAGTTATGTTGCTGAGGTGATCGATTTTGATGTAAAACAAATTGCGGCCCAAACGAACGGATACGTTGTACTTGAGTTCAGCACATCTGCAGGGGAAGTTGTAAACCAACAGCTTGGCCTTCCGGTGCAAATGGCACAGGTAATTATGCATTCTGAAGTAATCCCGGTTCGCTACCGCGCCGATTCATTCAGCCCTATTGTAATGCTTCCTACCTATGAACTTCAGCGAAATGTGGTGCGTGTGAATATGGCTGTATCCTCTTTCGGGCTGATCGCAACCTTCCTTGTCTCTTTATGGGCCAGCCGGTTTGCCCTTCGAAGAATCCGCGAGGGAGATGATTCATTCGAAATTGAGCATGTAGATAGTCATGACGCCTCAGATGCATAAAAACACTCTTTACCTGATACCAACTCCAATTGGCCGCATTAAGGAGAATGAGGTTCTGCCCGATTATACCATTCAGAAAATTCACTCCATCGAGCACTTTGTGGTGGAAAAAGCCCAATCCGCATTCAGTTTTTTGAAATGGATAAAGCACCCTCTCCCCGACTACAAATTGACGGTGCGCGTGTTAAACAAAAAAACTCCTGATCATGAAATAATCAGTTTCATGAAACTGCTTGAGCAGGGTGATGTGGGTATCATGTCGGAAGCCGGAGCACCGGGTGTAGCCGACCCCGGAAGTAAAATGGTAAAAATGGCTCACGAACAGGGATATCCTGTTGTGCCGCTTGTTGGCCCATCTTCAATTTTACTTGCACTGATGGGAAGCGGCCTGAACGGGCAAAAATTTGC
>CAZXYQ010000361.1:0-1613 GCA_964644975.1 uncultured Rhodohalobacter sp.
TATGATTCATGGATGACTCATCCGATGACTCTTAGGATAGCTCACCGTTGACACATCAGTAATAACTACTCCACCAATAACCGATTTACCAGTACCTCATCCCCTAATCTTGTCGATCGCATCCATATTTGCAATGGAGTCATCCAGGGAGATTGGTGATTCTATTTTGCCCCATACATACGCAGCAAAATTGTCGGCCTGAAGACTGAACTGATTGCAGACCTCAAATGTCTCTTCTGACTCTTTATCACCCTTCACTATTTTGATAGATGTTTTGGAGGATTCATCGGGATTGAACGGCCTTTCAAGTTCAATTCTGCCTTTTGTGCCGTATATTTTCACGTATTGATCTGCATGAGTCTGGGTTGAACAGCTAAACACAGACGTGCCGCTGCCAAAGCTCATTAATCCCGATGTAAGCTGATCTGTTTTGAACCCGGGATCGATATGAGAGTGCCCTTTTACAACGTTAGGTTCACTACCAAAAATCAGGCGTGCGGCAGATATTGAGTAGCAGCCTACATCCATCAGAGCGCCTCCCCCCATCTCCGGTTTGTTCCGATAGTTTTCAGGATCTTCATTGTAAAATGCAAAGAATGAGTGAACCGCCTTAATTTCACCTATCATTCCGGATCTGACGATTTCAACCACGCGTTTCCACCGTGGATGGTGCCGATACATAAACGCTTCCATCACCTTCAAATCAGGATATTTTTCTGACTCCTTTTTCAGTTTTCTTGCATCTTCACCGTTCATGCCTATTGGCTTTTCACACAACACATGCTTACCCGCCTCCAGTGCTTTAATAGACCACTCAACATGCATGTGATTTGGCAGCGGTATATAAACCGCATCAATCGCATTGTCAGCCAAAAGCTCTTCGTATGAACCGTACGACACGTCTATTCCCAATGATTCAGCCACCTCACCGGCCCTTTTCCTGCTGCGCGATGCAATCGCAGATACCGTGCAGTGCTGAGATTTTTGGATGGCGGGGATTACTTTTTCACGTCCGATTTTTGCAGTGCTAAGAACTCCAATGTTCAATTTCTTCATGGTCTAATCTGATTGAATAACCGATTTAACTTTGACTGTAATGTATGAAATCTGAACAGTAAATTGATATTGAAGTAAAAGACAGGCCCCTTGTTAATCAGTGTGGGAAACCCTTTAGCAAACTGATTTTCGATTTCTGTTTAAAAAATGACTTGGCTCAGTTAGGTAGTCACGCGTATCGCATAATGGGGTCGAGAGGTCGGGCACCCTTGTAGCGTGACTCGTGCCGACGGATGTAATTGTGAGAGAGTGAAACAGAGAGATCAAAGCCTGTACATATATTCTTTTCAGCAAATCTACCGAAAGGCATTACACGGGTTCTTGTGATGATCTTGAAAAGAGAATCAATCGTCACAACGAAGCACGAGTTCCATCCACCGAATATGGAGTTCCATGGACGCTTACCTGGCATCAGGAGTGTGAAACAAGAAGCGAAGCCAGGAGACTCGAATTAAAAATCAAAAAACGTGGTGCTGCCCGTTTTCTTCAGGACAAATCAAAACAACATTAACTTCCCGTTGTATTTCGTCTGATTTACCCCTAATTTTCAATTCTGT
>CAZXYQ010000362.1:0-1609 GCA_964644975.1 uncultured Rhodohalobacter sp.
TTTTTTGGCATTTTAATAGTCAATAAATCAAGCCACTTAAACTTAAAACATTATGAACTATCACTGGGAAAAGGGGTTCTTCAGCAGGTTTTTTAAAATAAATACGTACGACATTGAAGCCGGCAGAATTACTTATGATTCGATGCTCAGCTCTAAAGCCACAGCTGAAATTGACAGTAAATCTTACCGCCTGAATACGGATGGAATCATTGATCAGAAAATCAGTATTAAAAGCAGTGATGGTGAAAATTTTCTGATGTTTGTTGAATCGATGAAAACCAGGGCAAAACTAAATGATAAATGGCTGTGGGAATCGAACCTCAACAATTCTACATGGAGCTGGAAAGATGAAGATGGCAATTTGCTAATCACATCTAAATCGAAAGGATTTTTCGGAACTTCGGGAGTTATTACCGTTCACGATACACCCGGAGTTATTGATCACCGGATGCTGGTACTTGCCGGGCTTTACAGCCATAATTTTTTCGAAGAAATACTTGCTGTAATTCTTATTCTGTTTATGGTTTTGTTCGTGTTTTGAAACCATGTGTGAGTTTGGTTTAGGAATTTCGTAAAAGAGACTGCACTACTTCATAAGGAGGTATTTATTTATTTCTCCTGGGCTCAAAATAAAAAATAGCTACAATGAGTGCCGTTAGGCACGGCCGATATTATAACCCAGTGATTCATCACTGGGACTAACACAGCCACCTATGCAAAAGTACCGTAGGTACGATCCATTTGGGTGCTCAGTGGAGGCGTTGATGAGGTTTTTGGCCGGCAACCATCGGATAGTATACAGTTGCTTTCGTTCTTTCGAGCCCGATGGTTTTTGTTGGGAGAGTGCTTTTTTTCCCGGAGATAAATCACCGGGTTACAAAATTAGCCGTGCCGAATGGCACTTTTTTTGATAGCCCTCTCGTCATCACACAAATGCCTACATAACCCGGTGCTTCAATGACGGTATTTTTCTTCTTACCTCTTCAATCACTTCCGTATCAAGTTCAGCTGTCACAACTCCAGGTTTTGTGCCGGCATCTGCCAGGATATTTCCCCAGGGGTCAATAATCATTGCATGGCCATACGTTTTTCGCTTATCCCCATGTAAACCTGTCTGCGCCGGTGCAATTACATAGCTTGTATTTTCAATAGCCCGTGCTCTTAGCAACACTTCCCAGTGTGCTTCGCCTGTCGGTTTTGTGAAAGCCGCCGGAATTGTCAGTAAGTTTGCCCCTTCAGTAACCAGCTTTCTGTATAACTCGGGAAATCGTATATCATAACAGATGGAAAGTCCCGCCCGGAATGAATGATTGATCTCACAAACCACTGTTTTATTACTTCCCGGTTTTACCATATCTGATTCCCGGTACTGCTCCTGGTCCGATAAATCCACATCAAACAGGTGAACCTTATCATAGCGTGAAATTACTTCACCATTCGGATTATAAACTTCAGCCCTGTTATAAACTTTATTGTCACCGGCGGGGTACGGATATCCGCCCGCTAAAAGAAACACCCCGAATTCTTCCGCCCACACCGAAAGGCTCTTCGCTGATTTTTTAGCGATGGTTTCTGCCTGGCGCAGCCTTTCTTTTTCGTTACCCAAAAA
>CAZXYQ010000363.1:0-1603 GCA_964644975.1 uncultured Rhodohalobacter sp.
ATTCGGAGTCCGACAGAAGTTTTTCAGTTCCGGCACCCTGCAGCAATGCATCGATCTAACCGTATTTCAGGTACATATCCACTGCGGGTTCTCCGTCAATGGAATAGAGAAATTTACCCTTGCTGCGGGTCACTTTCCTGGAGATTCCCAAACGTTTCCAGCCGGTGATGGCCATCCCATTCAGGGAAACCCTATCTGCATTCAGAACTAAAGCGATCAGTCCATGATTTGTTTCGCGGTTTTGAGTAAAGACATACGTTCCCGTCAAGGTCATATCATCTCCGGCCATGCCTCCAAAAAAGATCTTTTCCTTACCAATTGCTTCTGATAGTTCATGAACCAAGGTCATTTCGTCAAACAATTTTGCGGAAGGAGTTACGCCGGTACTGCAGAGTATCAGAGAGGGGTTAGCAAATGTCTGAAGGGAAACTTTTGCGAGATGAGCGGATGCCTCCTTAATGGTTCTGTTTCCGGTATTTTCGATAAGAATTGAATACGCTTCACGGTTCAGGTCTAGCAGCAGTACGGCGAGGCCCTGTCGCTTTGGTGTCCGTCCGTGAACTCTCCGCAGGATGTAGCACCAAAAAGATCAATATCTTTCTTACGCAGTATTTCAGAGATAGCTGAACGATCCTGTTTAAACGACATAAAAACGATGGCCAATGTAGGTTTGTATCCATCGGACATGCACGTGCCCTGTTCCGTTTTAAATTCGGAAGGAGAAATGGCTTTTAATGATTTTGCTTTCATGGTTTTAGCGTAATTATGAATGTTGAACCAGATCCCGAAGTTGAATTAATTGACAATTCACCCCCGTGCGCTTTTACAATATCGTTGGTAATACTGAGCCCCAGCCCCGTACCCTGCGTACCCTTCTTGGTCGTAAAAAACGGCTGCAGGATTTTGTCTTTGATCTCATCAGGAATCCCCGGGCCGTTGTCCTCAATTTCGATGGTTACGTTGCTTCCTGTTTGAAGGGTTCGAACGGTGAGTTTAGGCACATACCCGGTCTCCGGTCCACCGTCTCCCGTCAGCTTGTCCCTCATCGCATCAAACGCATTATTACACAGGTTCAAAATCACCCTTGAAAAATCCTCGGCAATCAGTGGTACGTCACCAACATTCTCATCCAGCTGCAGGTCAATATCCACATTAATAGGCTCTTTGCTTGCACGCATCCCGTGGAAAGCGAGGTTCACGTACTCTTTAATAATTGGGTTCAGCGGAGTGGGCTCCATTTTGCCATCGCCGCCGCGAGAGTGCATGAGCATCGATTGTACAATGCCGTCGGCACGGGTGCCGTGCTCATATATTTTGGAGAGATTCGCTTTAACGTCAGTGAGAATAGCGGATATTTCATCAGATATCTCCGATTTCTCCAGTTTTGCAATCTCGTCAAAAGCTTCTTCAAGAAGCTCAATCGATACCCCTGAAAAATTATTCACGAAATTGAGCGGATTCTTGATCTCGTGGGCGATACCCGCCGTGAGCTGGCCGAGGGAGGCGAGTTTTTCCTGCTGTACGAGCTGAGATTGGGCGGCTTTTAGTTCTGATAAAGATTCTTCCAGCTGCAGATTGGATTGCTGTAGTTCTGCCGTTCGAT
>CAZXYQ010000364.1:0-1594 GCA_964644975.1 uncultured Rhodohalobacter sp.
AAGGCAGAGGTGTATTACTGCGTTTCGGTGCCACCCCGATATTTGAATTCAGCGGAGATTTTCATCTCCGTTTTGGAGCGTCTATCGGCTGGATATTGTAGCGGGGTGCTTTAAATTGTTAGAGCAGCCTGGTTAATCAATTAAGGTTACGAATCGTATTAAAGAGCTCCCCTCCATGCGGCGTTATTTTGCGCCGTAGGGAGGGGCCGGGGGTGGGTCAGACCAAATAACAACTTTAGCTGATAAAACCTGATTAATACAGCACCCGGGTTCTGATTGTGTGCTTCACATTATTCATCCCTTCCATTATCTGCTCATCATGATTTTTATCGATATCAAGCACAACGTAACCGATATGTTCATTTGTTTTCAGGTACTGGCCCATGATGTTGATCTCCATGTCAGATAGCAGCCGGTTAATTTCGGAAAGCACTCCCGGTTTATTTTTGTGGATATGCAAAATCCGGTGAGCATTTTTCTGTTTGGGCAGATTAAGCGGCGGCACGGAGTGAGAGCCGGTGGTAGTTCCATTATCAATAAACTGGACCAGCTTGGTGGAAACATCCAGACCGATATTGTATTGAGCTTCCAAAGTGGAACCACCAATGTGCGGAGTTAGGATCACATTTGGCAGGTTTTGCAGTTCTGTTTTAAACGGTTCGCCTTTCGATTCAGGCTCCTCGGGAAAAACATCAATACCCGCCCCTGCCAGCTGGCCTGACTCGATGGCATCTCTAAGAGCGGGTATATCTACAACTGAACCGCGCGAGAGATTCAGCAGCACGCTTCCGTTTTTCATTTTGGATAATTCGGAAGCCCCAATCATCATTCTTGTTCTTGGCGTGGCCGGCACATGAAGTGTTAGGATATCAGAAATTCTCAGAAGCTCATCCATCGAATCCACACGGGTGGCGTTGCCCATCGGCAGCTTGGGTTCCACATCGTAATAAAACACATTCAGTCCCATATTTTCCGCAAGTACAGATACCTGCGACCCGATATGGCCATAACCGATGATGCCGATTTTTTTGCCGCGCACTTCGAAACTGTTTTTAGCATCCTTCAGCCAGATACCCTCATGAGCTTTTTTATCGCGAAGCGGAATACGGCGCATCAGCATGATCGACTCTGCAATCACCAGTTCGGCAACGGAACGGGTGTTAGAGTATGGCGAATTGAAAACGGCCACTCCGGTTTCGATCGCTGCGTCAAGATCCACCTGGTTTGTTCCGATACAAAAACAGCCGATCGCTTTCAGTTTTTTCGCTTTTTGGATCACCTTTTTGGTGATCTGGGTTTTGGAGCGGATACCGATAACCTGCACATCTTCTATCTGATCCAGCAGCTCTTCTTCACTCCAGGCTACATTATGCGTTTCAATATGAGTGAACCGGTGATCGGTAAACGTTTTTACCGCTGACGGATGGATTCCCTCGAGCAGTAAAATTTTGATCTTATCTTTTGGATAGGATAGCGTTTCTTTGGCCTCTGTCATTATTTGGGATTCGTATAAAAAGGGATAATTTGCAATGGTCAAAAATAACAAAGTTTCTTGTTATACCATTGCGGTTTTATAAATTCATTACTTGCCAGA
>CAZXYQ010000365.1:0-1582 GCA_964644975.1 uncultured Rhodohalobacter sp.
GCTGGGCATTTCTCACAGCAGGCATAGAGAGCCTGAACTTCCCGGAGAAGAAACGGATCCTGACTTTAAGCAGGGAAGAGCAAAAGCCTTTCAAAAAAATCATTCGGGGGTATGTCATAAAAACCCAGTGGATTACCTTAAACTATGTAATGGTCATTTTTCTATTGATTGCAGTTTACACATGGCTTTACTCAACAGACAGTAATTCATTTTCACTTGGTTATCCGATTTTGGGGCTTACCATTCTCTATTTATATCTGATTACAATCGACTATTTCAACCTCAAGCGAACATTCAGTAAGAAACTGAGTAAGTTTGCAGTTGGCAGCAGGCAGTAAGCAGAAGTGCCAGCTGCTTACTGCCAATTAAGCTCCCGCTTTTAAAAGATAAGACAACACCCTAAAAACCGTTTCTATCTGAACACTAAATTCTTTTTATTTAGAGGCATTACAGACTATTAACCGAAGAGCTGCTTCAATGAAATACCAAATCCGATTAATCATCGCCTTTCTGACATTCCTTTTTATAACTGCAACTTCAATCCTGAGTGCCCAGGAACTACAGCAATATCAGGACCTTGATCAAGCCCTTATGGCATCCGGACAATTGACCGGCGAACAGGGTCCGCAAAATATTACATGGATTGACGGCGGTGAACGCTATTCCTATTACGAGCGCGATATGTTTTCACAAATCGTGGAGATACGCGCCTACACACCCGAAACCGGTGAAGATGAACTGATCTTCAGCACTGCTGATCACACATTTCCAGATACCGATATGCGCTTCGATTTCAGGTCATTTCAGTGGTCGGCCGATTTCAGATTCCTGGTATTTCAAACCGATTTCACCCCGGTATACCGCTACTCCGGCATCTCTGATTATTACTATTACTCGCTGGAAGATGAAACCCTGGAGCTGGTTGTGCCTGATGCCTTCACTGCAGAGTTATCGCCTGACGGACAAAAAGTGGGATATCATAAAGATGGCGAAATGTTTGTTTTTGATCTGAATACGGGCGAAGAAACACAGCTTACATACAATGCAGGACCTAACTTTTTTAACGGCCGTTTCGGATGGGTGTATGAAGAGGAGTTTGGCCAGGTGCAGGCCTGGAAATGGTCGCACGACAGCCGCTACATTGCCTACTGGCAAAGTGATGAAGATCATATTGAGCGGTTTATCTCTACAGATTATGAGGGCACCTACCCGGAATACACCGATATTCCTTATCCCAAAGTAGGTGAGAAAAATCCGGTTATCCGCATTGGCGTGATAGATATTGAAACCGGAGAAAGCCAAAGAATGCACATTGATATCGGAGATGGTCTGATTCCCCGGATTTACTGGACAAGCAACCCGGATGAGCTCGCCATTGTGTGGATGAACAGGCAGCAAAATCACCTGAAATTGTTTATGCATGATGTAATAAATGGTGAAGGACGGAAAATTATGGAAGAAAAACCGGATCACGGCTGGATTGATGTGTTCGACTTTTTTGCGGGGATTGATGATCATTTCTTTTTTCCTGACGACCGTGAAGAATTTCTCTGGATTTCGGACAGAAGCGGGTTCAAGCATC
>CAZXYQ010000366.1:0-1569 GCA_964644975.1 uncultured Rhodohalobacter sp.
GTGTATCTGACCAAAAGTTACCGTTTTGATGAGAAGAGCGGTATCGGATCACTTGCAGAACTGATCAAAACAAATACTCATCCAGAACATAATGCAGAAAGTATCTTTTCAAAATTTGATGATATTGATCACAATTCATTTAACTACAGGAAAGAAGATTTTTCAGAACTGACGAACCATTTAATTGCAAGGATAAACCTGGCGTCCGAAATCATGGATCCGGAAAAATTGATCGCTTTTTGGAAAGAGAGTATCTGGCTTGCAGTGCTGCGGCGCGGCTTAACCGGCACAGAGCGCCTGAACCGGCTTATTGAGAGTATAATCGTAAGTAATCGAAAGTACAGAGCTGAAAGCGGATGGTATCACGGCCGGCCGGTGATGATTTCAAAAAATGACTATAATCTTGGAGTTTTTAACGGAGATCTTAGCGTTTGCCTGCGGGATGAAAATGGTAATTTGAGGGTGCATGTTGAAACCGGATCGGATATAAAAAGCTTCAAACCAAATCGTATTATGCACTATGATCCCGCTTTCTTTATTACCGTTCATAAAAGCCAGGGATCTGAGTTTGAAAGTGTGAACCTTTTATTACCTGCTGAAGATACACCGATTTTAACCAAGGAATTATTGTACACAGCTGTAACGAGAGCCCGGAAAAAATTCACTATTTATGGTAATTTGGATCTTTTTAAAATAGCAATGCAGAGGAAAACAATTCGATATACCGGTCTTCGCATAGCATAAGTTTGAGGGATCATACATAGACTGACAATATTGTTACTCAGTTCTTGATTCTTATGGAGGTTGTCACTTTCTTCCTCTAATGAAACATCAACAGATCAGATAATTTTGAATATTCTTGCGGTTGAACCCTTTTACAGCGGATCTCATAAAGCTTTTCTTAAAGGCCTGAAAGAAAACTCGCGCCATAAAATTATTCCCATTCAGCTAAATTATAAAGGCTGGAAATGGCGAATGCATGGTGATTCGGTGAAACTAGCTGAAATGACCAGCCATATCAAAGAGGAAATTGATCTGTTGCTGGTTAGCAGTATGACCAATTTACCGGCTTTTTTGGCACTCACAAATCCCCGCTTTGCTTACACTCCAAAAGTGATGGTGATGCATGAAAATCAGCTTACTCAACCCATGCCTGAAGGAGAGGAGCGTGATATCACTTATTGTTATATCAATTATTTGAGTATGCTTTCGGCGGATAAGCTGATATTTTCGAGCCGGTTTCATCTGGAAGATTTGCTGAATGAGCTTCCCAATTTTTTAGAAAATTTTCCAGACGATAAATATTTCAACACAATAGATCAGATTCGCGAGAAAAGCATTGTGATGCGGCCCGGCTTAGATTTAAAAGTGTTTGATAAACAACCGGATATCCGTCAAAACAATAAGCGCCCTGTAATTGTGTGGAACCAAAGGTGGCAGTTCGATCGTAATCCGGCAATGTTTTTTAAAGTGCTGAACCGTTTAAATGATATAGACCTGGAGTTTGACCTGATACTTGCCGGCGACAGTAAACATCAAAAACCGGATGAGTTTGAAAGAGCCTGGAAA
>CAZXYQ010000367.1:0-1545 GCA_964644975.1 uncultured Rhodohalobacter sp.
CATGGCGTGCATGTGCATATCGATAATGGGCAATCGTTCTTGTGCATATAATGATTGCACAGTCATACATAGTAAAAGACAGGCTGCGAAATTTTTCATTGGTTTTCTGTTTAGTTGTAGAGGTTTTAGGTTTTTTTTGGAATTCTGTTTATCAAATCGTAATACTTCGGGTCTTAGCGGCTTCGTGGTGAAAATCATGGCTAATTACTCTTTAAAGAACCATTCTTTGTATTCCATCCTTAATAAGCGGTACATTGAAATTGATCAAATATCCAAGACGCTTTCCTGTCAGTTTCATATGGCTGAGCAGTTGTGCCTGCCAGACCGGATGTACATGTTCCAGTGCTTTTAGCTCACAGACAACCAAATCGTTTACTATCACATCCAGCCGAAGACCTTCATCAAACGTTTTATCTTCGAAAACGATGGGAATATCTATCTGGCGTTGAACTCTGTAACCTCTTTTTGATAGTACGTGGCAAAAACAGACTTCATAAACTCGTTCCAGTAATCCGGGGCCTAATGTTTTGTGCACGTAAAAAGCTGCATTTACAACAGCCCTGCCAACTTCTTCCTCTTCAACAGTTAAATGTGATTTTCTTTTCAGGCGATATTTGGTTTCTTTGTTCATCATGTATAGGTGTTGTTTATACTTTCTCTATATTTATACTTTCTCTATAATAGTATGAGCACTTATTTCGGTATTCCTTACAAAAAAAATCTGAAAACTTTTATCTAAGGCTTTCGGGGGATGGCCGCGAAGGCACGAGGACACGAGGGATCACGAAGGTTTTATTTTCGTTTTATAAATGCCGCTCCCAGGGCCGGCAGAGCCCCGGGCATCAGGCCGGTTTGTTTGATAAACTTTTTTCGTTTCATAGTTTTTATTTTTTAGATGGTTGAAATAGTGGTGAAAGAGCTTTCCCTATAAGTATCGCTAACGTGTTTGTTTGCCGTTCAGGTTGGGTTGCCGCTTTCCCAGTGAGCTCAATCCGGACTGCTATTCGTCCTGATCTCTAAAGGGGGAGAAATCAATGTTTCGAATATCATAATTCTCTCCGAGCTGCCGCATCTGCACTCTATACGCATCACTGCCTGGCTCATGGTTGCTAACGATTTCAGCTCTTTCGGCGAAGAACGCCTCGAAACCAGCCGGAAAGAATGTGATGACCGTGCGAACTATCGTGTCGGAGAAATTTCCCTGCGCGTGTGGGGTGCCTTTGGGAATGAAAACGTGACTGCCGGCCTCAGCCAGGTTACGCTTTCCGTCGACGAGAATTGTTAACGTCCCTTCCGCCACGTAAAACAGTTCGTCCGTATGCTCATGAACGTGAAGCGGGGTTTGATATCCCGGACGCTCGACAAGCTCAATCTGCGAGAACCTCCCTTCGGTCATCTCCCCGGGGATTTTAATAATGGCAATGCCGGTTCCGAGCTCCAGATGTTCCCCGGATGCTGGAGGAATGATTACCGCACCCGATGGAGACTGAGCGAAAGCAGTAGTTTGGAGCAAGCACAGAATTATTATTGCAATAGTTTTAATGA
>CAZXYQ010000368.1:0-1541 GCA_964644975.1 uncultured Rhodohalobacter sp.
CATGTTTATTTAACTCAACTTTTTGCCCCTGCTCTTCTTTTTCAAGGTCCATAATTTCAAAGAGACGGTCGGCAGCAATCATCGCGTCCTGAATGACCCGGTTCATTCCAACCAGCTCACTCACAGGTCCGGTAAAATAGCCGATGACTGCGTAAAAGGAGAGAAGTTCGCCCGGGGTGATCTCTCCCTCAAGAACATAGACAGCTCCGACCCATAACAGAATGATCGTAAATATTCTCGATGAAAACTGGGATGCGTTTCCCGAGAAAACTGAATTCAGGCCGGATCTGTATACGGTTTTCAATAGTCGCACAAAACGTACTTCCGTTTTCATATTGGCAAAATTTTCAAGGCCGAACTGTTTAATGGTGCGTACAGAATTAAGGGATTCGACCAGCTGAGACTCGAGGTCAGCAGCATTTTCCATTACCTTTCTCTGAGTTTTTTTGTTTAGCTGATTGGTAATAAAGTAGATCAGCGTATAGACCGGTATGATTGACAGCATCACGAGCCCGAGCTTCCAGTAGTAGGTAAACATCAACCCGAATGAAAAAAGCACTATAAAGATACTTACGACGATATTTATCGCTACATCATTTATGAAGGTTCTGATTTTCACCGCATCATTTATCCGGGAAATAATTTCGCCAACCCGCATGGTATCGAAAAAGCGCTGGGGCAATTTTAGAAGATGTTTGTAATATCCCAAAATAAGCCGCGCGTCGATCAATTGACCGGTTTTAAGAGTGAAAACAGTTTTTGACACCCCTATAAAAATTTGCAGTAAGACGAGTGCAATCATTCCCACTCCAAGTAGATTCAGCAGGTTTTGGTTGCCGTCTAAGAGTACATGGTCCACAATAAGCTGAACGTAGATGGCGGTAGAGAGTCCGATGAGGGTGAAAACCGCCGCCCCGACCATGGCCTGGAGCAGAACGGTTCGATGGGGCTTAAGCAGGAACCAAAGCCTGCTTAAAATGGAATGTTTTTCATTCCCGGCTACAAAAGAATCATTCGGCATAATTAAAACCAGAACACCACTCCACTGTTCTCTGAACTGATCGTGGGGAACTCTGTGGAGTTTTCCGTCCATTGGATCCATCACTTCAATACATTTGTCGGTAGCTTTATAGATAACCACAAAGTGATGCAGCACCTCCTTTACAACTATATGGGCAATCGTTGGAGCTGGAATTTCGAACAGACTTTCAAATTCGCCCTTTACCCCTTTTGCAGAAAAGCCAAGAGCTTCAGCGGCCTCAATCATTCCAAGAATATTTGTCCCCTTTTTGTCGGTTGAGGCGTACTGACGAATTTTTGAAATGGGCATTTCAAGACCAAAGTGTGCTGCAACTGAAGCGAGGCATGCGGCTCCGCAGTCGGTTATATCGTGCTGTTTAACACCTATCTTTCTCTTGTTCATGATTATTAATTTCTATGAGTTAGCCGGGAATTATTATCCTGCGTAGCAGACCAAGACGGATTGAGCCAATCGTCCATATTATCATATAGCAGCTGAAACAGGCTTCTTCGATTGATTA
>CAZXYQ010000369.1:0-1526 GCA_964644975.1 uncultured Rhodohalobacter sp.
GCACTGAGCCTTTTTTCCAGCTTCCTGACATCAACTTTTTAAGGGCAGGTTTTACCGCTTGAGGATCCGTGCCAATTAGCTCGTTTGTTCCCTGAGTTACCGTCTCAGGCCGTTCGGTGTTGTCGCGGAGCGTGAGACAGGGCACATCCAGTACAGTTGTCTCTTCTGTAATACCACCCGAATCGGTGATGACCGCTTTTGAATGTTTGATGAGCCAGATAAACTCCAGATATCCAAGCGGTTCTGTATAGACCAGGTTTTGATGGGAGATTCCAAGATCATCCAGTATTTTTTTTGTCCTTGGATGAACCGGGAAAATTATTTTTTGATTTTGTACACCCCCGGCAATATTATTGATAAGAGCCTTCAGCTTATTCTCTTCATCAACATTTGCGGGACGATGAAGAGTCATTACGAAATAGTTTTTCTCACTAAGAGATAACTCATCATACACCTTTGGTTTTTGTAGCTTATCTAGATTGCTTAGTAACGTGTCAATCATGGTATTTCCAACAAAGTAGATCCGTTCATCCGCTACGCCCTCCGACTTGAGATTACTGTTGGCTACCTCTGACGTGGTAAAGAAAAAGTCGGTGATACTATCTGTTGCCACGCGATTGATCTCTTCCGGCATCGTCCAGTCACGGGAACGGATGCCACCTTCAACATGCGCCACTTTTACACCCATTTTTTTAGCCGTGATAGAGCAGGCCATAGTGGATGTTACGTCACCGACAACAATACAGAGGTCTGATTTTCTATCCGACAAAACCTTTTCGTACCGGGTCATAATTCTGCCGGTCTGCTCCGACTGCGTTCCCGACCCCGATTCAAGATTCATATCCGGCTCGGGTATCCCCAGCTGTTCAAAAAATGAGCCGCTCATATTCCTGTCGTAGTGCTGCCCTGTATGAATTAACCTATACTCCAAATAGTCTTTATCTGTTTTTTTGACTCCTTCTTTTCGGTTTACATTCTCGATCTCCCGTATGATGGGTGCAATTTTCATGAAATTTGGTCTTGCACCTGCAATGATATCAATTAACATATCTCTGTTTTTTATTTAGTTAGTTAGTTATGAAAAACACGGATTAAACTATTTCCGTTATTAAACCGATCAAAAATACCATTTGTTTTTATCGGGTTAAAGCACCGCAGCATTAATTCTATTTAAGGGTGATTTCGCTTAGGACGGTAATCGGAGTAGCATGGCTGAGTAGCATCAAAGAATACAGCCTCTGTGACAAATCATCCCCGAATCTAACCTCATGACAGGTCGGGGAAACGCTATGGATAGCGGTGTGGCTCCAGGCAATGACGATACCTGCATAATAATTAGCATGCGACGTCCAGATTTATGGGAGACCTAATCTATAGCCTGAATAACCTTTAGTAGTGAGCAGATTCCACATGCTTCCCTTAATATTATTTATGCTTAATTATTTGAAATATTCGGACTTAAGACAACAAGAACTGTTTAATTGCAGGCCAATTTCTTGTAATGAGTGAGAGTATGATAATGGTGA